>CAYFGH010000033.1:0-9127 GCA_964342735.1 uncultured Aquificaceae bacterium
GTTTCTATTAAGAATAGTAGAATAAGACCACCATCCAACATGGGTATAGGAAGGATGTTTATTATGGCAAGTTGCAGTGAGACAAAAGCCATGAACCCGAGAAACTCGCCAAGACCCCCTTCTGCCGCCTGACCAGACATCTTTGCTATGCTTATAGGACCGCTCAAATTCAAAACAGAGGCATGCATCGTCACAAGGGCTTTTATAGAGTCTATGCTTAGTATGGTTAAATCTTTTATCTTGTGAACGGCTTCAGCCATCGCCTCAGGCAGGGGATATCTTTTTAATACGTATTTTGTTTCTGGAAAAACGCCTATATAGTATTCTTTCATACTGGGTGAGTATTTTGGTACCACATACTTCACCAGAAGCTCTTTGTTTCTTTCTATCACAAGGCTTAAAGGATGACCTTTATCTTTTCTCATGTATTCTGAGAGATCATACCAGGTTTTTATGGGTATTCCATTTACTGCTAGTATCTTGTCTTCTGGTTTTAAACCTATCTGATAGGCTGGAGAATCCTTTAAAACACCGCCTACCACAGGTGGGATTTCCGGTAAAATCCCTATAGAATCCTGGTTTAATATCTTACCAAGGGTGATGGTTGAGGTGTATATATGGTTATCTCTTTCAAAAACCACTTTTGAGCTTTTACCAACCGCCTTTATCTCAGCCACGTAAAGAGATCTCCAGTTTTTTATAGGCACACCATCTATTTGCAAAATCTTGTCGCCTGGTCTTATGCCAGCTTTGTAAAAGGGGGATTTTGAGGATATATAACCCACCTTTACCGGCTCATCTATGTAAGCGGGTTGATGGATACCTATATAAAAAGACATTGTAAAGGCAATAAAGGCTATGAGCAGGTTGAAAAAAGGACCTGCCGCTGCTATGAGCATTTTCTGCCACGGAGCTTTTGAGGAGAAGGCTCTTGGGTCTTTTGTATCCTCTTCTTCGCCGTATAGTTTTACGTATCCTCCCATCGGGATATAGGCTATCTGGTATTCTGTTTCTCCTATCTTCTTTTTAAAGATGGGTGTTCCAAAACCCACAGAAAACACCTCTACCTTCACACCGAAAAGTTTAGCCACTATAAAATGACCAAACTCATGAAATACTATCAGTATGCTTATCAGTATTAAAAACGCAAAAACTGTATGTATCATCAAGTCCTCACAATGCTTACTATCACTTCCCTCTCTCTTGGTCCATCAAACTCCGCTAAAAATATGGCTTCCCATCTTCCCAGCATAAGCCTACCTTCTAATATAGGCACTATTCTGGAATTTCCTATGATGGAGGATTTAATGTGTGCTGCCGCATTCCCTTCCATATGAGCATAATCGTTTTTCCACGGCACCAGCTTTTCTAATGTGTTTAAAATATCTTTTACCACATCGGGGTCTGCCCCTTCGTTTATAAACACTGCTGCTGTGGTATGAGGCACATAGACTATGCAAAGACCGTTTTCCACAGAAGAGCTTTCCACAATCTCTCTTATCCTCTGAGTTATATTTACCACCGAAGTATGTTTTGCGGTTTTTACTTTGATTCTTTCTATCATGTATTTTATTTTATCATAGTTTAGAGCCTCTTAGTTTTAAAAAAATCCTTCAACATATTCTCAAACGTTTCATTTTTTCTGTACTCCCATTTTACCTTAAAATCAAAATACTCTAATATATTCATGTTGCTTATAACGGCTCCTTTTTTCTCATCCAAAGAAAAAAAATAAACCTTTTCTATGCGGGATAGCACTATGGCATAAGCGCACATCGGACAGGGTTCCAGGCTCACATATATATTGCATCCGTCCAGCCTTTTCTGACCAAGATAATCCATCGCCTTTTCCAAAGCCAGCATCTCCGCATGCTCTATACTTTTTATGCCGTTAAAAGCGTAAGAGATTATCCTATCATCTTTTGTGATGATGGCGCTTACGGGCACCCTGTCTAAGCTTTTAGCCTCATGACATAGCTCTATGAGCTTTTTTTCAATGAGCTCTATCTGCACACTTCTTCAGTCTGAAGCCTTTCTAAGGACATATCCTCAAGCATCTTGTAATCTTTTTTGATATCCCTTCCAGCCCTTGTGAGGTATCCTCCAGCCATCAGGGCGTTTGCCATAAAGGCCGCCATTCCATGAAAGTCTCCAAGGGTCTGCTCTCTTCCACCGCAGAGTCTCAGTTCTGCACTTTTGTTTGTAAATCTAAACATGGCTATTATCTTCAAAGCCTCTAAAGCCCTTATGGGTTTGTTGTGCTCTAAGGGTGTGTTTGGTATGGGCATCAAAAAGTTTAAGGGTATTGAATCTATACCAAGTTCTTTGTAGACAAAGGCAAGCTCTACCCTGTCCTCATCGGATTCCCCAAGACCAAATATGGCACCGCTACAGGTGGAAAGTCCTGCTTTCTGAACGTTTTTTATAGTTTCTAACCTCTCTCTCCAGGTGTGGGTGGATACTATGTTTGGAAAGTATCTTTCTGAGGTTTCAAGGTTGTGGTTTATACGGGTAACCCCAGCTTCCTTTAGCTTTAAAAGGCTTTCTAAGCTTATGGTACCAGCTGATACGCATACGTTTATAGGTATGTTTTGGGCTTTTATTTCCTTTACAGCTTCAGCTAGCTTTTCTACCTCTTCATCGGAGGCTGCTTTTGCACTGAGCACCATGCAGTATCTGTTTGCCCCGTACTCAACTCCCCTTAAAGCCCCTTCTACGAGCTCTTCTTTATCCACAAGCTTGTATATGTTTATGGGGGTTTTATAGAATTTTGACTGGGCACAGAATTTGCAGTCTTCCGAGCAGGCACCGCTTTTGGCGTTTATGATGGAGCAAAACTCAAACTTGCTCGAGTCAAAAAACTCATCTTTTAGCTTGGAGGCAAGATATACGATGAGCGGTATATACCTGTCTTCGGCTTTTAAGATAAAAAGAGCCTCATCTTTGGTGATTTCATCCTTCTTGGCTTTTTCATATATGTCAAAAAAAACCTTTTCCATGGCAATACTCCTTTTAAATAAAAGTTTATATAAAATTTATTGCTCAAGTTTTCTGGCGGCTGGGAACAATATCACATCCCTTATGGAATCTACGTTGGCAAAGAGCATTACAAGCCTGTCTATGCCTATACCCTCACCGGCGGTGGGCGGCATGCCGTATCTTAGGGCTTCTATAAAATCATCGTCCGTTTCCATAGCCTCTTCATCACCGGTGGCCTTTTGAAGCTTCTGCTCTAAAAATCTTCTGGCCTGGTCTTCTGGGTCGTTTAGCTCTGAGTATGCGTTTGCTATCTCCTTTTTGTTGATGTAAAGCTCAAAGCGTTCCACCAGCTCATCATCTTCCCTGTGGGTTTTGGCAAGGGGCGAGAGTATCTTTGGAAAATCTATGATGAAAGTGGGTTGTATCAGTTCATCCTCTACGGTGTATTCAAAAACCTTCTCTATGAGCTTTGGTTTTGATAAGCTGTAGGCTTTTGGTATACCAAGCTCCTGGGCGTACTTTTTGAGCTCTTCTTCGTGATGCAGGAAAAAGCTCTTATCTTTTGATGTTTTTTCTTCTAAAAGCTCAAAAAACTTCGCCACTTTAAAGGGTGGTTTTAAATTTATAACGCCGTTTTGTGTTTCTACGCTTTTAATACCGGTAACCTCTGTTAGATAATCAAAAAGCTCTTCGGTAAAGCGTATTAGCTTCTTATAATCCCAGTATGCAGCGTAAAACTCCACCATCGTAAACTCTGGGTTGTGGGTGGTGTCCACCCCTTCGTTTCTGAAGTTTTTGCCAATCTCATACACCCTGGGTATGCCACCCACTATGAGCTTTTTCAGATATAGCTCCGGGGCAATCCTGAGATAAAGCTCTGACTCTAAATAGTTGTGGTATGTGACAAAGGGTTTTGCGGTGGCACCGGATGCAACAGGCTGAAGGATGGGAGTTTCCACCTCCATAAACTTGTTTCTGTCAAAAAACTCTCTCAGAGCTTTTATAATCTTTGACCTCAGGGCAAACACCCTTCTTGAGCTTTCGTTGGCGATGAGATCCAGATATCTCTGGCGGTATTTTACCTCCACATCCTTGATGCCGTGCCATTTTTCTGGCATGTTGTTTAGGGCTTTTGTTAAAAGCTCAATATCAAAAACCTCTATTGTAAGCTCTCCGGTGTGTGTTCTGAAAAGCTTTCCCTTTACACCGATGATATCACCCACATCCAGAAAATCCTCTACAAACTTAAACTTCTCATCTCCCACCACGTCTTTCTTGATGTATATCTGGAGTTTACCGCTAAAATCCTGAATGTGCCCGAATATAGCTTTGCCCATGCTCCTCAGGGCTATGAACCTTCCAGCTATAGATATCTCTTCAAAGTTTGGGTCCAGGTCGTACTCTTTTTTAATCTCGTCTATGGTGGTATCTGGTTCTTTTTCTGTGGGTTTTGCATCTATGAGGCTCAGTTTTTCGTCTACCCTTGATAAAACCCCTTCTATGTTGTAGGTTTTGTTGGGCTCAAAAGTCTCTTTTGTGTATGCTAACATCTCTAGCCCCGTGTCTGAGGCAACCCTCAAAACAAAACCATCCTCTAGCTTTGACACCCTTTTTACGGTGGCTTTTACTGTAACCTTTTTCTCTGGCGGTTCTTTTTCGTATCTTTGTCTTATCTCATGGATAAAGTATGGGCTTTCAAACTCGTACTTGTAAACGTGTTTCTGGCTTTTAGAAAGCTCTTCTAACTTGTTTTTTCTAATCTCTTCCATAGCAAAGATTATTTTAGCACAACAAGCGCCACGTTCCCCATACTTTTAAACCTTTTCTTAAAATCCTCAAAACTCATAAACCTGTCCTTTTTATACCCGTCTGTCATAAAAAAGCCCTTCTGATTGAATCCGGTTATTACAGTGTAATGAGGCACAGAAAATAGAAAGTTCCCCATATCAAGAAGCGCTATTACGGGTCTACACTTTCTTATCTCATCTTTTATGGATTTTATGCTCCTTACGTATCTTGTCTTAAAACCTTCTTTTTCAAAATAGTTCTCAATATCCGTTATAAGGCTTCCTTTTATAGATGGGGTGTATACAGCTTTTACTATGCTATCAAAGGGCTTTTTATCTTTGTAAAAGATGAGCACCTCTTCTACCGCCACAGGACCGCACAAATCTTCTTTAGTTTGCTTTACAAAAGGTATATCGATATGGGAGCAAAAACTACCCCCATAAGATATAGCTGATAAAAGCCCAATTATAAAAATTAAGCGCTTTATCTTATAATCACCTCTTTACCCGTAAGCCTTAATATGAGCACCACCAGAAGCACTATCACAAGAACAGCTATAGCAAGACCAAGAGCGTCTCCACCTTCGTTTAGTTTTTTGGAAGCGTTAGCCAAGAGCCTTAGCTGTTCTTCGTTCATGGATTTTAGTTTTTTCTCTATCTCTTCTTTACTCATGCCGTACTCTTTTAGCTTCTCGGCTACTATCTTGTTTTCTAGGGCTTTTTGAATCTCTTTTATATACTGCTCTTTGTTTGTGTTTATCTCGATAGGTGGTTTTGAGTTCACAAAGGCTGCCATAGCAGGGGATGCGTTGTAAAACAGTGTCCAGGCTGCCAAAGCTATAGCTATTTTCTTTACGTTCATAAAAACCTCCGGAAATTTACTAAAATCTATTATATATTAAAAGCTCAAAAACTCCTGTATAAAAAGAGGATTTACAGTCCTTACCCCAAGCTTATCTGCCCAGAGGTTTATACCCTCATCTCCAGATAGTATGACCCCGTTTAGCTCCATGGCAAGGAGTATCACATCAACGTCCTCTTTGCTATCAAGCGTTCCCTGCCGGAGTGCCTCTTTGTACTTTTCCCTCAGTTTTGATATGGTGCTCTGTATATCCTGGGTTTTATCTCTTGCAAACTCCTCGGCTATCCTGAGGCCTTTGTTTATCCTTATTCTCATGTCTTCTACAAAGTCAAAAAGTATGGTTGCGTTGAGGGTTATATTGCATCTGTTTGGAGATTTTATGATGATTGCTGATTCAAATTTACTCTTTAGAGGTTCTAAATCCACCACTTTACACAGCTCTATGTAAACGGTCCTTGGCATGTAGATTTTTTTTCTGCTTTTATGAGCAAGACCTATAAAAGCTTCTATGGCATCTATGGGCTGTCCTAATGAAATATTTTTATATATGTTTGGATTTGTGAATATACTTGTGTCTATAATTACATTTTCTTGCATCTGTATATTATAACATGTAAGATGTTAAAACCCCCAGCGAGCGGGGGATAAGGTTTCTATTATTGACCGTTTGAACCAGATTGAGCTGGTGCTGGAGCTGGTGCAGAAGATGAGTCTGAATTGCTTGAGCTTGAACCAGCTGAACCTGAGTTTGATGAATTTGATGAATTTGATGAGCTGGATGAGTTTGAGTTTGATGCTCCAGAGTTTGAAGAGCTTGAGCCAGCTGATGGGGTAGTAGCTGCTCCGCCGTTTGAAGAACCGGAGCTTGAAGAAGAACCAGCTTCTGGTGTTGCTGGTGTTGGAGGTGGTGGTGCTGCGTTCTGGGTAGCGGCTGGTGCGTTTTCGCTACCACTGCTTTGTTCTGCGGACTGTTGCTTAGAGCAAGCAACAAGTGCCAACCCTGCGGCTGCTATGATGAGTAACTTTTTCATCTTACTCCTCCTTAAAAAAAGTATATTTTAATTATAAAGCAATTTTATAAAATTTTCAAGATTTTAATTTACAATGTCTATTTTGAAAATATTTTTTATCTTGTCCCATACGGTAGGCTCTTTTGGTCTCAGTAAGAATTTGTCTATATGATCATCAAGGTATATAAACTTATCGCTGAGCCTTCTGAGAGAGTATGAGGATGTCTTCTTGAATGTGGCGTTTTCTACCCTTTTTCCCAGAGACTGCACCTCTTCTACAGTGTATGAAAAATCGCTGTCCCCACTTACAAGCACACATGTATCGTAAGCGTTTTTATAAGCCAAAGACAGCATATCTGTGGCAAGCATTATATCCACCTCTTTTTCTAAAAATGTGCCATCGGGTAGCTTTCTTAGCTTTGCAAGCTTTACCTTTATACCCATGAAAGAGAGGTCTTCTAAAAACTTTTTTTGACGGGAAAAACTATCCTTTGCCTGTTTGTCCATATCTTTTTCGCTTGGAAGCGCTGAGTAAAAATACGCTCTTACTAAAAACCTGTCCCCCGTTAAAAACTCCACCAGCTTTAGATAATCAACCCTGAAGGTTTCGTTTCTCAGCCCGTGAAATACGTTAGAACCGTCTATAAAAACCACTACCCTTTCTTTTTCCATTATTTATGATAGAAGTTTCTGGGCTTTTGAAAGCAAAGTATTTAAAAACTCTTTTGATGTGGCTTCTGCGTAAACTCTGATGAGTGGTTCTGTGCCAGATGCTCTTAAAAGTACCCACGAGTCATCTTCAAATATGAGCTTAAGACCGTCCTTGGTGTTTACTCTGTTTACCGTTATATCCTCCAATTTATCTGGAGGGTTTTTGATGAGGTCTTTTAGTCTTTGTTTTATATGCTCTTCTACCTTTAAATCTACCCTCTGATAGTAAGCTTCTCCATATTTGTTAAATATATCCTTTATAATATCGGACAAAGATTTATCCTCTAATATCATCATCTCTATTATGAAAAGCCCGGATAAAAATCCATCTCTTTCTGGCAGGAAAAACGGAAATCCATAACCTCCAGACTCTTCCCCACCAAATATCACATCTTTTTTTAACACTATCTCGTTTATGTATTTAAAACCAACCGGTGTTTCCTCCAGCTCTATGCCAAAATCTTTACATATCCTGTCCACCAGAAAGCTGGTGGATACTGTTTTTACCACTGCACCATTTTTTATGCCTTTGTTTTTGATGATGTGAAGCATTAGAAGGATGTATACTAGCTGTGAGTTTACAAACTCTCCTTTTTCATCCACAAGGGCTACCCTATCACCGTCTCCATCGTTTGCTATACCAAGATGTGATAAGGTGGTCTTTACCTTGTCCTTTAACATGTGCAGGTTTTTCTCAACGGGTTCTGGGGCTCCCTCTCCAAACAGCGCATCTTTGTGATGCCTTATGGAAAATATGTTTATCTTCTTATCTTTAAAAGCCCCAAGATAGTATTTGAAAGAGGGTCCATACATGGAGTCATGCACTATGTTTAACTCTTTCTCAGAAAACACAGCTTTGTCTATGTTTGACAGAGTTTTTTCTATGTAAGGGTTTATGATGTCCACTCTTTTTATCTCGTGTTCTTTGAAACTCACATCTTCTATGTTTTTTATCTCTTCTTCTACTTCCTGGATAAACTCCGGTGTTGCTGCACCCCCAAAGGATTCTTTTATCTTGTAACCGCTGTAATAATACGGATTGTGTGAGGCTGTTATCATTACCCCTTGGTGATATCCCATGTATTTAACGGCAAAGGATATGTTTGGGGTGCTGACAGGTTCTTTTGTGACATCTGCGTTTACGCCCTCTGTTTTCATGGCGTTTGCCACAAGAAGGGCAAATCTTTCTCCTAAAAACCTGTGGTCGTATCCTACTATAACGCTGTTTAGATTGTGTTTTTTCAACGCTCTTGCATGGGCTTTTGCCACTCTTACGATGTTGTCCTGACTGAATTCAAAACCTATTATGGCCCTCCAGCCATCTGTTCCAAACTTTATCATGCTTTTTGACCCCCTTGTTCTAACTTTTTCTTACGCTCTTGTAATCTGTCTTTTAACGTTCTAAACTTTGGTTTTTTTTCTTGAAACTCTTTTGCTATGTTTTCTATGGCCTCACTCATAGCCATACTTTTGCTCAATGTATCAATTTCAAGATTGAACATATTTTGCTCTTGTTGTTCCAGCTCCTCTTTTGATATCTGGGCGTTCATGATGGACTGGATGGTGGATATCTTGAAGTTTAGCATGAGCTCTTCAAAGAGTCTGAAAGCCTCTTTTTTAAACTCCACAAGGGGGTCTCTCTGGGCATAGCTTCTTAGGTATATGCCTTCTCTTAGCTTATCTATGGTGTGAAGCTGTTCTCTCCAGAGGTTATCTATTATGTTAAGAGCAAAAACCTTTTCTATCTCCCTCATGGTTTCTTGGCCCAGCTCCTGTTC
>CAYFGH010000033.1:9227-11272 GCA_964342735.1 uncultured Aquificaceae bacterium
TCTCTGTCTTTTGCCTCAAAGTGCTCTGGCAGTTCTAAGTTTATCCACTCTTTGAAAAAGGTTCTTAAGGGTTCTAATTCCCACAATTCTGGTTCATCTGCTGTTAAAAGCGTAAAAACTTGATTATGTATGACATCTCTTATATAATCTTTGATCTCTTCTTTTATGTCGTCCTGGAAAAGTATTGAGCGTCTTATATCGTATACCACAGAGCGCTGTATGTTTATGACCTCGTCGTACTCCAGCAATCTTTTACGGGACTGGAAGTTTTGAAGCTCTATCCTCTCCTGAGCCCCTTCTAAGGATTTTGACACCAAAGAGCTTTCTATAGGTTCTCCCTCCGGTATCTTCATAAACTCCATGAGCTTTTTAACCCTATCCCCACCAAATATCCTAAGAAGGTCATCCTCTAAAGACAGTATAAACCTTGACTCTCCCGGGTCTCCCTGTCTTCCGGCCCTACCTCTTAATTGATTGTCTATTCTTCTGGATTCGTGCCTTTCGGTACCTATTACCAGAAGCCCGCCAGCTTTTATAACCTCTTCTTTCTCCTGCTGGGTTATCTTTGTGGCCTCTTCGTAGGCTTTTTTCCACTCTTCTTCTGTGGCCTGATTTTCGTCTATACCCTTCTGCTTTAGAATCTCCCTTGCTAAAAACTCTGGGTTGCCGCCAAGGAGTATATCTGTTCCTCTACCTGCCATGTTGGTGGCTATGGTGACAGCTCCTTTTCTACCTGCCTGGGCTATTATCCAGGCTTCTTTTTCGTGCTGTTTGGCATTCAGTACGTTGTGTTTTATACCTTTTTTCTCTAAAAGCTTGGAAAGGGTTTCAGAATCCTCTATGGATACGGTACCCACCAGTATGGGCCTTCCTTTGGCATGGTTTTCCTCTATTATTTTTACTATATAATCCCATTTTTCTTTTTTTGTTTTGAATATCGCATCCGGTAAATCTTTTCTTATGTTTGGTTTGTTGGTGGGTATCACAACTACGTCTAAGTTGTATATCTCTTTAAACTCTAAGGCTTCTGTTTCAGCGGTACCTGTCATACCAGCAAGCTTCTTGTAGAGCCTGAAGTAATTTTGAAATGCTGTGGTGGCAAGGGTCTGGTTCTCTTCCTGAATTTCTACGCCTTCTTTTGCTTCTATGGCCTGATGAAGACCTTCGCTCCATCTTCTACCGGGCAACGCTCTTCCGGTAAACTCATCCACTATAAGAATCTCTCCATCTTTTACCATGTAATGAACATCTTTTTTGTAAAGATGATGAGCCAGTAAGGCTTTATTTATAGCGTGTACCAAGTCAATGTGCCTGATATCGTATAAATTCTGTATGCCAAAGTATTTTTCGGCTTTTTCTATACCCTCTTCTGTAAGCATCGCGGTTCTGTTTTTTTCATCAATTGTAAAATCTTTTTCTATTTCTAGGGTTTTTACAAACTCGTTGGCCTGCAATACCACTTTGTTGTCTAAATTAGAAGGCCCCGCTATTATAAGAGGTGTCCTTGCCTCGTCTATAAGTATGCTGTCTATCTCATCCACTATGGCGTATCCATGTCCTTTTACCTGGACTATCTGCTCTTTTGAAACTGCTAGGTTATCCCTCAGGTAGTCAAAGCCAAATTCGTTGTTAGTGCCGTAGGTTATGTGTGCCTGGTAGGCTTTTACCCTTTCGGTGGGTATTGCTTTGGTAAAGTATGAGGTTTTGGCGTGCACATCTATTTTTGAATAATCTATGGTATTTCCCACCATACCCTTTGGCCACACCCTTATGTCTTTTTCTATGGCGTCCATGGCCTTTTCTGGGTCCTGCCAGTCTATAAGATAGCTCATGCTGTCTGAGTTTATAACCCCCACTTCAAGGCCTAAAAATCTATATATGGGCCCTATCCAGGTGGCATCTCTTTTGGCAAGATAATCGTTTACCGTCACCACGTGAACCCCTATATCTGTGAGACCTGTGAAAAACGCCGGTGCCGCAGCCACGAGGGTTTTACCCTCACCGGTTTTCATCTCGGCGATTTTTCCCTGATAAAGCACTATACC
>CAYFGH010000034.1:0-11086 GCA_964342735.1 uncultured Aquificaceae bacterium
AGGGCTTTTGATAAAACGGTGTTTAAAACGCCTATGGCGGTTAGTTTTCTTTTGTGGATTCTTTGGTTTTCTTGTTCTATCTTGGTTTTTTCTTCTTCGGTCATATCTTCTTTTATCTCAAGGGGTTTTTCGTATATGCGGAGCTTTGAAAACTCGATATACCAGTCGCAGAACTCGTTCCAGAAGAAGTTGTAGATGCTTTGAGCAGCATGGCTAAACTGGTAATTTTCAAGGTATTCGGTCACCTGTCCTATGGTGAGGTTCAAAGCGGTGATTATCCAGTAGTCTTCTTTTTCGTAGGCGTCTCCATATATGATATCTGTAAGAAAGTTTTCAGGGGTGTTTGATATGACGTACTTTGCAGCGTTCCATATCTTGTTGGCAAAAAACTTGCTCGCTTCAAACTTCTGTTCTGAGAGCTTTATATCCCTTATGGCAGAACTAAGAGAAGCAAGTGTGAACCTGAGGCTATCAGCCCCGTACTTTTCTATAACGTCTATTGGGTCTATGACGTTTCCTTTGGTTTTTGACATCTTCTGGCCTTTTTCATCCCTTATAAGAGCGTGTATATAGACATCTTTGAAGGGTTCTTTGTCGTTTAGCATCTTGCTCATCATTATCATGCGGGCCACCCAGAAGAATAGTATGTCAAAGGCGGTTACCAGAAGGTTGTTGGGATAACACATTTCTAAATCCTGATTTTGCTCTGGCCAGGAAAATACGCCAAAAGGCCACAAAGCGGATGAAAACCACGTATCCAATACATCTTCCACCTGTTTTATATTGGTAGAACCGCAGTGTTTACACTTTAATAAAAGCTCAAAACCTTTAACATCTTTATGATATTTGTACAAATCTCTTCTGTTTGCCATGTACTGCCATATGGAAAATTCGTTTATGCCGGTGGCGTAGTACTTCTTATAGGCAAAGTGCTTGTAAAAATCAAGAGTGCTCATTTCAGGATGCACAAAGTTTTTACCATTTAATATATCGTCTATCTCTTTTGGTGTGAAAATCTTTTTTATCTTGCCATCCGCCAAAAGGTTGAATATGAGCTTATCCTGAACGTAGCTAAAATCTTCATCGGTATAAATAGATTCTTTCTTGCAGTCCTCACACTCCCATACCGGTATTCTGTGCCCCCACCATATTTGACGGGATATACACCAGTCTTTTATGTTTTCTATCCACTCAAAGTAGTTTTTCTCCCAGTTTGGCGGTATAAACCTTGTTTTTTTGGCTTTTACTATATCTAAAAACTCGTCTTTTTTACTTGATACTTTCAAAAACCACTGGGTGGATACCATGGGCTCTATGGTGGTTTTACATCTGTAGCACTTTCCTACAGCGTGTATGTGTTCTTGTTCTTTTTCTAAAAGCCCCAAAACCCTTAACTCCTCTACTATCTTTTCCCTCGCTTCGTATCTGTCTAAACCCTCAAACCTGCCGGCGTTTTTGGTAAGCTTTGCGGATTCATCCATTATCTTTACGATTGGAAGGCTGTGTCTTAGTCCAGCTTCATAGTCGTTTGGGTCGTGAGCAGGGGTTATCTTCACAGCACCGGTGCCAAACTCCATATCCACAAACTCATCCGCTATAATGGGTATTTCAGGGCTTATTTCGTTGCCGTTTATATCGTATCTGTTCCAGTCCACCAGTGGAAGTTTTAATTTTTTGCCTATTAGATGCTTATACCTTTCGTCGTTTGGATTTACAGCTACCGCCACATCCCCAAGCATCGTCTCTGGTCTTGTGGTGGCAACCGTTATATGTTCGTCGCTACCTATTACCGGATATTTTATGTAATAGAGCTTTCCCTTTTCTTCCTCGTGTTCTACCTCAAGGTCTGATAGAGCTGTAAGGTCTTTGGGACACCAGTTTACTATGTAGGTGTCTTTTTTTATAAGCCCTTCGTCGTAGAGTCTTTTAAAAGCATGTCTTACAGCCCTTGAAAAGCCCTCATCCATCGTAAAACGCTCCCTTGACCAGTCTACGGAAGCGCCCAGCCTTTTTATCTGGTTTTTGATGTTGTCCCTTGATCTGTAAACCCACTCCCATACTCTTTTTATAAACTCTTCCCTTCCTAAAGTAAATCTTGAGAGGTTTTCCTTTGATAGCTCTCTTTCTACCACAAACTGAGTGGCGATACCAGCATGGTCAAAACCGGGCACCCATACCACATCAAAGCCCTGCATCCTCTTAAACCTCGCCACTATATCCTGAAGGGTTATGTTAAGAGCATGCCCTATATGTAAAGAGCCCGTCACGTTGGGTGGTGGTATCACCATGCTAAAGGGCTTTTTTGGGCTTTTAACAGTATATATATTGGATTTGTACCAGTTTTCTAAAACCTCTTGTTCAACCTCTTTTGGTATATACTCTTTCATAAGCTATTATTTTACCAGAATTGTTTCCATGATATAATAAAGAATGCACTCTTCAAAAAGCAAGTTCATATTCGTTACAGGTGGTGTTTTATCTTCCCTTGGAAAGGGCGTGGCCTCCGCTTCCATAGGGGCTTTGCTAGAAGGCCTTGGACTCAATATCACCCTTCAAAAGCTAGACCCATATCTCAACGTAGACCCCGGCACCATGAACCCCTATCAGCACGGTGAGGTGTTTGTCACAGAAGACGGAGCTGAAACTGATCTTGATCTGGGACACTATGAGCGCTTTACCAGCACAAACTTATCAAAGCTAAACAACATAACCGCCGGCAAAATCTACAACAGCGTTCTGGAAAAAGAGAGAAAGGGCGTTTACCTTGGTTCTACGGTGCAGGTGATTCCTCATGTAACCGATGAGATAAAATCCATGATATTAAAAGCCTCAAAAGATAAGGACGTGACGATAGTGGAGATTGGTGGCACCGTCGGAGACATAGAGAGCTTGCCGTTTTTGGAGGCTATAAGACAGCTTCAGCTTGAGCTTGGAAGGGAAAACACCCTTTTTATCCATTTAACATACGTGCCTTATATATCTGTGGCCGGAGAGCTAAAGACAAAACCCACCCAGCATTCGGTGAAAGAGTTGAGGGCTATAGGTATCCAGCCCGATGTCATAATATGCCGTTCGGAGGTGGAGCTTCCTCAGGATGTCAAATCCAAGATAGCGATGTTTTGCAACGTCAAACCAGAAAACGTCATATCCGCTTACGACGTTGATTATATCTACAAGATACCTCTTATCCTAAAAGCCCAAAACCTGGACAAGATTATAATAAACGCCTTTGGTATCCATAAACAAGAACCAGATTTATCAAAGTGGGAAAACATCGTATCCAGTTTAAACAGCTTAAAAGACAGCGTTGATATAGCCATAGTGGGCAAGTATATAAAGCTAAAGGATGCTTATAAGAGTCTCATAGAAGCCCTCATACACGCAGGCATTGAGCACAGACTAAAGGTAAACATGATCTGGGTTGACTCTGAAAACGTTGAGGAGAAGGATTTAGAAGGGGTGGATGGCATACTGATACCAGGTGGGTTTGGCGAAAGGGGTGTAGAGGGTAAGATAAAAGCCCTTCATTACGGCAGGACCAAGAACATTCCCACCTTTGGTATATGCCTTGGTATGCAGCTTATGGCGGTGGAGTTTGCAAGAAACGTTTTGGGCTTTAAAGATGCAAACTCAACGGAGTTTGACCCAAACACACCAAACCCTGTCATAGACATAATGGAAGAGCAAAAAGCTATAGAGAATATGGGAGGTACGATGAGGCTTGGGGCTTACGAATGTCTTATAAAAGAAAACACAAAAGCTTACGATATTTATAAAGAAACTCTCATATACGAAAGACACAGACACAGGTACGAATTTAACAACGCTTACAAAGAGAGCTTTGAGAAAAACGGTTTTATAGCCTCTGGCATATATCCTAAAAAATCTCTGGTGGAGATACTTGAGCTAAAAGACCACAGGTGGTATATAGGATGTCAGTTTCATCCGGAGTTCAAAAGCAAACCCTTTAAAGCGCACAGACTATTTGCATCTTTTATAGAAAACGCTTATATTTATAAGAAAGAGAGGAGTTGATATGGCTTTAGATTATCAGCCCATGTATGTGCTTGCAAGCGGTATGAGTTTAGAGCAAAGAAGGCTTGATGTGGTGGCCAACAACATAGCAAACGCAGATACCCCCGGCTTTAAAAAAGATTTTCTATCGGCGCTGGCTTACTACACACCAAACCTTGAAAAAGAACCCGGCAACGCCCCCGACAACCCCTCCAACAACTACGTCTATCCCATCATGGAAAAGATATACACAAACTACTCCGAAGGACCTATTAGAAAAACCGACAACCCCCTTGACCTTGCCATAAACGGTAAGGGTTTTTTCAAGGTGATGAACGACAACGGACAGATATTCTACCAAAGAAGGGGAGACTTTCAGCTGGATAAAAACGGATACCTTGTAAACCACTACGGCATGAAGGTCTTGGGACCAAAAAACCAGCCCATTCAAATTCCACCTATAGCCACTTCCATTCACATATCACCCCAGGGAAACGTATTCATCACCACCCAGGGCACCAACGAGACTCCCACTCAGGTGGGTACTATAGGCCTTGTGGACCTCACAAACCCAGAGAAAGCGGGCAACGACCTCTATACTGCCCAGAATGCTACCCCTGATACCACATCCACGCTGATTCAAGGAGCTTTAGAAGGCTCAAACGTAAACCCGGTAAGGGAGATGGTGCATCTTATAGACCTCTCAAAAGCCTATCAGGTGTATGGAAATCTGGTAAAGGGCTTAGAGACCACCCAGTCAAAGGTTTCCAACAACTTCGGTTAGTTTTCAGGCTTTTAGGATAAAAGTTTTTATGACAGTTACAAGGGCTTCATGGATTATTATAAAAAAAGCTAAAAACGTGTAAAACATGCCCGAGCTCATCCTTATATGCGATATGAGATAAAACCCTATAAATATAAAAACGGGTGTAAAAAGTATGTTTAAAATATCAAATATTATATCTTTTCTTACGAGGCTTTTTGAGATGCTTGAAGAGTTTAGCTTATAAATCTGTATTTTCAGGCTTTTAAAATCTACTATATAATTTTTGGCGTTTTCTTCTGTAAATACCTCACCGTCTTTGGCATAAAGCACGCCGTTTTTATAGGAGGCTTTCTTCATGTATATGTATTTGCCGTTTTCTGAGATAAACATGTTTTCAAAGGAGTCTTTTGATTTGCTGTCAAAATAAACACCATAGCCTTCTATGTGTTCAAAGGTCTTTGGAGGGATGGATTCTATCATCTGTTTGGCAAACTCTTCCACAAGATAATTTTTGGCGTATGTGATATCCTCGTTTGTGATAAAAAATGAAAACAAAAGCCCTATAGAAAGAGGTATTGCCACCACGTACAGGCTTTGTTTTAATATATGAAGAGGGCTTATTCCAAACACATAAAAAGCCTGGATCTTCTTCTGGCTAAAAAGCTTATAGAAAAATGAGAATGCACTCAGCATCACCCCAAGGGGTAGAAAGTATATAAAGTAATAAGAAAACCAGGAGGTTAAAAACCCTAAAGCGGTGAGGATTTTTACATAACTTAGCATGTAGACTACGGAGAATGACTCTATAGAGAAGAATATAAAACATATAACAGCGGTATAAAAATATACGTTGACCAGAAGGCTTTTTAGAAAAAACAAAAACAACCTCATAAAAAGCTTATTTTACCATAAGCTGTAAGATAATTTTAAAGCATGATAAATATGGAAAAAAGTTATCTAATATGTTAATATAACTTTATTGAAGATTTTTAGGAGGTTTTATGACAAGCATAGTTAAAGCTGAAAACGCTTCAGCACAGAAGGGGAAGAAATCTCAGGTAAATCTTCTGGAGTTCCTGGCTATATACCTAGAGAATGAGCTCATGGGAATACCGCTTACAAAGGTGGTAGAGATAACCAAGATGAGGGATATAGTACCTGTTCCTTTTTCTAAAAGCCACATAAGAGGTGTTATAAACATACGCGGTGAGATAATGGCTATCGTCTCATTGAAAGAGAAGCTGGGACTCCAAGAGACCAGAGAATCCCAGAGGATAGTGATATTAGAAACAAGGTTTGGAAAGATAGGTATCATAGTGGATGAGATTTACGGCGTTATAAAGGTAAGAGAAGACGATTTAGAACCAAACCCTATGGTGGGAAGATACAGCGAATATGTAAAAAATATCGCCCAGGTGGACAACGGCATCCTCATAATAATAGATATTGACAAGATATTTGAAGATAAAAATGAGTTTCCATGAGAAGATCGTAGAATACCTTTACCAAAATAGGCTCTCAGAGTTTCAATCTTCGTTTTTTACACTATACGACAAATATCGCTATCTGGATGAAGAGGAGTTTATAAAAGAGTGGTTTGACAAGTTTATAATAAAAACCCTGTACAAGTACATGCCTTATTCCAAGCTCGTAGAATGCTTTGATAGATACTACTCTTCAAAAAAGAGCGTGGCCAAATCCTATGTTTCTACCTACTGGAGGTTCTGCAGAAATCCCAAGGTCTTTTCCTCAAAGATATCAAACTCTATGAAATTTTTTGGCCTAGAGGAGCTAAACGAAGAAAACCTTAAAAAGGCTTACAGGAAGATGATAAAAGAATGCCATCCCGATAAACTAAAAGACAAAAAGCTCTCTCACGAAAAAACAGTGCTTATAAACTACCATTATCAGGTGCTCCTTGGCTATCTTAACAACCTAAAATCATAACAACAGGGCTTCTAGCTCTTCCTGCGTCTTTACGCATGTGTACTCTCGAGATATGGAGCTATCTTCGTTTCCATAAAAATCGCAGTGTATATAGTGTATTAAAGGTTTAAAACATTCGTTGTAGTGTTTTGTCATCATTATATCGCTTATGGTATCCCCAAGATAAACCCCGCCCTTTTCACATATGGCATCAACACAGTATTTTAGCGCATATTTGCTTGGCTTTCTCTTTGTCTTATCCTCTATAAAATCATCATCCACTATAAAATCAAACATGTTTTCAATGTCAAAATACTTCAAAGAAAACATCAAATCTTCCCTCGGTCTTCCGGTCACTATGCCTGTTTTGTATCGCCTTTTTATCTTTTCTAAAAACTCTTTGCCAAGAAGGAGCTTCTCATGTGTTCTAAATTTTTTATAAAAAGCCTCAAAAACCTCTACAAGCTCGTGGTAATTAAAGTATGGGTTTTCAAATATCTTTTTCTGTATGTATGTTTGATTTTTTGTATATTCTATGGCCTCTTCTTTCTTTATGTATCCATAGTCTATTAGTATGAGAACTGATGTACTTTCCCAGTCGTTGTTTATACCCGCTTTCTTTTTTACAAAGATAAAATCCTCTTGTTTTAAATCTTTTTTGGTGTAATGCTTGAAGGTTTCATATATAGCTTTGTGATAAGATGGCCTTACATCTATTAAAACACCATCCACATCAAATATAACGGCATCTATAGAGTTTTTAAGCGTTAAATCCAACGGCTTCTCCAAGGGATTCTTTGTTAGCCAGCAAAAACTTTATAAACTTATCCACAAGGGCTGACTTGTTGAAGTCTGTATAGTATATGACGGTAAATACTTTATAGGCTTTGAAGTTTCTAATTTTTACGGGAATTAGCTCACCGTTTTCTATATCTTTTTGTATTGAGCTTTTAGGGAAAAACGACGCTCCATACCCAGATTTCACTATGTTGATAATAGACCTCATAGAGTTTGTTTCTATCTTTATGTTTAAAAGCTCAAAATTTAAACCCATAGCTTCTAACGTTTCTTTCACAGTTTTTCTGGTGCAGGAGTAAGCCTCTCTCATAACAAGATCTATCCTGTAAAGGTCTTCTGGTTCTAAAATATTTGTACCGGCAAGCTCGTGATTTTTACCCACACACAGAACAAGCTCATCTTTGAAAAGCTCTACGCTGTTTATCTTGGAATCTGCTTCTTTGTCTACTATACCTACGTTTATAAGCCCATTTACGATGCTATCCTCTATCTTTTTAGATGTATCTACGTAAAGCTTTATAGTGACTCCGGGGTATAGCTTTTGAAAATCCACTATGAGCTTCGGCAGACTGTATTCGCTAAAGGTGGGGCTGGAGCCTATGTAAAGGGTATCTTTTATATCCTTTTTAAGCTGGGACATCTCCTTTACGAGGTTATCGTAGCTTTCTAAAAGAAGTTTTGCCTTCTGATAGAGCCTTTCTCCTTCTTCTGTGAGGACTATTTTCCCGCCCTGCCTTCTTAAAAGCTTACAACCCATCGTTTTTTCTAAGGACTTTATCTGCTGGGTTATGGCGGGCTGGGTAACATATAGTACATCAGAAGATTTTGAAAAGCTTCCTAAATCAGCCACCGTTATAAAAGTTTTGAGCTTTACAATATCAATCATCTAACCACTCTTAAATATATATTATAGCATTATAAATAAAATTTATACTTAACGAGCATCATAGTATTAAGGTTAGATGATGGAGGGTGGGGCAACCCCACCCTTTTATAAAAGGTTATTGCTTAGACTTTACGTAGTTATCCCAGTTTGTCCTGTCAAATGGAGATATCTCTCTCAGTTTTTGAATGACTTTTGGAAACTCCCTTGCCACATAATCTATATCTTCATCGGTGTTGTCTCTTCCAAAGCTAAACACCAAAGAACCGTTGGATACTTCTTTTGGTATACCTATAGCCGCTATGACGTGAGACTGTTTCAGCGCCGTGGATACACAGGCAGAACCAGAAGCGGTTTCTATACCCTGCAAATCAAGTCTAAGAAGCATAGCTTCCCCTTCTATAAGATGCACTATAACAGAAAGATGATGCGGTAACCTCTGGGTGGGATGACCTGTAAACTCTATCATATCAAGGTTTTCTTCCAGCGCTTTTCTCACTTTATCTCTATAAGAAGAGAGCCTTTTTACCCTGTCATCCATCTCTTTCATGGCAAGCTCTGCTGCTGCTCCAAAGCCTACTATACCTGGTACATTCTCAGTGCCTGCCCTTACTCCGCGCTCCTGGACACCGCCTTCTATAAGAGGCTTTATTCTCACGCCCTTCTTGGTCCAGAGAGCACCAACGCCTTTTGGTCCATACATCAAATGAGCTGTAAAGGAAGCTGCATCTATACCAAGCTCCTGGACATCCACAGGCATATGACCGCAAGAGGGTGCTATATCGCTATGGAATATAACCTTGGGGTTTTTGGCTTTTGCTATAGAAACAAGGTTCTTTATATCCTGAACCGTACCTATCTCCCGGTTGGAGTGTCCTATGGATATCAGTATAGTGTCTGGTCTTATGGCTTCTTCAAGCTGTTGCGGGTTTACAAAACCGTATTTATCCACGTCTAGATAGGTGACTTCAAAACCCTCTTTCTCCAAGTTTTTACAGGGATGAAGTATAGAGTGGTGTTCTATAGGTGTTGTAATGATGTGTCTTCCCTTTTTCTCGTAGGATTTTGCTATACCTTTTATAGCCAGGTTGTTGGCCTCTATGCCACCGGATGTAAAGACTATCTCCTCTGGGCTTTTGGCATTTATAAAATAAGCTATCTTTTCCCTTGCCTGGTTTATAGCTTTCTTAGCCTGCTGACCGAAGCTGTGTAATGATGTAGGGTTTCCAAATATATCCCTGAAATATGGAAGCATCGCATCCAGTACTTCTTGAGCCACTGGGGTAGTAGCTATATGATCCAGATAGACTACCTTTTCCCCTGCTTTTTTAAAAAACATATCACTTACCTCCTTGGTATATAGAATCAACTATCTTTGCTATACCCATAAAAGCTTTTGCGGTGCGAGATTCCGGCAGAGCCTCCACTATGGGTATACCTTCATCAGCGTATCTTGTGACCTCGGGTTCTATGGGTATCGCTCCTAAAAGCTTTAAATTGTATGTCTGTAAAAACTGTGGCACCTTACTTTCGCCAAATATGTGATACTCTTTGCCAGTTTCTGGACATACAAAGTAAGACATATTTTCTACAACACCCAGTATCGGGATATTTACCTCTCTAAACATAGAAACCGCTTTTTTAACATCCACCAGAGCCACATCCTGAGGAGTTGTCACCACCACAGCACCGTCTATAGCAGTGTTCTGGGCAAGACTGAGCTGCACATCACCGGTACCCGGTGGCAAGTCAAGTATAAGATAATCTAACGGTCCCCAGTCCACATCAAAAAGAAACTGGTTTAAAGCCTGCATCAATATAGGCCCTCTCCATATGACCGGTGTGTCTTCAGAGGGAAGCAAAAACCCCATAGATATCATTCTGACACCGTATTTTTCTATGGGTATTATCTTGTTAAACACGTTGGCGGTAAGCCTTGCACCTTTTGTCCCGAGCATCGTGGGTACAGAAGGACCGTATATATCAGCATCCAGAAGTCCCACAGCTCTTCCCAGTTTGCTAAGAGCTATGGCCAGGTTTGTGGCCACCGTTGATTTGCCAACTCCGCCTTTACCGCTTGCCACAGGTATTATCCTCTTTACCCCTTTTATACTCCTTTTGCTAAAAACTGGCTGTTCAAAAGGATTCTTTTTGGGTTCAGCGCTTACAAACTCTATGTTTGGTTTTAGGGTCTGGTTTGTCTCTTTTATTATATTCTCAAATCTCTCTTTCACCTTTTCTTTCACACTGTCCGGTACCGCTAGTTTTAGATTTATAACATCTCCAGATACTTTTAAATCTTTAACTATACTTGTGGGCTCTTCTATGTTTAAATCCTTCAAATCAAGGGTTTTGATTTTCTCCAAAATCTCTTTTACCGCCATACTTTACCTCCGTTTCCTAAAAAGATATAAACTTTTTATAGGCTTTTTATGAGAAAACTTAGTTTTATATTTATTTTTATGACTTGATGATCATAGATTTATATCATATTAATGTATGAGTTTATAGGGGTTATAAATTTATAGCTCATCTCTTTTCTTCTTTCCTTACATCATATTCATTGCCAAGAACATTTTTCTTGGATATTAAACGCATCAGGGCCATAACCTTCATCTTCTGGCCAGTTCTCAATATCTGTTTTTGGATCTATGTATGTTTCAGATAATACATAGCTATTACACAAGTATAGGCATACC
>CAYFGH010000035.1:0-11074 GCA_964342735.1 uncultured Aquificaceae bacterium
TTTCCTCTGTAAACTTTCATATACAAGAAGAACTTGAAGATATATTAAAAGCGGTGGAGTTTGGAAAGAAGAAAATACTGGAATTGTCAAGCCACAGGATGTGATAAAATATAGCTTATGATAGGTACTCCTCTTTCTTACAACGCCACAAAGATACTGCTTCTTGGCTCAGGCGAGCTGGGTAAAGAGTTTGCGATAGAGGCTTTAAGGCTTGGCATAGAGGTAGTGGCGGTAGACTCTTACCAGCATGCCCCAGCCCAACAGGTAGCCCAGAGATACTATGTTATAGATATGAAAAATAAGGAGCTTGTAAAAAGCATAGCCTACAGGGAAGCTCCAGATTTCATAGTCCCGGAGATAGAGGCTATAAACACAGACGCTCTTTTAGAATTAGAGCAGGAAGGTTTTAACGTAATTCCCTGTGCAAAAGCGGTAAAGTATACCATGAACCGCATAGAGATAAGGCGTTTTGCCGCTGAAGAGTTAGGGCTTCCCACCTCTAAATACAGGTTTGTCAACACCCTTGAGGAGCTAAAAAACGCTGCTAAAGAGATTGGCTATCCGGTGGTGGTAAAACCTGTTATGAGCTCCTCCGGTAAGGGTCAGTCTGTGGTTTATAAAGAGGATGATATAGAAAAGGCTTTTTACATTGCAAAAGAAAAAGCTCGTGGTGATTCCAAAGAGCTTATTGTGGAGGAGTTTATAGATTTTGACTATGAGATTACCATGCTCACGGTAAGGACGAGAAATCAGGGTATACTGTTTTGTCCTCCCATAGGGCATATTCAGGTGGAAGGGGATTATTATGAGAGCTGGCAGCCCCATCCTATGAGCGATGAGCTTTTACAAAAAGCCCAAGACATAGCCAAAACTGTAGTGGAAGGGCTTGGTGGATACGGTATATTTGGTTGTGAGCTTTTTGTAAGAAAAGATGAGGTGATATTCAACGAGATATCCCCAAGACCTCACGACACTGGCATGGTGACGATGATTTCTCAAAATATGTCTGAGTTTGAAATACACTTAAGGGCTATACTTGGACTTCCCATACATATAGAGCTTTTAGGAGCGGGAGCTTCATATTGCTTTCATGCCAAAACAGAGGGTATCATACCAGCCTATGATAATATAGAAGAAGCTCTTTCTATACCAAATACGAAACTGAGAATCTTTGGAAAGCCCGTTACAAGGCCAAAAAGACGCATGGGAGTAGCCCTTGCTCTGGCAGGGGATATAGAAACCGCAAGACAAAACGCTAAAAAAGTGGCAAGCTCTGTAAAGGTGGTAGAAGAGAATATCTGATGGAGAACATAAGAAACTTTTCAATAATAGCTCACGTTGACCACGGAAAATCAACGCTGGCGGACAGGCTTATAGAGTTCTGCGGAGCCATAACAGAAAGGGAGAAAAAAGACCAGATGCTTGATACCCTTGACATAGAAAGAGAAAGGGGTATCACCATAAAACTTCAGGCGGTGAAGATAAACTACCACAGCAAAATCCAGAACAAAGATTTTACCCTTCATCTTATAGACACGCCGGGACACGTGGATTTTTCTTACGAAGTATCAAGATCGCTGGCAGCCTGCGAAGGGGCTTTGCTTTTGATAGATGCCTCTCAGGGTATAGAGGCCCAGACGGTGGCAAACTTCTGGAAGGCGGTGGAGCAAAACCTCGTGATAATACCCGTTATCAACAAGATAGATCTACCAGCGGCAGACCCAGAGCGTATAAAACTTCAAATAAAAGACATCCTTGGTTTAGACCCGGATGAGGCTATTCTGGCATCCGCCAAAGAGGGGATAGGCATAGAAGAGATTCTGGAGGCCATCACCAAGAGGATACCTCCTCCAAAAGGGGATGAAAACGCTCCTTTGAAAGCTCTCATATTTGATTCTTACTACGATCCCTATAGAGGGGCTGTGGCTTTTGTGAGGATCTTTGATGGATCTGTTAAGGTAGGTGATAAGATAAAGCTGTTTTCCACTGGAAAAGAGTTTGAAGTGACGGAGATAGGTGCTCAGACGCCCAAGATGACAAAGCTTCCTATACTAAAAGCTGGAGACGTTGGATACATAGCAGCCTCTATAAAAGATGTAAGAGATATAAGAGTGGGTGATACCATTACGTTAAAATCAAACCCCACCAAAGAGGCAATACCCGGTTTTAAAACCGCAAAACCTATGGTGTTTGCCGGGCTTTATCCCACAGAGGATTCTAATTTTGAAGAGTTAAGGGATGCTCTGGAAAAATACTCCATAAACGATGCCGCTATCACCTACGAACCAGAAACTTCCCCAGCTATTGGTATGGGCTTTAGGTGTGGATTTTTGGGGCTTTTACACATGGAGATAGTCCAGGAGAGGCTCTCAAGGGAGTACAACATAGATGTTATAACCACAGCTCCAAGCGTTGTATACAGGTTAAAGCTCAAAAACAGACCCGATATCATAGAGGTTAAAAGCTCCAACGACGTACCGGATAACTTTGGACTCATAGAGTATATAGAAGAGCCTTATGTTATAGCCACCATCATCACGCCAAAAGACTATGTGGGAAATATTATAAATATTTGTCAGGACAAAAGAGGTATTCAGGTTAAGTTTTCCTATCTTGATCAAAACACAGCCCTCTTAGAATACGAAATGCCCCTTCAGGAGATAATAGTGGATTTTCACGATAAGATAAAATCAGCTTCAAAAGGCTATGCATCCTTTGATTACGAGTTTTTAGGATACAAAGAATCAGAGCTTGTAAAGCTCACCATCATGATAAACAAAGAACCTGTGGATGCTCTTTCTTTTCTAGTGCACAAAGACAAAGCCTACAGGAAAGCAAGGGCTTTGGTGGAACAGCTCAAAGAGACCATACCAAGACAGCTTTTTGAAATAAACGTCCAGGCAGCCATTGGTAGTAAGATCATAGCCTCCGAGCGCATACCGCCTCTTAGAGCAAACGTCACGGCAAAGTGCTACGGAGGTGATGTATCAAGAAAAAGAAAGCTCTTAGAAAAGCAAAAAGAAGGAAAAAAACGCATGAAGCAGTTTGGTAAGGTATCTTTGCCTCAGGAAGCTTTTTTAAGCGTTTTAAAGGCTCAATGATAAAAACCGCTGACCCTTCAAAATGGAACGACTGGCGCTGGCAGCTTCAAAACCGTATCACCACACCTGATGAACTATCTAAGTATATAGAGCTTACCGATGAAGAAATCTCTTATTTTGATGAAGTCTCAAGCGAGTATCCTTTTGCTGTGACCCCTTACTATCTTTCTTTAATAAAAGATCCAAAAGATAGAAAAGACCCCGTAAGGCTTCAGATAGTCCCAAGCCCTCTTGAGATAGACGAAAAAGCCCAGAGAAACTCCCATCCAAACGCCCTCAACGAAGAGACTTTTATAAAGGGGCTTACCCACAGATATGAAGACAGGGTTTTGATAAGCGTTACCTCTTACTGCGGTGTTTACTGCAGACACTGTATGAGAAAGCGCATATTCAAAGAGGGCACTCACGCCACCCCAAAGGAGCTTTTAGATGTTTATTTTGATTATATTAAAAGCCACAAAACTATAAAAGATGTTTTAATATCTGGTGGAGACCCACTTACTTTAGACAACGAAAGGATAAGATACATCCTTGATAATCTATCATCCATAGAGCATCTTGAGGTGATAAGGATAGGTTCAAGGGTACCGGTGACTCTTCCTCAGCGCCTTTACGATGAAGAGCTTCTTGATATACTCTCAAAATACGATAAGCTCTGGATAAACACCCACTTTAACCATCCCAACGAAATCACGGAGGATGCTAAAAAGGCCATAAGAAACCTCTTAAGAGCCGGAGTGCCGGTAAACAATCAGGCGGTACTTCTAAAAGATGTCAACGATGATAAAGAGGTTATGCTTGAACTCATGAGAAAACTTTTGAGCATAAAGGTAAAACCCCAGTACCTTTTTCACTGCGACCCCATCACCGGCACGGTTCACTTTAGAACATCCATAGAAAAAGGATTAGAGATAATGGATTACATGAGAGGTCGCCTCAGCGGGTTTGGTATACCCACTTACGCCATAGACCTTCCCGGTGGAAAGGGTAAGGTGCCCATACTTCCCCAGTACTTTAAAAAGCTTGGAAACGGAGTGTATGAGTTTGTGGCTTTTGATAAGAGCACCATTATCATAGAAGAATGATAAAAATTAGCTTGCATAAAAGTTTGGAT
This sequence comes from uncultured Aquificaceae bacterium, assembly GCA_964342735.1. Lineage (GTDB taxonomy): Bacteria > Aquificota > Aquificia > Aquificales > Aquificaceae > Hydrogenobaculum. The sequence goes on from CAYFGH010000035.1 coordinate 4,216, forward strand.
GTGATATAATATATACACTACGGGGTGTGGCTCAGGTGGTAGAGCGTCGGCTTTGGGAGCCGAATGTCGCAGGTTCGAGTCCTGCTACCCCGATTTAAAAAATATCTTCTGTCACCACTTCGTATATAAAATCCGCTATCCTTTGTGTGGCATTTTCTGGATATAATTTTTCTCTTAAAAGCCCAAGATTCTCTTTCATCTGTTCTATACTGTTTTTATTTTCTAAATAATGAGATACCTTTTTTATTATATCCTCTTTGGAAGGCTGGATTAACTCTGGTATTATCTCTTTGTCCATTATGATGTTTGGAAGGCCTATGTATTTTGTTTTGACAAGGCGTTTTGCTATCTGTAGCGTGATGGGGTTTAATCTGTAAAATATTATATGGGGAAGGCCCATCAAAGATGCTTCTAAGGATGCCGTTCCAGAGGCTATGATGCCAAACTTTGCCCTTTTCATAATCTCTAAAGAGCTTTCTTTTGTGGTTTCTATGTAATCTTTTCTGTATATGGGGTAATCCACCGTGTCTGCCACTGGTATCAGGCTTTTCATATGATATTTTTGATAAATATACTTTGCCACTTCCTCTAAAAGCCCGATATGCCTTTTAAACTCAGAGTTTCTGGAACCCGGAAGCATGGCGATGATGTTTTCTTTTTTAGCAGTTGATGGTTTTATGATATCAAGAAGGGGATGTCCAAAATAATGCACTTTAAAATGTTCATTCTCATAGGGTTTATATATATCCACTTCAAAAGGGAGTATCACGATAAGATGTTTCACATAAGACACTATATCTTTTATCCTGTGGGGCTTCCAGGCCCATACCTGCGGTGATATAAAGTATATGATGTTTTTGTGTTTTAAGCTTTTCATAAGAGGGAAGTTAAACCCGGGTGCATCGCAGAGCATCACCCATCTTGAGTTGTTTGCTGCTTCTGATGCTCTTTTCATTATCTTTCTTATCTTAAAAATTTTTGGAAGGACTTCTACTATCCCCACAAGATTTAAATCTTTTATGCTGGCTATGGATTTTACTCCAAGAGCTTCCATTCTTTTATCTGTGATACCAGATATGTTTAAGGGTTGTGGTTTTGATTGAAGGATTTTTAAAATGTTTACTACATAGTTTGCTGCCGATAGATCCCCTACTGATAGAAAAAGATCATCCACTTTTTAGAGTGATTTTGAAGCTCTCTTTTGATCTTTCTATTATCGCTTTTACACTGTCTATATCTATGAAGCATCTATAGGATATCTCTATCTTGGCGTTTGATCTTATATTTACATAACGCTCTGATCTTATATTTTCTACGGTGTTTATAAACGTGCTTTTAAGATACACCCCGTCGTGATGCTCAAGGATTTCTGTTTTAACATCGTAGTAGTTGTTCTGCTCAATAGCACTGTCCCATAACTTTTCGTCAAGAGCCTTCTCAAAGGAGTATCCAAACTCCAAATCATCTTCATCAGCGCTTTCTAACTCCTCTTTTATAACAGGCTCAACGTAGTTTCTAAACTCCAGAAGCTTTTCTAAATCTTTCTTTTTATAGCTTTCATCTATTGGCATAGATATATTATAATAAATTGAGGGGTTTGATGAGATATTTTTTGATAATCCTTTTGTTTTTTGGCTTTTCCTATGGAGATACCATCGTAAAATACGCCACAAAATTTATAGGCTTTTCAGCGGGTGTTGTAGAAGTTGATATTAAAAGCCCAAAAAACTTGGAATGCGAAGGAAAAACATCTGGACTTTTTTCAGCTTTTTACAACTATAGCTTTAAATTTGTAGAAAACGGTGATAACTACACATTGGAAGAGACAACAAACGGCAAAAAGCGTATTTATACCAAAGAGGAGATTTTAAAAGACAAAGCCTGGATACCTGTTTTTATCTCCATGCTTACAAATTCAAACTATGAGCTTGGAGACCCTATAAAGATAGGAAATATACTTATAATACCCGAAGAAAACGTGCAAAACGAGATATACTTCTTTAACGTAGAAAACAGCCACAATATAAAAAGGGTAATCATATGGTATGATGATGCAAATCATTCAAACGCTTTTCCAAAGCTCATAAGGATAGTCACGAAAGAGGCAAATATAGATTTAAAGAGGATATCTTAATTTTAGTAGCTAACACAAGAAGCGCACACGTCAAAGCTTCTAAGGGTTATATAGGCCTCTATGTCAGAAGAAAGCCCTATTATAGCTTTCTGGGCAGGGTTCATTTGCTCGTCGTAGTTTCCCAGATTCCACAACGTTGGTGTAATTATCTTGTACTCTTCCACAACGCCATTTTTTATCTTTATCCTGTGTATAAGTGTGCCTCTGGCCGCTTCCACCACCCCAACTCCTTCCCCAGAAAAACGCTCTTGTATTTTGGGTTTTATATAAGACGGTTCTTTTGTGTCTATTTTATCCAAAGCATCTTTTATAAGAAGACTCAGTCTTATTATCTCATCAACTCTTGCCATGATCCTTACAAACAAGGAGTCTTTAAATGTTTCTAAAAGCTCTAAAAATAAAGGATTTGAAGCGTTTATCTCTCTTGCCAGAGGACCGGTTTCAAAATGCCTGCCATTATAAACTGCTCCCGTAATCTCTCTTAATTTTTTAAACTCATGCTCTTTGGTATCTATGCTTTTAATATAAAAAGGCTCTTTTTTACCATTTTCAAAAACTGAAGCCTCCACATAACTATCTATAAAGCCTCCCGTGATAAATCTTCCATAAGCTATGCCTTTGTGTAATAAATCAAATTTCTTAGATACTTCTATGAAATCCCCTATATCACCTTTATTGTGATTTAAAAGCTCGTCTTTTGAAAATGAAAGATAATTGTCTATGGATGTTCCTATTATGTAACTTTCTATGCTTTTTAAAAGCTCACCACAAAGACTTTTTGCAAGCATTGTATCGTAGGAGGAAAAGTCTGAGGTTATTCCACCGGGCAAAGCGTAAGAGCTGTGAGGCCACTGGCCTCCAAAAATCGCTATTATCTTTATTGGATAGTTGCTGATATAAACACCCCTTCTCCACTTATCACCATCAAAAGGTAGATAATCTATCATATTTGAATCAAATTTGGGAATCTCAGACATGAGATACGCATAGAACCATCTTATGTGATTCTGAACAATTTCTGATAAAAGCGTTATATTTCTTACAAGCTGTGCTTTTTTAGATATATGAAAGCTTATGTTTTCATTTTTATAAGCGTCTTCTATAGCTTTTACAGAGGCCATAAGATGCGCATGGCCGCATATACCACATACTCTTGGAGTCAGTATTACGCTATCAAGATAAGGTTTGTTTTTGAGAATATTGCTAAAATCTCTGTAAGATGTACCAAATATTTGAGCGCTGGTTATTCTTCCCTTTGAATATTCTAGCTTTAGCTCCACCTCCCCTTCTAATCTGTTTAGAATCGTTTTAGTGATTTTCATTAGAGCTTATCTTTCAACCTATCCGGAGTAAAGGTTTTTGCTATACCCGCTAAAAGTATATAGCCTCTTTTTGACACTCCAATAGGTAAATCCTTTGGAAGACCCATGAGTTGTTCTGTTTTTAGCATGTTCTCTCTTGGGAAATCAAACTCTGTACAGCCAACGCAGGGAGTGCCGACTCTCGTTTTTGAGCTCACGCCGTTCCAGAGTATCTTGTTGCAGGAAGAATGCGTCAAAGGTCCTCTACAGCCAAGCTCGTAAAAAAGACATCCTTCTTTTGTGCCAAACTCTTTTGCCTCTACCTTCCATTCAAAGTATTCATTTCTCAAACATCCGTTGTGGGTAAGGTACTTAAATATATCTTTTGGTCTGTTAAACTCATCTAAATCTATATCTTTATCCTCTAATAAGGAACTTATCACGTAAAATATCCATTCTGGATGAGCCGGACACCCCGTTATATTTATTACTGGATAAGAGGCTTTTGATAAAAAGTTTTTTCCTAAAAGCCCACCAAACTCTTTGAACCTGAATTGAAGCCCCGTAATATGCGTGTTAGCTTTCGCATGTACACCACCAAAAGAAGCACAGTCCCCAAGAGCTATCACATACTTAGCCTTTGATGCCAGGATCTTTACAATATTCGCAAAGCTGTGAGAGCAGATATGTCTTAGCGATTTTCCTACAGCACCTTCTACTATTAAAATATCAAGCTCTTTTTCTTCTTTTAATAAAAGCCTGATACTATCTTCAAGAGATTTATCAGATAGAGGATGATAAAGAATATCAATATTTTTAAACAGATTTTCATGTTCCATACAAAGAAACGATTGGGTGTTCCCACCGCAAGAAAGCCCCTGTATCCAGAGTAGTGTTTTCATGCTTTTAACGCCATATAAATATTTTGAGATATGTAAGGCTCATAGTAATCCAGATCTTTTTCCAGTACACCTTCGTAGTATAAAAACACTATACCGCCGATAGAACCCATCATGGTAGAAAAAGCGGTGAAAAAGTCTTGATTTCTTAGCTCATTTTTTTCAACACCGTCTGAAAGAAGTATCATGGTTTCTGTGATGATGTCTTTCACACAGAGAAACCCTTCGCAACCATCCTTGAAAACCTCTCTATTTATAAGGAAAACCTTTAAAAAATAGTTCATAAGTTCTGGTTCGTTTTTTGCTATATCAAAGAAGCTTTTTACAAAGAGGCTTATCTTATCTTTTGTGCTCACATTCAAAGAGTTTATGTAAGAGAGCTTTTCACCTACAAGTTTAGATACCGTAAGCATAGTCTCTTTTGCAAGCTCTTCCTTTGACTTAAAGTAGTTATAGATGTTTCCTACGCTCATACCCAAAGCGTTTGCAATATCTGGTATCGTAGTGTTATAATAGCCATTCTTAGCAAAAAGTTCACAGGCTACTTTTATAATCTGATTCTTTTTCTCATCTTTTGATTTTGGCATAGCAAAAATATAATATAATGAAAAATTATGAAAATTGAAAGAATATGTATAACGATACCCAAAGATCTTTTGGAATATCTGGATAACAAAGTTGAGCAGTCATACTCTTCTAGGTCAGAATTTATAAGGGATTTAATAAGAGAGTACATGATAGAAGAAAAATGGGAAAAAGAGGACGAGGAGCTTATAGGGGTTATCGTTATAATATACGACCATCACAAGAGGGAACTGACACAGAAAATGCTTGAAATACAGCACAACCACTATCTGAACATACTCTGCAACACGCATATTCATATAGACCATAACAACTGTTTAGAAACTATCATGGTAAAGGGTACAAATAAAATCATAACAGAAACTCTAAATGCGATAGCCGGTCTAAACGGTGTAAAATTTGCAAAGCTGGTAAAAGCCTCAAAAATATGATATATATCGTATTATTTTTTTGAAAAAAATATTATAATAAATGATAATTCATTCATAAAGGGGTGTATGATGGAAAAGATCAGAAAAGCTAAACTTATGCTCTTGGGGCTTATAGGGTTTAACGCCCTGGTTTGGAGCTTGTTTGTGCTAAACTTCTACAATGTGCCGGGGCTTTTGGCGGTAGGGGGTATGGCTTATCTTTTTGGATTGAGGCATGCCTTTGATGCAGATCACATAGCAGCCATAGACAACGTTACAAGAAAACTTGTCCAAGATAGCAAAGATGCCAGTAGTGTTGGATTTTTCTTCTCCCTTGGGCACTCAAGCGTTGTAATAGGATTATCCGTTGCCCTCGTGTTTGCCACAAAAGCTGTGAAAGAATCCATTCCAACGCTCCAAAGCATGGGAAACATTATAGGCACCCTTATATCCGCTTTTTTTCTCATACTGATAGGGATTTTAAACATATTCATCTTTAAAGCCTTATACGAGATATATAAAATGTATAAAGAAAGCTCTTTGGAGTATCAAGAGGAGCTAAACAAAACCTTTCAGGAGCTTTTAAACAAAAGAGGTTTTATGGGCAGGGTATTTGGCTTTTTGTATAAAAAAATAGATGCCCCTTATAAAATGTATCTGGTAGGTTTTCTTTTTGGGCTTGGTTTTGATACAGCCACAGAGATTGCGATACTTGGTATATCGGTGGCTCTGGCAAAAACAGACTTGAACATATGGAGCATACTATTGTTTCCACTTCTTTTCACCGCTGGTATGACACTGATGGATTCCTTTGATTCCCTTATCATGAACAACATATACGCCTGGACCAACAATGACCCTTTAAGAAGGCTTTCTTTTAATCTGGTTATTACAGGAGCGAGTGTTTTTATAGCTCTTTTCATAGGTACGCTGGAGCTTTTACAGATTTTAACCCAGGAACTTATGCCAGAGGCTCAATTTACAGCTTTTATAAACGGTATACCCCTTGGTAAGGTGGGTATATTTATAGTGCTTTTTATGATATTCACATTTTTAGGAGCTTTTATCTTCTATGGAAAAGCCTCAAAACAGAGTATGTATCATACCAAAAATATAAACTGAAAATATATTGAGACTAAGTATCAAAAATTTGATTTAAGGAGGATGTTATGAAAAAAGCACTACTCGCTGTACTGGCTCTTTCTAGCGTAGGCATGGCAGAAGACCTACCCCCATGGTTTCCCAAATTCTTAGGAGCAAAGGCAACGTTTGTAGGCCAGTACTCCACGAACTTCAACTCCCCCTACGAAGGACCTATGACCTTTGGAAACCCCTATAAGAACAACGGTGGTGGTAGATCAGAAGAGGTAACACAGTCTTACGGTCTATATATAGGAGCGCAGATTGCAAAAGATTTGCAGGCTTACCTTGATATACAGCTTTTCAAAGGAAACGGTATAGGCGGGGGTCAGGGAATAGGTGGGTATCCAAACTCCCTTTATATAAGGGCTGGTTCTTCTGACCTTGGTA
>CAYFGH010000036.1:0-10869 GCA_964342735.1 uncultured Aquificaceae bacterium
CTAAATAGCGGTGTAAAGATGGAAAATGGGGCTTATGCCATCACAGGTTATCAGAAGAAAGTATCAAAGCCCCTTGAGTTTATGTATGTAGGTGATACCGTATCGCAGGTAGGCAAAAAGAAAGAGGTATATAGAGTTTATATATCAAAGGGTAAGGGTAAGTTTGGAGAGGGTGTTTACAGAGTATGGCTTTCTTTTGTGGATGATAAGTACTTTAAAAGCCTGAAAAAGAGCATAAAAAAAGCCAACGAGGAGGCTTATAAGACTCTTCACAAGAAACCAAACGTCAGTCCCGAAGAAGCTGCTAAGGATATAGCCCTCTCAAGCGTAAGACCAGTCCTTACAGAGGTAAACTGCAACGAAAAGAAGATTACCATGATGATGGGTGGAGGAAAACTCAGGATGAACATGGTTTACAAGGTAAGCAAGAAAACCCCTCTTAATGAAAAGATATACAACTTGGTATGTGAAAAGGGCAAAATACCGGTGATATACGTCAAGCATTAAACCATGTATTTATGCTTTTACAAAAATGGAGAAAAACATTATTACGAGGTTGATAAAAGCGTAAAAAAGTTAGATGGGCCTGTAAAAAGAGGGTTTTTAGAAAAAAGGATTCTGGTGATATCCACTAAGGATGTGTTTTATTTAAAAGAGAATGTTCCGAAAACCACATACGAAAATCTGCATAGCATCATACAAAACCTTTTAGAGGATGTGTATCAGGACCAGGCGATGGATTTTAGCTTCAACATCGCCAAAGTTTATGAAAACACGATGAGGCTAAACATATTTGCCTTTCCCCAAAGCATAATAGAGGATGTGAAAAAAGAGTTTGATTTTAACTACGTCATAGCAGAGCCCCTTTGTTTTAAAAGCAAAGAAAACGATATCATCATATACAAAGAAGACGATATCTACAACATACTTGCCCTCTCTCAAGACGGGCTTTATAGCTATCTTCAGCTAAAGGATTTTTCAAAAGAGTACTTTGATTTTTTCTTAAAAGCCCTTAGCGATTTTGAGGTTAAAAACATAATCTCTTACGAGGATTTGAACCTTGATACAGATGTTGTTAGAAAACCACCTAGACCCTATCCGGTTTTCTTAGACTATATAAAGGGTATAGATTTAAAGCCTTACAGAAGGTATCTGGCTTTTAAGATAAATGAAGATCTGGTATTTAGATTGATTATATACTTTCTTATAGGGTATGCCGCAGCCCTTTACGTAAACCACAGATACTATCAAAAGAACATAGAAAAGATAGTTTACTTTGATAAAAAGCTAAAGCCTTTTATAAAAGAGAGCTTATCCTCCGAAGAGAAGCCCTCAAAAGAGTATAAGAAATCCTTTATAAAGGATTATCAGAACACCGTGGCAAAGATAGACCCTGTTTTTGTGCTTGATAACATAGCAAGCCATCTTCAAAAAGGGGATTACCTTACGCAGATAGAGATAAAACCCCTTCATCCCACAACCCCTCAGGCAAATTTTACGGTGGTCACCAAAAAACCCTTCAAACTGCTTGAAAGCCTTTCAAAAGACAGCTGTATAAAGGATTTCAACCTGGAATCCCCTCTTTCAAAAAACATGCAGAAAGTTTATAGTATAAATATGAAGGTGGATTATCTATGCGTGCACTGATGCCAAACTTTTCAAAGCTAAAAGAGTCCTATAAAAATGTAGACAGGAAAAAGCTTGGTATATACATCATCATAATCCTATCTATACTGAGGTTTGTAATATACCCCATGAAAGAGGAGATAAAAAAAGACAAAAACCATCTCAACGAAAAACTCCAGGAGTACATGGAAGATATAAAACTATACACCTCTAAAAAGCTAAAAAAACCACAGCAACCTGTAAATACAAGCCACATTTCCATAGAAAACCTCTACACCGAGGGTGAAAAATCAAAAGACATCCAGATATCCCTTGCAAAAACAGTTAAGAAGTACGCCAAAAAAAACAACATAGACATCCAGAGCATAGAGATGCCAAAACCCTCTAAAACCAAATACATAGAGCAGATAGATATAAAAGTGAGACTCTCCACTCAGGACCCTTACAAGGTGTTTTCTTTATTTCAATATCTAGAAGCCATGCCAAAATACACCATCATAAGAGAAACTCAAGTGAACACATTCGGTCAAAATGTAAACTTTTATTTTACAATCACCACCTACAAGCTGGTAAAAAAGGTATGATAAAGTTTGGAAAACAGGACATCATAGGTTTTTTGATAGCGTTTTTTACAGCTTTTATGATATTTAAAAATACCCCCTCTATAGAATACCCAGTTTTACACATAAATCCTTATCAAAAGCCCCAAAACCAGCAAAAAGAGTATGAAAATACAACATACAGGACTCTTTATGCTCCGAAATACCTTTTTGTAAAAGAGCTTTTTAACCTGCCCCCTCCTCCACCCCATACGCTACCTCCTTTAGCTCAGGCCATCTTTGTATCAAACGCTGTAAAGCTCTCTGGCATATTTGAAAGAGGTAATGTGCGCTTTGCGGTGCTGATTCTTCCGGATGGGAGTATGATAAAGGTTCATCAGGGAGAGCTAATACCCGCTGATATAGGAGGTGCCCCATCAAAAGCGCCAGCAGGGGGATTTCACCCGGGGGGTATGCCGGGGCTTCCAAGCCTGCCTCAGCTTCTTGGGATGCGTCCTCCACCAAACAGCCCGCCATTAAACACCAGGATGGTAAACATACCAAAATATAAAAAAGGACCTTTTGTAAGGGTTGTATCAATAGGTCCAAACTATGTGAGCTTTTCCTTTGTGGATAAGATTCCAGAGAAAAAGGGTGCTTTTACTACCTGCAAGTACAAGTTTTACAAGAAAACCATAAGGATGTTTAATTTTGAGGTGAAAAACTATGAAAGGTAAGAAGCTTTTAATACTTGGTGTTTCAAGTCTTTTGCTTTACTCCTGCGCCATGACGCCAAAAGGAGCCACCCAGATAGCAGTATCAAAGCATCACAAAAAGACCACCGAGAAAGAAAAAACGAGCAATTTAGGTGTAATCCAGGAAGAGAATATGCCCACCAACACGAATCCCTTAGAACCCATTCCGATACCAGATTTTTATCAAAAGCCAAAGACCACACCAGTTTCTCCACCACCTAAAACTGAGGAAAAGCTTGATATCTCAAAGGTCAAAATAGGTGCAAAAGAAAGCGTGGCCATAAACGTTCAGAATATGCCCCTTGGGGATTTTGTACAGTATGCCTTAGGAGATGTGTTAAAAGTGCCATACTTCATAGACCAGGCCACCCAGAACAACAAAACCCCCGTTACTATAAACATGCCTGTAAAACTAAAACCCATAGATGCGTTAAAGCTAGTCTTGGGGCTTTTAGAAAAAAACAACATAGAGGTCTCAGAAAAAGGTGGCGCTCTTTATCTTAGCACCAAACAAACAAACATGCCTCCACCACCGCCTCAGGAGGTGGTATTTTCAAGAAAAGCCCTAAACACGTTCCAGACCATCACCCAGATAGTACCCTTAAAATACCTAGACCCCCAAACCGCTTTGAACCTCATACACAACATATACCACTCAAGCCTTGATGTGCAGGTGTTTCCAAAGGGAAATGCCCTCATGATGACAGGACCGGGTTATTCTATCAAAAGCCTCATAGACTTTTTAGACACGATAGACATACCCTACATGAAAAACAAAAAACCTGCCCTTCTTCATCTTACCTACTGGTCTCCAAACGATTTTATAAAACAGATTTCAAGCATACTGGAGGGTTTAAACATACCAATAGCCAAGACCCCAGACCAGCCAGGTGTTCTTTTTGTGCCGATAGATTATTTAAATAGCGTAATGGTAATTCCCCCCGATGAAAAAACCCTGAAGCTCATCATGTACTGGGATAAAAAACTAGATACCGCGGAATCCGCTGGTTCTGAAGAAAAAGCCTACATATATAAGCCAAAGTTCACCAGAGCCACAGAGCTTGTCCAGGCCCTTCAGGCCCTTTACAGCATCACATCTAGCACAAAAACAAAGACAAAAACCACATCCCCAGCGCTACCATCGAGCCCTGTGATATCGCCTCAGATGGCAGCAGGACAACTGGGTCCTTTGGCAGGGCCAAGCGCCTATGGAAACTATTCTGGCACAAGCCCTTACGGCGGTACTATGGGAAGTGCCGTGACTCCCTCCATGCAGGGGGCTGTCCCTACTCAGAGCTTCAACACAGGCCCAGAGGTAATGGCTTTTTCATCAAAAGACTTAAAAGTGGCAGCGGATGACAGGACAAACACGATACTCATAGTGGCCACTCCCACAAAGTATAAGCTGGTAAGGAGCCTGCTCCAGGAGTTAGACAAACCACCAAAACAAGTCCTCATAAAAACCACCATAGCGGAGGTGACTCTCACCGGTTCGCTTCAATACGGCATAGAGTGGTACATACAAAACAGGTTCAAAAAAGGCACATACACCATATCCACACTTGGAAACTTAGGAGTTGCCACATCCGGAGGTCTTGTGGCCACCTACATCACAGACTCAAAACTCTTCCAGGCCCTTCTTAACATGTTTGCCCAGAAGAACAAAGTAAAGATACTCTCCACACCCACACTGCTTGTTTTAAACAACCATCCTGCCAGTATAGATGTGGGTACTCAGGTACCAGTCATAAACTCTCAGGCCACCTCTATAAACGTGCCATCTCCTACAGGTGGTGCCGGTATAATCCAGAGTGTTCAGTACGTAAACACAGGTATTATACTGAATGTCCTTCCCACCATAGAAACCAACAACCTTGTAAACTTAAACATATATCAAGAAGACAGCAGCGCTGAGCCAAACAACACCTCCGGCATAAACTCCCCCATCATACTAACGAGGAACATAAACACCACCGTCGTGGTGCCAAACGGAGGCACCGTCATACTGGGTGGTCTCATATCCCAGCAAAAGGGCACAGGCATATCTGAAATACCTATATTGGGGGATATACCTGTACTTGGCAACCTATTTAAAAACACCTCTATAAACAATACCAAAACAGAGCTCATCATAATGCTTACCCCTTATATCATCACCGATACAGAGGAGGCTCAAAAGATCACTGAAGAGATAAAGAGCGAACTTAGTTTTTACAAGGATTTAAAATGAGGCATCATGGTAAAATCTGAAGATTTTTCATATAATAAAACTATGAAAAGAAGAGGCGGTTTTACACTGATTGAGATACTCATAGTGGTAGCCATAATAGGGCTTATAGCGTCTTTGGTGATGCCAAACCTGTTTAAGAAGTTTGAACAGTCAAAGGAGCAGATTGCAAAGGCCCAGATAGAGACCCTGTCTTCCGCTGTGCGCTCTTACATGATGGATATGGATACCTGTCCCAAATCTCTGGAAGACCTTATAAAAAACCCAGGCAACAATCCAAAATGGCACGGACCGTATCTATCAAAGAAAAAGATACCCCTTGACCCCTGGGGACATCCCTATCAGTTTAAGTGCCCCGGAGAGCACGGTACCTTTGATATATGGTCTTTGGGCCCAGATGATAAGCTTGATAAAAAAGCCATAACAAGCTGGGAATAACACTTCATGAAAAAGCGTCTGATAGGGGAAATATTATCGCAGAAGTTTGGTGTATCCGCTCAGGATATACTCCAGGCTCTGGAGATTCAAAAGAAAAACGGCGGTTATATAGGACAGATACTCATCCAGCTTGGAAGCATCACAGAATCCCAGCTTCTGGAAGCTCTCAGCGAACAGCTTCAAATACCCATAAAATATCAGATAGACGAGATAAGGTTTCAGGAGGTTATAAACGAGTTATCTTCAAAGGTAAACATAGATTTTTTCTACAAAAGCGGGTTTTTGCCTTTTGATATAGAAAATAATCATATAAACGTTCTTACCACAGACCCTTTGAAAATACATGTGATAAGCAAGTTAGAGCAAGATACTGGTCTAAAGGTAAAGCTATTTTTAACCTACGACAGGTATATAAGGACTCTTTACAGGAAGTACATAGATAGCACCAGCGAAGAGTTCGTGTCCTTAGAAGAGGATGACCCAGAAAGGCTAAAAGACATGGCACTTGAGGTGCCTGTCATAAAGTATCTCAATGACATCATCACAAGGGCTGTGGAGCTAAACGCCTCAGACATACACATAGAACCTCAGGAGAAGCGTTTTATAGTGAGGTTTAGAATAGACGGGGTCTTGCATGAGATGGACGAGATAGATGAAAATTTCTACCTGGCGCTTACTTCCCGTATCAAGCTTTTATCGGGGCTTGACATAGCAGAAAAAAGACTACCTCAGGATGGGAAGTTTAGCGTAAGGATAGGCTCATCTCCCATAGACATAAGAACCTCCACCATTCCCACCGTCAAAGGTGAAGATGTGGTGATAAGACTTCTTTACAGAGGAAAGCTCAGTTTTGAACTGGATAAGCTAGGTATAAAGAAAGACCATTACGATATACTGGTGGATTTGATAAAAAGGCCCTACGGCATGATTCTGGTGACAGGACCCACTGGCAGCGGTAAAACCACAACGCTCTACTCTGTGCTTTCCATGTTAAACAGCGAAGAGGACAAGATAATCACCATAGAAGATCCGGTGGAGTATCAGATAGAGGGTTTAAACCAGATTCAGATAAAACCAGAAATAGGTCTTACCTTTGCATCCGCTCTGAGAGCCATATTAAGACACGACCCCGATATCATAATGGTGGGTGAGATAAGAGATAGAGAAACAGCTGAGATATCAATCCAGTCAGCCCTCACGGGACACCTGGTGTTTTCTACGCTTCACACCAACGATGCACCGAGCAGCCTTTTCAGGCTTTTAGAAATGGGTATAGAGGATTATCTTATAAACGCCTCAATACTTGGCATAGTAGCTCAGCGTATCGTAAGAACCAACTGTCCTTACTGCTCAGAGCCCGTGGAGCTTGAAGACAACATCATAGAAAAATTCAGACTGGATGAACTATCAGAAAAGTTTGGACACCTTTTAGAGAAAAAAGAGTTTAGAAAAGGTAAAGGATGCGACAAATGCGCCAACACGGGTTACAGAGGACGTATAGCGATATACGAACTCTTTGAATACTCAGAAGACCTCAAAGAGGCCTTTGTAAGCCACAAATCCATAGAAAATATCAAAAACATACTGTCTCAAAAGCCCTACTACAGGACCTTAAGAGAGGATGGGTTTTTAAAGGTTATAGAGGGTATCACCACCATAGAGGAGGTGCTTAGAATTGCCTGATGATGGATTTTGAGTATGTGAGCCTGGATAAAACCGGTAAAGAGATAAGAGGTATCTTAAGTGCAAACTCAATACAGGAGGCAAAATCAAAGCTAAGAGAATCAGGCCTTATCATAGTAAAGGTTGAACCCAAAAAAGAAAGCCTTTTCAGCCAACAGCAGAGGATAAAAGACGATGATTTATACACCATAGCCAAAGAGATGTCTGTGCTTTTGAACTCCGGCATGGTCTTAGACAGGGCATTAAAGATGGTGATAGAGTCTATAGAACAGGAAAAGATAAAGATATTCTTAGAGGGTATTCTAAAGGATGTAAAGGGTGGCAAAGCCTTGTCTTCTGCTTTTGAAGATAAGAAGATGTTTGACCCCCTCGTGATAACGATGCTAAAGGTGGGGGAGACCACCGGAAATCTGAAGGACGCCTTTGACAACATAGCCCAGTATACGGATTTCAGGATAAAGTTTAGAAACGAGATTAGAAACGCCATGGCTTACCCGATGTTTCTGGTATTTGCCTCTTTCGTGACCCTCGTGGCGATATTCAAACTTATAATTCCAAGGTTTTTCAGTATCTTTGGCTCAAACCCAAAGCATCTTCCTCTCATATCAAGAGTTCTGTATGAGTTCAGTAAAAGCCTCAATACAAAGACAGAGGTTATTTTTACCCTTATCCTGATAGGCTTTTACATGCTTTCAAGATACTTTAAACTAAATCTCTATCAAAAATTTACAAACTATCTTGTGTATGTGCCCATCCTTGGAACGCTTATCATACAGATTGAGCTTTCAAAGTTTTGCTATGCGATGTATGCGATGCTAAAAAACGGCGTGGAGTTCATAAAAGCCCTGGACCTTGCCACAAACGTCATAAAAAACGATTTTATAAAAGAGGATTTTAAAAAGACCTCCCCCAAGATAAAGGAAGGCAAGTCTATAGGAGAGGCTTTTGAAGAGCTTTCCTTCGTACCTCCGATATTTAAGGGTATGATAAAAGTGGGTGATGAGAGTGGCAACATGAAGGATATGTTTTACGAGCTTTACGCTCTTTTTGACGAAAAGCTAAAAAACACGATAAAAAGGGTGCTTTCTCTGGTGGAACCCATCATAATAACTGTTATGGGGCTTGTGGTAGGAACTATCGTGGTATCGTTGATGCTTACGGTGATGAACGTAAGCAACATAAAGCTATGAGAAAAGGCTTTACACTCATAGAGATGCTAATAGTGGTGGCTATTATAGCCATCCTGTTTTCAGTGGTGGCACCTATGTCTATAAACATGTATAGAAGCTACATGGCCTCCCAGATTGCAGAAAAGATGCTAATACTCTTATCTAAAATAAGAAGGCACTCTTTTTTATACTCGGTGGAGTATGAGGTTTACTGCAAGAAAGGAGAGCTTTATATAAACGACAAGAAAATAAAGCTAAAGGATAAGATAGTATGTGAGACAGACAAGCCCATCATATTTTACAACAACGGCACCTCTTCGGGGGGCAAGATGAAACTAAACATTGCCAGCTTTAAATATACTCTAAAAGTGAGTCATCCTTTTGGTGCCATAAGCTTGGAAAATGGGTAGGGGTTTCATACTCTTAGACATCATAATAGCGTCCTTGATACTTACCGCCGCAGTGGCTGCCAGCATGTACCTTTTCAGAATAGGCTTTAAAGAGCTAGAGCATGCAAACACCGTTGCCAAAATAGCCTCAAAGATACCCCAGGCGGTGAGTTATCTAAAAACGATAGATTTTAACAAGGAGCCCACCGGTAAAGAGAAGCTGGGGCAGGTGAGCTTAAGCTGGAAGGCAAAACTCACAAGCAAAACCCGCATAAACACACCAAAAAATATGCTACCGGGGCCTCTTTCCATAGCAGCATCCAGCACAGCGCTTCCCTACGAGCTATACCTGTACCATGTGGATTTTTTCCTGTCTTATAAAAACTACAAAAACCCATATCATATAGATATCCTCAAATACAAATACTTAGGACCTACGGGCAAAGAGCTTCTTCATGTGCCTTTTTAACGATAAAAGAGGATACACGCTTATAGAGGTTGTAATAGCGGTGGCGATATTTAGCATGATGATACTTCTTGGGACCATGGCTTTTACCCAAGGGCTAAGGCAGTATAAAAACATATTAAGCCACGGGCTAAACTTCTGGCAAAATGCGAAGTACGTATGGCTTACAAAGAGCGTGGGTTCTATGCTGGATTATTATGTGAAGTCTCCTTACGGCTGGGCGCCTTTTTTTGTGGGGACATCTCATTATTTTGAATATGTTAGCGCATCTCCTATTGCAAACTCTCTGCCGGTGGTGGTAGTGGTGGAGTTGCATCAGAAAAAAAACAACAAATATGACATATATTATTATGAAAAGCCCGTATACACCATGTATTACGAAGACCTTGAGAGGTTTTATGAGGATGAGGAGTATAAAAAATATACCCGTATTGGGCTTTTTAAAAACTTAGACAAGGTAAAGTTAAGGTATTACGGATACAACATACAAACCAGAGAGTACAATTGGTACAAAAATTACAGCGCCCTAAAGCAAAAGATACTCCCCACCCTTATAAAGATATCCTATGAAAAATACGGCGAAAATCACGAGATAATACTGGGGGTCAACAACAACTCCCTTCAAAAGAGCATTTACAACTTCATGTACCTTTTTCAAAATGTAGGCGGCCAAAGATGAAGACATACAGCAAAGCAAAGAAGGGCTCTGCTACGCTCCTTGTGCTTCTTTTATCAGTGGTTATCATAACCCTGGGTATCGGTTTTGACTGGATAGTGAAAGAGCATATGAAGGCCACCTATGACCTTGAACTCAAAACCCAAGGAATGCTTAGAGCCTACTCTATCATGGATAAGCTCCTTTATATGATATCTGTATCTAATCTCACGCCAAAAGCCTTAAACTCCGATGTGGTTTTAAAACCTTTTAAAAGCTCTTTGCTACCTTTAGACGGCACTTATATAAAGTTCAAAGACATTGAGGTGTCTATACAGGATGCCAACGGTCTTATAAATATAAGCCAGCCTAACTTGGAGGCTCTTAAAAACCTTTTAGCTCAAAACACAAACGCAAATCCAGACACCGTTATAAAAGCGTGGCTTGACTGGATAAACCCAAACTATCACGATGAGGATATACCCTCTGATTTTTACGATAAATATCAACCAAGGAAGTATTTACCTCAATACAAAGAAGAGTTTTCTCTGGTATACGGCATGACCAGAAAAGACTACGAGCTTATAAAAGATTATATAACCCTGATGCCAAACTCTGGTTTTAATCCAAACACAGCTCCAGTACCAGTCTTAATGGCAAGGTTAAACATCACAAAAGCCCAGGCAAACCTCATAAAAGAGTATTTAAAATCCCATACTATTACAAACGACGAAGAGCTCAGCGCTCTGGTAAATAGAAAACTCTCTGTACCAAACTTCAGAATCTACTATTATCCCTCCGATGCTATGAGAATCATAGTGCTTGCCCTTTATCGTGGTAAACCCATATACAAAATACACGCTGATGTTTTGAAAAAACCAAATTTAAGTTTTCCATTTACAATCCTTTACTGGAAAGAGTA
>CAYFGH010000037.1:0-10518 GCA_964342735.1 uncultured Aquificaceae bacterium
AAAATCTACATCCTTATAAAGATTTTGAAGCTCTTTTTTGCTAAGTTTTGATATAGTATTTAAAGCAAGTTTATAGTTTTTTGTCTTCAAAGCAAGGTACATGAATCTGAGCAGTAAAAATTCCTTATGAGTTTTTTCCCAGCCCTTCAGGCTTATCTTCATAGCTTTTTCAGGGTCTTTTTCTTCCAGTATAAAAGAAGCGATATCGTAATCTCTATCTTCTGCATTTCCAGATTCTATGTTTTTTAAAGAAGCATAAAGGGCATCCTTGTAATCTCTCATATAGAAAGCTAAAGAACTAAGAGTTTCCCAGTAATCTTTATCGTTGGCAGGTACTAGATTTTTGTATTTTAGCAGTGTGTCAAGAGCTTTTTTAAAGTCTTTCAAGTAATAGTAGCTGTTTGCTTTTAAAAGGATGAGGTTTGGGTCTATGCCAAACTTTTTGTTTACCTTGTTGATATATTTTATAGTCTGTTTTAGGTCGCCTTTTTGATACAGTATATAAACAAGCTCTTTTAAAGATTTTTCATCATCTTGGGCTTTTAGAAATTTTATCAGCCTGTTAATATGACCAGCGCCAAGATATGCATAGCCAATGTCATTCGGTGGTAATTTGTTTTTTACGTATGGTAAGAGTTTTATAGCTATGTCAAATCTATGGAAGGCTAAGGCCATTTTGAAGGCTTTAACGGCGTAATTTTCTTTGTGAGTTATAAGGAAAAGCTTGTAATACTCGCTTATGGCATCATAGGGATCGTTTGTCCAGAGAAGGACTTTGGCGTATTTATCTAAAAACTCAGGGTCGTCTTTATATAAATGCACTGCCTTTTCTAGTATAGCTTTTGCTTTCTCAAGATCTCCTACCGCAA
Organism: uncultured Aquificaceae bacterium; assembly: GCA_964342735.1. Classification (GTDB taxonomy): domain Bacteria; phylum Aquificota; class Aquificia; order Aquificales; family Aquificaceae; genus Hydrogenobaculum. The sequence continues at coordinate 870 of CAYFGH010000037.1, forward strand.
GAAACAGATTTACAAGATTTTTAATTAGATTTTTGTCCTCTGGTAATTTTATATTTGATAATGTTTCTGAGGTGTTTGGGGTGGTTGCTTTACTTTTTTGAGGTATTTTTGATACGCTTTTGGTTTGTGAGTGTGTTGTAATCTTTTTAGTATTTTCTGGGTTTTCTTGTTTCTGATGTTCTGATAGTTTGTTAGGTTTTGCTGATGGTTTTTTTATTTTCTTTTTGGGTCTATGTTCTTTTTGTTCTTTAAGTTTTATATGTAAGATGTTGAGATGTTCTTTTTTTTTGCTGTTTTTTTCAGGGTTGAATGTGATTTTTATCTTCAGGATGTATTCTTTAGAAAAAGAAAAGCCCACTGTTATAATTAGAAGGGTTAAAAGGAGAATAGTTTTATTTCTCATATAGTTTTAATATCTTGTTTCCCACTTCTTTTATAAAGTTTGTATCTGCGGTGGCAAGAGAGTTTTTTATCATAAAGTTTATGAAATCAGGGTCTTTGGAAAATGTAATGTATGTTAGTATCAGGCTTTTAGCGAGATTGTAGTCTTTGTTCCACAGCGCATACGTGATGCTTTGCTCTATAGCTTTTTTCTTAAGGTCTACTGGGAGTAGGTTTATAGTATCTTTTATACCCTTTAAATCTTTTGTTTTTACGTAGTACATAATAATTTCATTATAATGGCTTTCTGCAAAGGTTTTATCGTTTTTTAACTTTTTAAAATATCTGTTTTCACAGTCTATATCGTTTAAATATGCACATACGTTGTAAATTAAAATCATATCATCTTTTGACTGGTGTTTTAAGTTCATGATCTTTTTTATCAGCAGGTTAAGCTCGTTTTTATCTTTAAAATACATGGCCATATCTATGGCTTTTTTTATTATGCTTGTGCTGGGTGTGTAATCTGATAGTCTGTAAAGGGCCAAAGCTTCTGCTTTTGGTAGATTCATCTCCTGGCTTTCTTTATAGACTATAATAGCTGTTTTTTCGCCGGGGTCTTTGTTAAGATAATCTATTAAATATTTTTCCATTTTGCTTCTTATTTTCATTCTCTTTGGAAAACTTATGGTGGAAAAGTATTCTTCTTTCAAAACGTAATACTCTATAAGTGGTAACGTTTTTAGCTTGTAATTGCCCTTTTTTACCGCTTCCAGCAGTTCTTTAGCTTTTTTGTACTTGTAGGATTTTATGTAGTAGGTTAATATCTTTTCTAGCTCCTCATCGCTTATTCCGTGATGCTTCACGATATTTTCCAGATATAATCTCTCTATGTAGTTATCTCTAATGTTGAAGTGCTCAAGGGCTTTTAGTATATAAAATTTTGGAAACAACAGATAGGCCAATAACAGTATAAATGCTATAAATCCTATAACTTCCTTGTATTTAAAAGCTTTATTTACAGACAACTTTTGATGTCTCATAGCCTGTAAAATCCTTTGAACCTTTTATTATCCATGTATCGTTCTCATGGTATACCTTTGCATCGGGTGATTCACAGTAATGTGCTTTTATCTTTGCTATAAGCGGTATATAGCTTTTAAAAGTTATAGACATGATGTCGTTGTTTCTTTTGAAGTTTTCCACAATGCCGTTGGCGTAAACAAGATAAACATTCTGGGGCTTATCTGTAAATATCACCTTATAGTCTCCGGACCCATCTAAATATATGTATCTGCTGGAGTTTATAGTGGAGTATCCTACCACGCCTTCAGACTTTTCTAAATCCGGATATCCCCAGGAAAGAGGCACTCTTATAGTTCTGGCATAGCCGTTGTTTTTTATGATAAATCCATGTTTTATTCTGATGATGGCAGTTTCTCTGGCGTCTAATACAATCTTGTCGTATTGATAGGGAAATATGGGTATCGGTTTTTGAGCCAGAGCATAATCGTATACTTTTTTTAGGGCGTTTAAAGAGGCTACGGTATTAGCAGCGTAAAAGTGATAGTATATGGTCAAGGGCTTTAACCTTCTTGGTTTATCTGTTAGCTTAAAAGCCTGTATAACCTTTAAAAACCCCCATGGCACTCTCATGCCATGTGTATATATAAAATCATTCTGGATGGGAGCATAAACCTGATAAAAATACTCACCGAAGTTAACACCGGAGCCATTTATATATTTTAGAAAATTTCTTTTGTTGTCTATCACGGTGTTGCCACCGTTTATGTTGTATATTTTTGCTTTGTATGTGGTAAGGAGTGCTTTTTTGTCTGGATCAGCGTTTCCACTCCACTGCAACAGATTTACTGGTTTGCCGGGTGGTGTAAGCTTGTTCAGTATCTTTACAGAGCCTGTTATCTCATAAGTCTGGTTGTAGGTATATCCCGGTATCATAATTCTCATTTTTGGAGCGTTTGGAGTTTTTAAAACCTTTCTCCAGTGATAGGGGTGGGAGAATGTATGGCTTGCTGGTTCTACATTTGGAAGCCTGAATATCTTTTTTGCTATGGCTTTTAGCTCTTCTGATCTATCTGGATATCTGCCATGAGAGGATATATCTCCTGCTATTAAAGATATAGAGATGGGTATGCCGTATTTTTTATCGGTGAGTATCCTGTCGTATAGTATCTGTCCTGTGGTTTTTTGAGTATCTACCTCTGATCTTCCCGGGAAATCATCACCGTCTACAAAAGCTATCAGTATCCTGGCGCCGTTTTCGGTGGTATAATCCATTGCAGGAAAATCAGGTTTTAGTATCTTTTTAAAGATTTTAAAAGGATCATAGACAAACAAGCCGTTAAAGTTTACAAGGCTTCCATTAAGAGCAAATCCGCCCCATTTAGTCAGTACAAAAGGGGTAAATGTTTTACCGTCTTCGTTTCTGGCTTTTACCAGTATATCACCCTTTGCTCTGTAAAGATGATGAGAGTATTCTAATACCAGCGGTGCCTCATAGCCATCTCCCGGTGCTTTGTATAAGACATCAAAGTTAGAAAGTCTTGAAGCTCTGTTTTTTTCTTTTTCAATTCCAAGTTCATCCAGAAAAGACTCCTTATCTACTGGAATTTTGCTTATAAAGAACAGTTTTACATGCTTTTCTAAAGCCTTTGATAGATAATCTTCAAGATAGTTAGTATGTTTTACTTTCAGATAATGATTTATTATGGCTCTAAAGCCGGTGTTTGTTAAAGATGGTAGCCTTTCTCTGTTTGCTTCGTAAACAAAAGGAACGTATCCAAGGTATTCAAGTATAGGCCAGATTGTTGTGCTTATAAAAGAGTTTTGCCTTATGTTGTTCTGTCCCTTGGTGTATAAAAGGACGATATTCCTTCTTACTGGACTACACATAGAATATCCGACTTTATCCAAATTATAATCTGAAACATAAGGGATAAATCCGTAAGAGGCTATCTTTTTTATATCCTTCTTAGCCTCTTTTTGATCTTTTGCATAATCAAGAACTATTACCGGTATACCGGAATCTTTTATATGGGTGAGTATTTTTAGAAGTTTCTCAGTGGTAGTTGAGGGAACATCTATATAATTTTTGTGATTGTCTATGCCTTTGAACAGGCTCTCTACCAGAACGCCGTTTATATAAGGTTTTATCTCGTTGAATACGCTAAAGCCCCTATTTACTATTATCATCTTATCTGGATACTTTTGTTTCAGGGCTTTTACTATATTTATTATGGCATCTTGATAAGGTTTCCAGTCTTTCTGGGGCACTACCAGCTTATAAGAGTTAAGAGTGTCTAAAAAGAAACCGTCAAAGCCCTGATCTACGATGTATCTGGCTTCTTTGTTTATTATAAAATCCTGATACTGTTTGTTTGTTACATTCAATATCTTAGAGCCCCACATCTTGTTTTTGCCTATTGCAAACTGTTTTAGCTCACTGTAGAAAGGGTTTCCGCTGTCCAGTTCTCCTATGCTCAGATATCCGATGAATTTAGGAAGGTGCTTTTCATAAAACAGCATCCTTATCTCTTTTACAAACTTTGCATTTTCGCTTGTGATAACCATGTCGTAAGCACGGAGTATATCCATTGGTATTTCTTTGTTGCCATAATAGACCATTACGCAGTTGAGCTTTTCTTTTGCAAAGCTTATACTAAAGCCTGCCGCTATGCACAAAAGTATAATAATGAATCTCATCTAAAAACCTCCTCAAACGATAAATAGCGTACAACGATGATATTGTAGCTGAAAACAGCAATCCGTATCCATAATAATAAGGTCCCATCTTTATAGAAATGTAGGTGAAGATGAAGTTGGTAAGTAGAAAAACTACGCTTATCCTAAGAAGGTCTTTCATAAGGTCAAAGTATGAACATATACTAAAAAGTGTTATGAGAAGAAGCTGTACCGTAGCAGCTATTATCATGATGTCTATTTCTAAAAGGTATATTTTCGGTATCTTTAGAAGTTTTATGAAAACGTTATCCTGGGAAATTATTAAAATGATATCAAATATTATTTGAATACGCATAACGGAAAAAACGAGCTCTCTTATAGAACTCACCAAGAGATTTGCAAAGTAGTATAGATCTTTCAGCGTGCCAAATTCCCTTACGGCAGAATAATACATATCGTAGTATTCAAAAAACTCCGCTTCAGTATATAAAAAGAGAGCTGATATACCAGGTAAAAGCGATATGTATGCCAGCGTTATTGGAATATCGTAAAAATAAGATGAGCCCATATTTCCAATGGCTTTGTGGGATGTGGTTTCTGAGAACCAGAACAGATATTTGTCTATCCATATTGCTAAGTTGTATAAAAATCCCGTAAGTATCAGTATCCTTTTGTTGGGCTTTTTTAAGAAATCAAACCTTATCAGGATATCGGAATGGTAATCTTTAAATACCCTGAAAGAAAGTGTTATAAGAAGTATACTCTGGGATAGATAAAAGCCATATACCAGCATCAGAATATTTTCGTTGAAGTATAGTATGAAAAGCCCCACCAGAAAATAGCTGAAAGCAAAAGAAAATAGTATGTATCTAAAGCTTTTTAACCCAGTTAGCAAAGAAGAGCTTAAGAAAACGCTTGATGTGGTGCTTACATTTAGAGCAAAAAGCACTATCATAAACTTGTTGTAGCTCCAGAAAAAGTATATTCCTAAAACACCTCCAGTTATAAAGCCCAGAACAGCCGTTATAAACATGGCTCCAACGAAATTTGGAAGTATGAGGTTGTACTTTTTCTCAAATATCCTGTCAGAAGCAAATCTGGTATATTCAAACTGAAGCAATCCTGAAACTATTAAACTCAAGGCTATTACATGGGTAATGTAAACGTTAAAGGCATATACACTTTTTTTATTTCCGCCTATAGTTATGGCTATTTTGGAGAATATGAATATGAATATTATGCTTATGAGCCAGCTTCCAGAGCTAAGCATAGCAGAGTATCCAAATGCCAGAAGTTTGGAAGATATGTTTTTGTTGTCTATTAAGTTCTTAAGCTGAAAGCCTATTCCTGCCATAAGCTCTCCACAACTCTTCGTATAGATTTTTATAGTTTTCTATCATCTTTTCTATGGTATAGAATCTCTCTACTCGTTCTATAGCGTTTTTCTGGAATGTTTTATAGAGCTCTTCATCGTATAGTGTTTTATAATAACTTTCCGCGAGGGCTTTGGCATCTCCTACGTTTACTACGAACCCAGCGGGGCCTATGGCTTTATCCTCTTCGTTTAAACCACCCTCTATGAGTTGTTTACAGGAGCCAACATCTGTAGCAACGCAGGGGATACCGGCGGCAAAACTTTCTAATATAACCATCGGCATACCTTCGCTAATTGACGTCAAAGTAACAAGTCCCACCTGTGGAAACAAATCTTTTATGTTCATAAAACCTTTGAATATCATCTTATCCTCTATGCCGAGGGTCTTAACAAGGTCTCTACACTCTCTGGCATAATCTGGTTCTTCATCCTCTGGCCCTACTATCCAGCATTCAACGTCTTCGGCTTTTAAGGTGAGGATCTTAAAAGCCTTGATAAGGGTTTTCACATCTTTAATTCTTACAACCCTTCCCAGAAAGGCTATTCTTTTTATTATATTGTTTTTTCTCAGAGGGGCCAATCCTTTTACGTCTATGCCGTTTGGTATCACTATCGTTTTTTCCGGTTTGGCCCCCAAAGATATCTGCACCTGTCTTGCGCCATCATAAAGAGAGGTTATCTTATCTGCTTTATCATAGGTTATCTTGCCTAAGTTTACAAAGAAATCTATCCACAACTTTTTTAATGGGTCTAAATTGTAATAGTTGTGAAATACTATTGATTCTTTTATCCATTTGGCCTGGATTATATCTATCTTTCTTTCTTTGGTATATATGCCGTGTTCTGTTAAAATGAGGGGGATATTTAGTCTTTGTTTTAAAGAAGCGCCTATAAATCCAGCATAACCGGTAGAAGGAACGTGTATCAAAGATATGTCTTGCTTTAGCACGTCGTCAATGCTGTTGAATATGGACCATAGTGGATTTAAAATATTTCTAATAGTCCAGAAAAAATCCAGAAAGTGGAGGTTGCTGCCTCGCTTTTCATAAAGCTCTTCTATAAAGTAGTACATGCTCTTGCTGTTTAAAAAACAGCTGTATGAGAACTCTTTTTTGTAAAAATCAGGATCTAAAAACCTGTCATAATTTTCTATATTTTCTTCAAAAAGCGGTAAAAACGATCTGGGATCCCCTTTGCACTTGGAGCTTTCAAACATGTTAAAATGCGGATTATCAAACAAAAAGATCTCTTTGAGATATGAGAGATTTTCTGGAAGCTTGTATTTTATCTCAGTGTAATCTTCTTTTCTTGAACCCAGAAACAGTATTCCAAACTTAAACTCTTTCATATTTGTAAGAAGCTGATGTATCCAGGTGGAAACCCCGCCTCTTATATATGGATAAGTACCTTCCGCTATCATAAGAATATCTATCATGGTCCTTTACACCAGAAATTTATAATGTTGTTAGATATTAAATTTATAGAAAATGCTTTATCTTTTTTATAATCTTTGCAATATGTCTTTATATCTTCGTATCTTTTCTGATAGAACAGAGATTCCAGAAGATAAGGCATGATCTTTGATCTGTTGTTGGAAAGCTTGTAAGCTTTTATGAGATAATCAGAGGCTTTGGCATAGTTTTTTTCGCGTAAATAAAGTCTGCCCAGTATAAAAAATACCGTTTCATCTTCTAAACTCTCTGCCAGTTTTAGCAGTATGTCCTTTAATTTTTCTTCGTACACAGATCTTAAATCTTCTTCTATGATATCAAATAGTATCATTTCCCATAAAGTCATGGCAATCTTCTTCAGGATTTTTAAATCTTTGCTTTCACTGTAGAGTTCTTCAAGTTTTGATAGAGTGCTAAAATATTCCTTTTCGGTGGTTTGCAAGTATCCAAAAGCCAAAAGTCTGTTCTCATCATTTTTAGATGAGAGTATATACCTTACACTTTTTACAAATTTCACGTCTTTGCTGTTTAATATTGAATAAAGAGCCGTTGTAGGTACTTTATCTCCTGATAAAGCTCTTTCTCCGATTGGTCTTCTTTCTATTTCCCAGTCTTTAGCTTTTGCTTTAACTCTTTCGACCTCTATAGCAAGATTTTGAAGCCTTAAAGCTGCTGTTAAAATCAGTGATAATATAGAGGGAAAGGGTCCCAGCGCTAAATTTAATATAACCAGCATTACAAAGTGCTCTGGTTTTTTGTAGAATCTTTTTGGGGTGAAGATAAAAAATATTGCAGTAAATATTATGCTACATAAAATATATACCAGAAGCGTGTAAATTGCATTGTTTAAGAACATAACTTACTATATTCGTATACTGGAATTATTTCTTTTATTTCCAGTTTAAGTTTTTCAGGCGAGAGTCTTTCCAGGAATTTGTCTACACCAGTTTTGATGCTAAAATAAAGAAGCACGTAGAAAACGTATCCACCGTCTTTTTTTTCATAACAAAATACGTCGGAACCTCTTATTTTGCTCTGGATTTCTAATGATACATCCTGTGATGATCCAAATACAACGATATAAGATTCAATGTTATAATCTTCGTATAATCTTTTGCTGTAAAATAACTCTTTTGTGAAGTCTATGGAACATATTATTTTTATATTAGATTGTGATGCGGTTTCTATAAACTCTGCGTTTTCTACTATATACCCCAGAAGTATCCTTATATAGTCCATCACCTCTTCTTGTAAATATGTAAAATGCATATCCTTTATGCAAACAAGATACAGAAAAGATTGTGAAGAGTAAGATACCGTCGCTAGCATTTCTGTGTTTATGTTTTCTGAAAGTCTGGTGATTGGTATATAGAAACTATTTTTTTCTTCAATTGCTTTTTGCACCAGAGGGTCTTTTTCTATATTATCACAGTTTGTATTGCTGGCAAGCGTAAGAATATCCTTACCATCAACTTTCAATATGCATCCTTCTTTCAGGCTAAAATGATTATACAGTATATCTAAGAGAAAGCCAAAAAGTATTGAAACGTCTTTGGTTTCATAGGCTTTTTGTCTTATAGTACTCATCATATCTCTCAGGCTATAGCTTCTTCTCACGTAGTAGTTTTCAAGTTCTTTGTGGGAGAGGTTCAATAAAAAGAAATTTTCTCTCAGTCTCTCTAAGTATTCTCTTGTATTGTACAGTTCTATGTAAGCTAAGTTTATCTTTTTTTGCCAGTGATATCTGAACTCGTTTGCTATCAGAACAATAGCTGTATTCCAGAGCAGAAATTTGTAATCCAGCTCTTTATATAAAAGAAGGTTCAGCAAAAATATGAAACCTATCAGGGTTATACCTGCAAACGCCCCGTAGTAAAGCCCAAGAAATAAAGATATGAGCAGTACCGGACTTATTCTGGATTTTAGAAAGAATATGTCATTTTTATTAAACAACACACCTATGAGTATATATATTGCCAGAAACAATGCTATTTCAAAAAATACTATCAAAAGCGAGGCTTCTGTTTTTTTAGATGATGTATCTATTTCCTTAGTATACTCTGGTTTTACTTTTTTTAGAAACCTCTGTAGAACAGACATTATTAGTATTATCGTCTAAGGTATTAGATTTTTTAGGAGTTCTGTGGTGATTTTACCCAGTGAGCTGTTTATAAAGCCAGTTCTGGCTCCGGTGGCACTCCAGAGAACTGTATTGTCCTTGTTTATAACCATTATGCTGACGCTTACCGCTGGCTCTCCATCTATACCGGTTTTGTATCTGTACTCGTTAACGGTACCGGTAACAACGTAATCGGCACCGTTTTTAAAAGCCTCTTTTTCTAAACTTTTCAAGCTTTTTGACCTTAAATCTATGATGTTGTTTTTTACCTTATAGCCTTTGTCAATCATTATGGCGTATAGTATGGAAGCTACTCTTTTTCCCGCCTGAGGGGTTTCTGTATAGTTTACAAACGGAAGCACCGCGTAAACGCTGTTTTTGTTCCATATGTTATCTTTTGATGCACTGTAAGATTTTACCGCTCCAGCACAGGAATAAAGTCCTATGGAAAGTATGTTTATGAAAAACAAAAATAATATTCCTCTTTTCATATTAAGAAGATTATAACAAAAAACCACGATATGTTATGTGACTTTGTTAAAATAATTGTATGGTTAAAAGCCTGATACCTGTTTTTATAAGTTTTTTGGTTATCTTATCCTCATGTGGAGGGGGTTCTAC
>CAYFGH010000038.1:0-9981 GCA_964342735.1 uncultured Aquificaceae bacterium
CCTGCTATAACGTATTCGTAGTATCGTTTCTTTTCTGGGACTATCCTTACCGCAAGATTCATGTTGTTTTCTTGCATATATATAATGTCATATAGATAGTCCTTTAACTCTTTTTTATCTACACAGTAGTATCTTATCCTGTTTCCAATTTGTCTTTGTATGCAAGCCTTGTTTTTTTCAGGTTTTCTTGAAATAGTTACATTTGCCATAGCTCTATTTTTGAGACTGGTTAACTTTTTCCCAGTAAACTTGATTTTGAGTCACTACAAGCTTGTAATCTCCCTCTATAAAACCGTTTGCATAAACCTGCCCACTCGAAGAGACGGCGTAACAGCCGTTAGAACATATTATCATAGAAACCTCTGGTACTGGAGGTGGCATAGAAGCCGATGAAGAAGCTACGTTTTGAGTCTCTTTAGATTTGGCTATCAGTGTTTTAAGAGGTGGTAAAGTGGGAGCGCTCTGGATAGGTTTTTGAGCAACCGTGTTTTGTTTTTCTTTCTCTAGTTTTGTCTTCTCTTCGCTTAGCTTGTTTACATAAAAACTGGCAAAGGCGTTTGAAGCCGGTAAATTGTTTATGGTACTTAAGACTTTGGCCTGAAAATCTTGATTTTGATTTTGGGCTTGATTTTTTTGAGCGTTTTGATAAGATTGCAGTCTTGCGGATAATATTTGAAGCCTTGTTTTAGTCCTCTGGAAGTCTTCTTCGATTTTTTTTATTTTAAAATAAAGTATCATACTACTCATAAAAGCCCCAAAAACAAACCCTATTGTTATAGATAACAATATTTTTGTACTGGTGCTTATTTTTGTCTATTCTTTGATGGTGTTATCCGATAAGATCTGATCTTGCTGATTCTCTACTGATTTTTGATTTAAGATTTTTGTTTTAAGGCTTTTAAAAAAAATATTTAGCTTTTCTATATACTTTTTGTAAAACTTTTCTTGTGGTGTTGGTGGTTGTTCTGTACTCATTTTTCACCTAACCCCTCATAGGTTATGGTTATTATAAACTGTATCTTGTTTGAATACTTATCTGTGTTGCCAAATAGATATTTGATAATGGGTATTCTTACTAAAAATGGAATACCGGCTTCTTGATTCTTTTTTAAATCATATACAGAGCTTATAAGTGCTATCGTTTGACCTGGTTTTAAAACAGATGTTAAAACGGAATTCTGGGATGATATCTCTGGAAACTGGATGGGTAACGCTGTTCCCTGGCTTACGTTTATTTGCTGTGTAGTTATATTTTTAGGCGTGTTTTGAGAATAATATACGTCCACCATGAGCCTTTTGTTGTTTGTGAGTCTTGGTAATATGGTTATACTGGTGCCTGTGTTGAGGTAAGAAACTATTGGTATGTAGGCTGGGGTTGATACTACGCCAGCTACGGTGGGTGGTATGTAGATATTGTATGAGCTTATGTAAGATTGCGTGCTGGTGGGAGCATAGACAATGGGTTGGTTTGGTAATACTGTATAGGTTTCACTGTCAATGCTTCGTGTCTTGCCATATTGTTCTAAAGCGTTTAAAAGAGCGTTATAATTGGTTCCACTTATACTTGCAGAGAAAAGCGAGTTTGAGGCGTTTTCAGTTATCATGGGAGCACTTAAAGACAGGTTTAAATTTTTCAAGCGTTGAAACAGAGCCTGAATATTTATACCTGTAGAATATTCGTTTAGAAGGTTTATAGCCACTATGTCTATCCTTATCTTGATGGGTTCTGAGAGCTCTTTGTTTAATTTGTTTACTATAGATTTCACGGTTTTATAATCGTTTATAGAACCAAAAAATGTAAGAAGACCTGTGTTTGGGTCATAGGATATCTTTGAACGCTTATCCTGTAAAAGCGGTGTTATGAGGTTTATTATATTTTGAGCCAGATTCTCGTTAAAGTTAAATGTAGAACTGGATGTATTTGTGCCTGTGCTTTGAATGGGATTTGTGGTATTACCCCCAAACATACCACCACCTGATGTGCTGTTTAGTACGCTCTGGCCAAATGTCATATTGTAGTTGTAAGCTTTTGTTGTGGTCATGGGTACATTTATTTGAAACACTGCACTTATATACCTTCTTACTATAATCTTGCCGTTTTTTACTTTATAGTACAGGTTGTTGTATGCACAGAACGTATCCAGTATGCTCTTTAAAGTGCCTTGTCCGTAAAAGCTTACCCTGTCTGTTACGTTATCTTTTAACTCTATGGGCACCTGAGTTATGCCAGAAAGATAAGAAAGCACCTGCGGTATCGGTACATCTTTTACGTTCAAAGTAACTGGTTTTAGCAAAAAAGCGTTTTGACTGTTTATCAAAAATCCAGGAAGCGTTGTGTTTTTACTGCTTTTAGGAGTAGCTTGATAATTTCCTATGAGATGCTGAGGATAAGCAAAGCCCAAGAACGATAATATAGCTACAATAAAAGCCAAAAACCTCTTCATTTACACTTCCCTTCTTTTATGGAGCCACCCAGTATACTGTATCCCTTATATCCGGTTCTGAGATTTATTATATGAAGCCAGTAAAACTTATGCCCTTCAAGACCACAGGGTGTGAGACACTGTAACGTATCACCCTTGTAAGAGGCTCCTATGACTACAGATTTCATAGATGGATATTTGTGTATATAAGATACAGAATTTACGCAAAAGAATACGTTTTCTGGACCGTTTTCAATAATCTCTTTTTGATTCCTGATTGGCTTACCAAAACCAACGATCTTTTTACTGCTTTTGCTTTCTAATATAAGACCTTTTATTGACTCATTTAACTTCATATCCCTTACTTCTTTTTCCAGTTTGCTAAGCTTTTCAGAAAACACTTGTTGTTGCTCTTGCAATTTTGAAACATTCTGTTCTAAATCTTTTACTTTCTTTTTCTCTTTTTCTAGATTATCGCTGAGTTCTTTGGTTTGTTTATTTAAATCCATCACCTTCTTTATTACACCTATCTGGGATTCTACTATATCCTTAAAGGTAATTTTTGGCTTGTACTCGTTTTCGGCATTAGCAATATAGGAGAAAATCGTTATAGAAAGTGTCAGATACAGTATTATTTTGCCCATGATTTTGCTTGATCTATGAGATTTTGATAAGATTGTGGCACTGAAATAGAGCTTTTTCCAGTGTTAGAATTACTGGGCTTTGGTTTTTGTTTTAACTCCTGTTCTAGGCTGACAAGTCTGGCATACGTTTTTTCTTGCTGTTCCTGTAGTTTAGTCAGGGCGTTTTGCAAATCTTTTACTTTTTTATTGAGTTCCATTACCTTTTTTACCACACCCACTTGAGATTCTACTATATCTTTAAAAGATATCTTAGGTGTATACTCTTCCTGAGCAATTGCAACCCTTACCATACCAAAAGCCAACAAAACCATAAAGCCAGGCTTTACTTTGCCCATAGTTTAGACCTCTCTATAAGATTCTCGTAATTAGGCGGAACTTTTATAGTGTTTAAATTTTCTTTTTCGTAAACACTTTGCGCTGGTGTCTTGGCGCCAACTTTTTGAAGACCAAATATTACAGTACTTATATCGTGTATCAACGCTTTTTTATTTACAGAAGGGTTCACTATCTTCTTGGCCTCTTCTAGAGCCATCTCCATATAGTATAGTGTTTTGTCAAGATGTGTTTTGCCGTAATTTAGACTAAAATCTACGCAGGGGTTTATAACGGCTTCTGCGGTTTTGTACTCTACCCATATCACACCCTCTACACCTTGCTTTTGCAGTAGTTCTTTTACGTGATTGGCATCTGAGCGGTTATCAAACACTCCAAATACTACATCTCCTATGCCATCAAGAGGTGTTAATCCGTTTCTCATAGCTATGAACTTGTAATAACCTATCTTATAGGAGCTTAGTTCAGATGAATCCATATAAACCCACCACCCAGAAGGAATTATGTATGATCCACATATTTCTTCTCTTTTTCTCATCTGCCACCCCATAAAAAAGCCCTTCTTAAAAATATCTCTACTTACACTATCAAGAGCGTTTATATCAAGAGAATAAGAAATAGAACAAAACATTGTTAAACATATTAAAGCAATATAGTATTTCCTAAATTTCATATAGTTATATTATCGCATACAATACATTTTTTTTCAGGCTTTATGATATTATTATGGTATGGATAGGGCTTCGCTCAATAAATCCGGGTTTTCTATCATAGAGCTTCTATTGGTACTGACTATAGTCAGCATATTTCTGGGAGCTGTGTTTATAGGCTATAGGACTATAAACGCCACTACACATGAACAGGAGTATTCTTATAAGGGAAGAACTTTTGTAATGGGTCTCAGAGATTATTACGATGTGCTTGGAGCTTATCCACAGATAACCTGTACAGATGGAAGCTCCTGGTCAAGCCTTAACGGTGCTCAGGGGACTTGCGACTGGAACTCCCATCCACCCTCAACCCCGGCTAACTGCTGTGCCTTGCTTCATTTTATAGGTCCCTGGGCTACGAGCTGGTCTTATATGGCTGGTGGTAATTCTTTTACTGTTATCACAGGCAATATACCAAATGAATATGTAAGAGCCGTGGCTAATCAGTTCAACTCTTTAGGGCTTTTGTGTACTGTATCAAGTGGTGGTGGTGATTATAGCTATCTTAACTGCACAGCTACAAATGTACCAACCACGATATCAGCTTTAAATCAATAACTATACATATTTTACTATGCTGGCAGTAAACAGGTCCGCTATAGCCTCTAACATAGATAATAACTCATATGTGTTTGTTTCTTTGCTTTTAGTCATATCAAAAACCATAACACCATATATATCATCTTTGTATATAAGTGGCATATAAAAGTAAGGTTCCTCTGAAAAAGTTTGGGTATTAAACCCTGCCATTTTTTTGTTTTTAATACACCACTGGACTATGGTCTTCACCTTATCGTCTATATTTATATTTTTGGTTATCGCTTCAAGATTCACGTCCTCTTTGTTTTTTAAGAATATTGCTACATCTTCCACAAAAATTTTTACATATCTTATCGTTATAGATATGCATTCTTCTTTTGAGCTTGTACGAAGTAGCTTCCTGCTAAGCTCAAGGAGAACTGTATTTTTCTCTTCGCTTTTTTGAAGCTGTTTTAAGTTTCTTTTAAGCCTTACAGAAAGAAGATTTATGAAAACAATCATTACCGCAAACACGGTATAGGATAAGAAATAGTTTATATCAGATATTGCAAAGCTATAATAAGGTGGTACAAAAAAGTAATCAAAGATTAAAATACTTACTATAGTGGCAAAAATTGTAGAGTAAGTATCCAGTATTGTGGCAGCTATGCTGAGTGCTAGCAAGAATAAGAATACGAGGTTTAGCTGGTTTAATGCATTTCTAAACTCAATTCCTATAAACGTTGCAGCAAATACCAAAAATAAGCTTATAAACAGGTTGTAAATTTTTGGAAGATGTATTCGTGGAAGTTTTATAGGCTTTTTTGATGGTATAAAAAGTTCAGCTTCGGCTATAGGAGGGTCCAGTATGTATATATCAACGTACTTTGTATTTTGCGCTATCTTTCTAAATATGGAACCTCTAAGAATGGGAAATTTTTTAGGTTTTCCTATTATTATCTTGTTTATGTTGTGGCTTTTAATGTATCTTATAATAGCGCTTGGCACATCATCGTCTTTTATCCAGGCTATCTCCGCTCCTAAACTCCTGGCAAGTTCCAACGCCTTTTGGAGCCATTCTTTTTCTTTATCTGTAAGATAAGCATGTCTTTCTGTTTCTACGTAAATTGCTATCCAGTCGGCATCTATCTCTGTAGCCACTCTATAGGCGGCCCTTACTATGTGTTCTGCGAATGGGCTTGCGTATATACCTACCACTATCCTCTCTTTAATGGCCCAAGGACCCGCTATGGCGTGCTCTTTCATGTATGTATTTAGTTTTTTGTTTAGTTTATCTGCTGCTATTCTCATGGTGAGTTCTCTAAGGGCCATTATATTTCCTGGTCTAAAGTACTTTTTTATAGCCTCTTGTGCTAAATCGGGAACATATACTTTACCCTCTTTTAGCCTTTGTATTAGCTCCTCTGGGGGTAGGTCTATAACCTTTATTTCATCTGCATTTTTTACAAACTCATCGGGTACTGTTTCTCTTACCTTAACGCCGGTGATTTGATATACTATATCGCTAACGCTTTCCATGTGCTGAACGTTCATCGCTGTCCAGACATCTATACCTGCATTCAAAACCTCTTCTATATCCTGATACCTTTTTTTATTTCTAAAATTTGGGGGGTTTGAGTGAGGAAGCTCGTCTATGATACATATCTTTGGTTTTATTCTTAAAACCTCATCTAAATTTAGCTCCTTTAGCTTTATACCGTTATAATCTACTTCTAGAGGTGGTATGATATCAAGACCTTCTAACAGTTTTTCTGTTTCCTTCCTGCCATGCGTTTCTACATATCCTATCTTTACATCTATTCCCTCCTGTTTTTTTATCCTGGCATCGCTTAGCATGGCATAGGTTTTACCAACCCCTGGCATTGCACCGAGGTATATGGTAAGCCTGCCTCTTTTTTGTTTCTCCTGTGCTATCTCTAGTAAACTTTCTGGAATCGGTCTTTCTTCTTCCATTTTAAAAGCTCCATATTTAGCTTAACGACGTTGACCCTTTTTTCACCAAAGATACCAAAGGTTCTACCTTCTACATTTTTGTATATCAGTTTTACAAGCTTTTCATAAGGGATATTTGAATACTGTGAAACCCTTTTTGCCTGCATTAGAGCATTTTCTATTGAGATATAAGGCTCCAAACCGCTTCCAGAACCCATTACCATATCAGAAGGAAACGGAGCTTTTAATCCGTAGGAGCTCAAAACCTTTATCCTTGAGTCTATGTTCTTGACCAGTTCTTTATTGGTGGGGCCTATGTTTGAACCACCAGAGCTTAAAGGATTACACGGATAAGAGGATGTGGAAGATGGTCTTGGCCAGAAAAGAGCAGGGTCAGATACTGGCTGACAGATGAGCTTAGAAGCTACTATTTTGCCATCCATCTTGTAAAGACTCCCGGATGCCTGGAAGGGGAAAAGGATGTTAGCTAAACCAGTGACTGCCAGAGGATATAAAAATCCAAGCAGTATGAAAAATATAACAAACAACACCACCACGTTTTTCAGGCTTTTAGCACTCATAGCACTCTCCATATTAATTCACAGATCCAGTATATTACTAAAATCCCAAAAAATGGGAACAGTATACCGCCTATACCATATATGCTGAGATTCCTCACTAAAAGGGTCTGGGCATCCACCGGTCTATACTTTACACCTTTCAAAGCCAGCGGTATCAACATGGGTATTACAACAGCGTTAAATATAACCGCCGAAAGAATAGCTATGTATGGATTTGCAAGGTGCAGTATGTTTAATATATTTAGTTCAGGATAACTTTTGCTGACAGCCGCTGGTATTATGACGAAGTACTTTGATATGTCGTTGGCTATGCTGAACGTAGTTATTGCTCCTCTTGTGATGAGAATTTCTTTCCCTACTTCCACTACCTCTATCAACTTGGACGGGTCGTTGTCAAGGTCTATAATGTTTGCTGCATCTTTTGCCGCCTGAGTACCGGAGTTCATAGCCACAGCCACATCCGCCTGGGCCAGAGCAGGGGCGTCGTTGGTGCCATCTCCGGTCATAGCCACCATATAGCCCTCTTCCTGATACTTTTTTATAAGCCTTAATTTATCCTCTGGTTTTGCCTGAGCCAAGAAATCATCCACTCCAGCCTCTGCTGCAATGGTGGCTGCCGTAAGAGGGTTATCCCCTGTTATCATAACAGTTTTTATACCCGCTTTTCTTAACTCTCTAAACTTTTCCTTTATACCGGGTTTTATGATATCTTTTAGATAAACAACGCCATATATTTTATCGTTTTTAGCCACCACCAGCGGAGTACCACCCTCTTTTGCCACCTCTTGAACTATTTTTTCCAAATCTTTAGGTATTGTACCCCCTAGACTCTTAACATACTTTTCTATAGCGTCGCTGGAGCCTTTTCTATATTGATCATTTCCTACATCTGTTCCGCTTATTCTTGTAGAAGCGTCAAATTCTATCAGTTTATAATCTTTTATATCCTCTTTTATATTGTATTTTTCTTTCGTAAAAGCGTATATACTTTTACCTTCAGCGGTACTATCTCCAATGGAAGCTATATGAGCCACTCTTGCAAGTTCTTCTTCTGAGACACCCTCTACCGGAATAAGCTTGTAAGCTTGTCTATCACCATAAGTTATAGTGCCAGTTTTATCAAGAAAAAGCACGTTTGCATCCCCAGCAGCCTCTATAGCTCTTCCTGATAAGGCTATTATATTCTTCTTAAAAAGCCTATCCATACCGGCTATACCAATGGCAGGAAGGAGCGCTGCTATAGTGGTGGGTGCCAAACATACAAACAGAGCTACAAGCACCACCAAAGACACCAAAGAACCTTTATGGGTAGAATACACGCTATAATATGAGAGCGCTCTAAAGTTTATAACCACCACCAAGAAAACAACCGTAAGGGAGATAATGAGTATATCAAGAGCCACTTCGTTTGGTGTTTTTCTTCTTTTGGCTCCTTCTACCAGGGATATCATCTTGTCTATGAAAGTTTCCCCTGGATTTACACTGGCTATTGCCACGGCGCTTCCAGAAACCACTTTAGTGCCCGCTGTTACAGAAGATTTGTCGGTGCCAGACTCCCTTATCACAGGTGCCGATTCGCCGGTTACGGCGGATTCGTTTACGAGTAAAACCCCATCCACCAGCTCACCATCTATTGGTATGATATCATCTTGTTCTAATAAAAAATAATCTCCTTTTTGAAGAGATGAAGCCGGTACCTTCTCATAGGTTCTGTCGTCTTTGTTTTTTAGCTTTTTAGCAAATAGATTTGATTTTGCCTCTCTTAAAGACTTTGCCCTCGCTTTACCCCGAGATTCTGCGATAGATTCTGCAAAGTTAGAAAACAACACCGTAAGCCAGAGCCACAAGCTTACGTTGCCGCTAAACCACGCATATGGACTCTTAGATATAACATCATATATAAAATCTATAGT
The DNA here is from genome assembly GCA_964342735.1 of uncultured Aquificaceae bacterium. GTDB lineage: Bacteria > Aquificota > Aquificia > Aquificales > Aquificaceae > Hydrogenobaculum. The sequence continues at coordinate 9,077 of CAYFGH010000038.1, forward strand.
TGTGATGGTGCTTCCTATTTCTACGGATAGCATCACGGGATTTCTTAAAAGCTCAACAGGGTTTAGTTTCTTAATGGAGTTTATGGAAGCCTCTTTGATTATATTTTTATCAAACAAGCTCAGTTCTTTCTTTTTCATAGCGTAACTCCTTTTAACATGAGCATCTGTTCAAGTATAGGTCCTAAAGAAAAAGCTGGGAAGAAAGTTAGTGCTCCTATTATTATGATTATGAATATAACCCATACACCAAAGACCATAGTATGGGTAGGAAGCGTTCCGGGGCTTGGTGGAATATGTTTTTTCATGGAGAGTGAAGAAGCCATATAAAACACCGCTACTATCGGGACAAACCTGCCTATAAGCATAGCCAGTCCTGTGGTGATATTGTAAAACCAGGTATTGGCATTTAAACCTGCAAAGGCACTTCCGTTGTTGTTGGCGGTGGATATGTAGGCGTATAGTATTTCGCTGAGCCCGTGTGGTCCAGGGTTTGATATAGAGGATAGTCCCCATTTTGTATAAAGAGCCAAAGTGGTAAGTAGCAAAGAGATTACACCTGATGTAATTATGATAATCACCGATGACCACATCTCTTTAGCTTCTATTTTTTTGTTTAGATACTCTGGTGTTCTTCCTATCATAAGTCCCGCTACAAACACCGCTATTATCACCATTGCAATCATGCCATAAAGCCCAGAACCAACCCCACCAAATATAATCTCTCCTAAAGACATCAAAAACATCGGTATAAGACCCCCAATAGGTGTCAAAGAATCATGCATGGCGTTCACCGCCCCACATGAAACGGCTGTGGTGATGCTTGAAAACAGTGTAGTACCCCCTATACCAAACCTCAACTCTTTTCCTATGAGATAAGGACCTTTTACACCTAGATGTTTTACTAT
>CAYFGH010000039.1:0-3991 GCA_964342735.1 uncultured Aquificaceae bacterium
ACAGTTAGAGCGCTTACTACTTTTTTTATGTCCTCTTCTTTTGTTTTTGGGTTTTCCAAAAAGGCTTCAAGGTCTTTGTAGTGGAGCTCTCTTTTTGAGATTCTATCAAGTATCCATTTTAAGTCTTCGTCTTCTACTATGTTCCCTATGTTTTTAGCCTCTTTTGAAGATTCCTCCTGGTCTTTTATCTGATAGTCTACAATCTCTTTTTCATTTTCAATACGGTTTGCGCTTGGCAGCGAAAAGTCTGGTTTTGCTCCTTTTTCTGATATCTCTTCGGCTATCCATCCAAAATGCTTCATCTTATCTATCGCCCTTTGCTCTAGCTCATCGCTTAAATTTAGATTTTTGTGCCTTGTTATAAAAGCCTGATACAGGGTTTCAAGTATCTTCTGATACTCTTTCTGTAGATAAGCGTTTAATATACTCACTATCTTCGCCTTGTTCTGGTCTAATACTATGTTCTTCCCAAGTTCTTTGCTGTCTTCTTCTATCTTTTGTTTTAACTCTTTAAATATGTGAAGATGGGATTTTTCATCTTCTATAATCCTTTCAAACACTCGTGCAGTGCTTTTATCTTCTATGTTTTTTAGCTGTTTTGAATACTCTTCTATGGCCATGCTCTCAGCCTCTATGTCCAGCTGAAGAAGTTCCTGTATGCTGGGTGCTTCTAAGAAAACCTCTGCTCTTTTTTCTATAGCTGGTGTGCCACCTAGTTCCACCACCTTGTGAGCAAACATACGAAGGTGCTTCATCTCCTCTCTTGCTATCTCTTCAAGCTTGTTTTCTAAACCTTCATCGTGCATGGTGTATGCGTGGAAAAGATACTGTATTATGGCTGAGTGCTCTAAGCTTATGTTGTAGTTGATAAAATCTATAACTGTTTTGTTTTCCATGATACTCTCCTACTCAGCGGTTACCACAGCGGAAGGATTTTTTATTCTGAATGCTAAAATCTCAAAAACCCTGAAATAGTAATCCATATTCTCATATGCAATAAAAGATGTTATCATATCCTGCACCATAAATATATCCATGTTTTCAGTACCGGTGGATACCGCTACGGCTTTTCCTTCTTCTACAGCATAGCTTGTGAAAACCCCTACATCAAAAAGCTCTTTTATGTGGTTTATCTCCAAAGTACCTGTGTTTTTGTAAACTCTAAAGGTTTTTGTATAGTCTTTTGGATTCATTACAAAAGCCAGATTTGCAGTAAAGCCGTTTTTCACAAGCGTTTCGACGCAGTTAAGGGCGGTTGTAAATACGCCGCCTTCTTCATCAAAGTTGCTCTTTTTTACAACGCTTCTTCCTTCTACGTTTAGAAGACCCGGGTATCCAGTTTCTTCATCTCCTTTAAATATAAATCTATCTTCTGCTATGGCGACCTCTCTTGTGGCGGCAGCCACCACACCTAAATCGAGGGGTATGTTTAGCTTTCTACTGGTTTCAATGTCTCTCCAGTGGATTTTAAAGTCTTTGTATATCTGGGGTATCGGTAAAAACTTCCTTGATTTTACTTTAACCAGCCCACACTCTTTATCGCCAAACAGCCCACAGGCTCCGTCGTTGCTGGTGTTTGATATTGTATCGTAAGCTACCGTTTGTATAGATGGGTCTAAAGCCGGTGTCAGCTCTACAAATCTTCTGCCTACAAGGTTGTTTTTTGCGACGCTTACTACAGTGCTGTCTATCGCTTCCCATTCTTTGGGTGTGAGCGGGCTTTCTTCTCTGTGCAGGTAGTTCATATAACCCTCCTTTAGGATCTAAGTATAACAGATAAACATTGTTTGTCAATTAGAATTTGTTTTTTTGATTTTAGTAAATGTTATATAAGAAAATTATTGTATAAGAATAGCTTATACCATCTTCTTCAACCTCAAATGGCTTGTAGTTAGGACAGATCTATATTGATATTATGAAGGAGGTGTTAACCATGATAGATAATCTAGTTTTAAAGGAAAAATTATCTCAAAGGGAGCAGCTGGCTTTTTTCAGAAGCCTGTTGAAAAAAGAGATGGAAGTGTTAAATCATTATTGCGAGAACAAAGACATGCCAAAGAGATTTTTACTGGAGATATGTCATGCTCAGGATATTAAAAAGATAAACATAGCAAGACTTCTCAGTGTTATAGAGATTTATGATAAAGATTTTATATCTAAACTCATCAACACCGATCCAAGGGTAAGGAGATTTTTAGGGTATTATCTTGAGTTTTTAAAGTCAAACCCTTACGGCTATGAGGCTCTAGAGCCACAGAACTTGTTTGGTAACTGGGACTTCATCAAGTACAAACTGAAGATACTGTTTCCCGAACTTTCACTGGAAGAAATAGAAAAATTCAGATTCAAAAGGAAAGAATTTATAAAGTACGTGAAGGAAAAGTATAAGGCTTCTGAAGAGAGCATAGAACTAAGGCTCAACAAAGCCACTTGGTATGAAGACCTGCCTTATATGGAGCTGGAAGAGGATATGTCTATACTGTGGCATCCAGAATATTCTAAGATGACCGAAGAGGACTGGGCTTTTGTTAAAAGCTATATAAAAGGAAGGAAGAATATAGTTATAAAAGATGAAAACGGGGAAGAGAGATTTGTATATGTGGACATAGATTTAACGGATGAAGAGCTTGATAAGTACAGAAACGACCGGGAAGGTCTTAAAAAGCTTCTCATGGAAAGATACAACATAGATGAGGGCGGTGCTTTACAGATTTTAATAAAATCTGGCTGGCAGGAGGCCACCACCCATATTATGCCTCCCGTTCATACGGATGTGACAGTTGATTATGGCAAGCTCAAAGAAGAATCCAGAAAAGAGCTTATAAGTGAAGAAGAAAGTTATGTTGATATATCAAACTTTATTAGATACTTGGGCGGTCTTGAATTAGAACAGTTAAACTACTATGAGCTTATTTATGATAAGGTGGAAAAAGAGATAAAAGATAAGCTAAATCTTATAATAAGAACCCAAAGACGCATACTGGGTAAACTTTTTGGGATATTCTACACGGTGGACCCTCTCATGGCGGAGGCTATAATAGTTATAAACCCGGATAGACTCGAACAGATAAAGGATTTATCCGTAAAAACCACCATAAAAGACAAAACCTTCAAGCTCTTTGAACATCCGGTGGCCTGGAAGATAGTAAAAGACAGGATAGCATCCAGATTTCAAGATATATCTTTATATGATATAGAGGCTTTTAGGGGTAAAAGAGACGATTTTATAAACTTTCTCGTATCAAAGACAGGCCATGACAAAGAGACGATAGACAAGATTCTTGAAGAGTGTGGATGGACAAAAAACGAAGAGGTTCCAGCCTTTTTAAGACAAATAGGGCCATGATGGAGGTTTTATGGAATGCTTTGAAGCCATCTTAGGAAGAAGGGCTGTAAACTTCTTTGATTCAAGCAAAGATATAGATTTAGAGATTTTAAAGGATTTGATAAACAAAGCTGCAACAGCTCCCTCTTCTTACAACATACAGCCCTGGGAGCTCGTGCTTGTTCATACCAAAGAGAACAAGCGTATTTTAAGAAGTATATGCAACAACCAGCCAAAGGTAGAAGAAGCATCCGCTGATATCGTTGTGATAGCAAACCCAAAAGCTGCTTATCTCCACGCAGACAGGATAGTAAGAAGCTGGCTGGAGCTTGGATATATAACCAAAGAAAACGAAGCTTCAGTTAAAAAGGCTATAGTGGATAGTTATGGTGTTTACGACGAAAGCGATATACCGGAGAAGGCTAAACTCAAAGCCGTAAGAGACAGTTCTTTGTTTGCCATGAACTTTATGATTACAGCACGATGTTTTGGGTTTGAAACACATCCTATGGAAGGCTTTGATGATAAAAAGCTTAGAGAGTTTATAAAGCTTCCAGACTACAAAATAATAACGATGGTGATAGCTATAGGCTATAAAGATGAAACTAGGAAACTTTTACCAAGGGCTTTCAGATATTCTTTTGAGGATTTTGTGAAAGTGTTATA
>CAYFGH010000039.1:4091-9844 GCA_964342735.1 uncultured Aquificaceae bacterium
TAAAATCTCCCCCTCCAGAGGAGGGGTTAATGCTCAATAATTAAATGTGGTGCTGAACTTTTGACCCCCTATCTCATGCAATACAAGTGTGTATTGGCCGTGGGTTAAGTTTAAATTTGCTGGAAGAGGCAGGGTTATTATAGCTTTAGCACCCAGTCTCATACCCAGAGCGTATTGGTTTATCTTGGCTTTGTTTATGTATATGTTTTTGACGCTTGATGGTGGTAATGATGTGATGGCTTTCTGGTCCCAGGTGTAGATTATCTTTCCATCTTTCATCAAATCGATTCTTGGTATCCAGGCCATAGCCGCAGAGCTTCCGCTTATTCTGTAAGCTTCAAACACCAGATTGCCGTTTTCTATGTGGGCGTTGTATACTTTTACATCAAGTACTTTGCCAAAGTTGTGAAGCTTGCCCCATACACCACCTTGAAAGTATTGGTTTGTGCCCATCGTTACAAACAGAGCAAATATGGCTCCAGCCACAGCCATCTTGTTGAAAACTGGTGAATCAAAAAGCTGACCGCTTCCAAGCCACTTAAACCAGGCACTATCTTTTAGATTTGGATACTTTTGCATTAAAAGGCAGTCCAGGCTTAAAACCCCGCTTCCGGCGAAAAACAGCGTAAGACCCATAGCAACACCAGTAGAGCCTATCTGCCATTCGTCAAGACATGTGGCACCCTGCCAGCCTGCTCCCAAGAGCATACCAAGTGGCAAAAGTGTACCTCCTATGGCGCTGAGTCTTGATAGAAGTCCAAGGGCTATGCCTACACCTGTTAAAAACTCTATTATGGTAAACACCCATAGAAACGTAGCCAGAAGGTCTGGATGAAGCACCAGATATCTGACAAAATCGTGTAGCCACAGGATGTTTGAAGCGTGAGGCAGGAAAGAGTTGAACTTGTGTCCTACCCACAGCGGTGAATTTGGGTCAAGCTTGCCAGATGCCAAAACAACCCTTCTTAAAGGGGCTGATATATACATCCAGGCGTAAACAAGCCTTACCGGTAAAACCACAAATGCAAGGAGTTTTAGCGTGTCTTTGCCTTCCATAGACTACCTCCTTTATAGGTGTTATATTTAAATGTAAATAACGCTATACAAAAAACAATAAGAAATTATTATAATACTATAAGTCAGGTTTTGTAAAAATCAAATTTTCCTGTTTTTATATTTTTTTCAAAAATATGAGTTAAAATATTTCTATGGAGATTTTAGAGAGAGATAAGCTTGTATTAAAGTCATGGTTAGGAAGAAAGAAGGGGGAAGACGTTTCTTTGGAGAATTTTAGAAACCTCGTTTTGGCGCTTTTAGTAAAACCTAAAGCCTCAAACTACCGGGAAGCTCTCATATACATAGCAAAGGATATAGGTATAAATGATGCAGATAGTATAAGTACTGAAGAACTTGAAGATATTTTATTTAGAAACAAAGACCTTATGCTGATGGCAAAGCCAAAGCACATACCCATAAACAAGTTTTTCTGGCTTGCGATGGGCGGTATCGTGATATCTGTGGCTGTGTCTTTCTGGACTTTTACAATAGGCACTATGAGTAGACCTGTTAACCACGGCCTTTGGGCGCTTGCAAGCCTTGTGGTGACCCTAATAGGTGTGGTGCTTCTTTATATTGGTTATAAGCAACTTCCAAAGTACAAAAGGGCAAAGGACGAGGTGGAAGTAAAAAGCATAGATGACCTTGTTTACGCTTTTGTGAGAATATACGAAATAAAACACCCCTGATGAAAAGACTCATCTTTTTAATATTTTTTGGCTTTTTGTATATAAACCTTGGTTTTTCTAACGATTTTTCAAAAGAGCTATACCTTTTCTCAAAAGCCTTAAAACTTGCAAAAGAAAACCCACAAGAAGCAAAAACCCTTATAAAAGAGGTGATATCCTACAACGACCCCATCACAAAAAGCGATGCTTTGGTGGTTTATGCCTATCTTTCAAAGGATTCTGATAATCTTAAAGATATCCTTGACAAGGTAGACAAACGCCGTCTTACGAGAGGGTTTGTTTATCAGTATTACAGGCTTTTAGCAAGGATAGATAAATCTGTCATGAGTCAAAAACCCTGCTTTTTCCAGGACAAAAAAGATGAACTTATGAACAACGATGAGGCCATAAAAAACGCCTTGAAAGATGGATGCTATTACTTTGCTTATGAGATATCAAAGACCAGCCCATCAGAGTATGGGCTTGAGGCAAGGTTTTATCACTATCTTTTTACAGACGATTTTGAAAATGCAAACAAAGAACTATCAGAATTAAAACCCTATCCTTCATACCAAAAGCTCAAAAACGTTTATGTAAACTATGTATATAGACATCTGTTTTTCAAAGATAAGCCAGAGGCTGTGATAAATTATGCTTCTTATGTGCCTGATGGGTTTTACAAATACTTCTACGAGGGGATATCTTACTTTGAGCTAAAAGATTATAAAGAGGCTTCAAAAGCCTTTGAAAAAGCCTCTTATTATGATAAGACAGGAGCATCCTATTACTGGCTTTACAAAAGCACAAAAGATAAAAGATATCTGGAAAAAGCATCAAGATACGACACGTTTTACGGAACTCTTGCTAAGCTAAAGCTTCATAAACCCATATACGCCAAGTTTTTAAGATGTCCTCATTATAAGCCTGATAAAAGGGTGCTTGAGTTTAAAGATATCATGGATTATGGGTTTAACAGCTATCTTTACAGCTATTACAAAGATAAGACCTTTACAAGAAAAGAGATGTGTGAGATATTTCACATAAATCCCAAGTTTTTTATGATAAGAAATAGATATTGGGATGCTTACCCCATAGTGTTTTTAAGATACATACCAAAAAATACTATGAACCCAAACCTCGTATTATCCATTATAAGGATGGAGAGCTTTTACAACCCCATAGCAAGGACCTACTGGGCTTTTCCTGTGAAAAAACCCACCACCGTCGGTCTTATGCAGGTAAAAGACAGCACCGCTTACTTTGTGGCAAAAAGATTCAACCTTCCTTTTGTGGATGATATGAAAAACCCGAAATACTCAATACTCTATGGAAGCTATTACCTTTATTATGTTTATAAGCTCTGGGACAAAAACCTTGTGAAGGCCATCGCCTCTTACAACGCAGGACCCGGCAACGTATCAAGGTATAAAAACTTTGATGACTGGCTTTTGTTTGTGGAGCACATACCAAACACCATAAACAGACACTACGTAAAAAATGTGTTAAACTTTTACTGGCATTATAAGTACGCTCTTGATAGATAGTTATCTTTTCATAAACTTGGTTAGCTGTTGCTGGATTATCCTTCCAAAAGCCATGGGAAGGCTGTTTATGGAGTTTACGATGAGCGTGTTTTTGCCAAATATGTCTTTTATGGACTCTCCTGCTTTTCCTACGCTTATGGCCACTATGGGAATCTCTAACTTCAAAAGGTTTACATAGGCGCTTAGCTCTTCTTTTTTCATGCCCTTTGTGGGCTCTCCGTCTGAGAAAAGCACAAAAACACCCCTCTTGTGGGTTCTTTTCTGAAACTCGTCTATGTGTCTTCTCTCCTCTTCTAAAGCAAGCCCTAAATTTGTGCTCTTTTGAGGAGATATATTCAAGATATTTCCAATCACAGCTCTATATGGGGTTTTAAAATCTTTCAGTATGAAATACTCTTCGTTGAAAAGGCTTATTGAGAAATCAAGGTTTAAATCGCTTAAAACCTCGCTTATAAGTATCAGGCTTTTAATAGCGTTTATAAGCTTATCCTCTTTCCTCATGCTGGATGAGATATCAAGCAAAAACGAGAAAAACACCGGTATCTCATCCCCGGAGACCCTTCTTTGAAAGATACGACCGCTTCTTGAGGCTATCTCAGTGGCAAGGGCTACGTTGTTTATGTGCTTTCCGGCGTAGTATTTTCCTTCAAAAATAGTATCTTCTTTTGGAAAAAGCCTTGATATATTTCTTTTTAAAATCTCAGATACCACCACCACAGAGTTTCTTATCTCGTTGTAGGCTTTTTGCTGGTCTTTACCAAGAGAACCTCCACCACCCTCGTTGTTTTTGGAATCAGAGCGCCCAGATTTTGAGGAGCTTCCAGAGGCCATGCTCTCTTCCCAGGGTTTTATAATAAAGCTTAGAAATCCCCTGTGCTCTAGCTCAGCTTCCAAGACCTTTGGCAAAAACTCTCTGAAAAACAGAGCATCTTGCTCTATCATCTCCATCTTTACAATCTGCTTTGCGTAGGCTATCATCCAGTCGGGAATTTGTTTTAATATGGCCTTGGTCTTTTCTACTATGCTTTTATCTATAAGGTTTGCTTTTTTTATGCTTTCAAAAAAAGCCACATCCTGAGGAGTTAGCTTTCCTACGATATCTGTGGTAATCCTTCCAGAGTGCCTGTCTAACTCTTTTAATATTAGCTCTATAAACCTTATATCCTGAGAGAACTCCACCAGTTGTCTGTATCTTGGCCATACTGATTCCATGAGGATGTTGTAGGCTTCCTGAGGGTCGTTTAGCGCCTCTTCAAAAAACCTTCTGGTATCGGCGGCATGCTTTTTTATATCGGCTGGAATGTCAAACTGTTCCTGATAAAAGCTTCTATATATGTGTATGAGGTATAGATGATGTGGATACTTTGGTTTTATGCGGTTTAGCCTTTCGTTTAACCTCTTTCTCTCAAAAGCCCCAAAACCCTTTTCCTTATCAAGTCTTATGTTTTCAAAAGCGCTGTAAAGGCATACAAAGGATGTGGGGTCGTACCCCGCTCTAAAGACCTCTCTCTGGCCGTTTCTAAAGTTAAACAGGTTTGTGCTCAGTATATATCTTATCTCATGCCCTATATCGGATATGGCTTGCTCCTGGGAAGCCCTCAAAAATTCCGAAGCGTTATAGACTATACCAGCGGGTATTCTTATTATCTGCGGTATATCCTCTATCTCTCCCTTTGCCCACATGTCCACCATGGATACGTATTTTGGGTCGTATCCACAGCCCCATCCTTCCTGAGAATGCTTTACCTCAACATCGTATTCGCGCTCAAGTATGGCGTCTAGCTGGTCAAACTTTGTCATTTTTTACAGGGTTTTGTCTCTTGAAGCAGTGTGAATATCGTCTCTCCCAGCACAGATATAGAGTTTTTCTCGGTTATATCCTTTGAACTCATATATTTATCCACTATCTCTTCTAACGCTTTTAAAAGCTTAAAACGCTGACATTGGTCTTTCAGGCTAGGCAAGTTTATCAAAAGAAAGTTTCTGAAGTTGTCTATGTTCTGGCATAATATATAGTCTAAGTTGCCGTTTGATTTTGCACTCATGATGATGATGTTTATATTTTTGGCAAAGTTCATCTTTAAGTCTATCAAGGACTTTTCAAAGGGGTTGTGCCTCACATCGTCAAAAAACATTTCTAAACAAGATACCAGCATTGAACAAGAATCCTTCATAGACACACTCCAAATTAAGATAGTTCATATAAGATAAACTATTTTTATAAAAAAATCAAGTGTGTGTTAATGGTATTTTTGGTTTATATGGAATCTTAACCTATCTCTTTTCTTATGTCCCTGTTCATAGCTTCTTCATAAGTATAAGGACACTGTTCTGGAATGTTGAAGGTATCTGGGTCATAATCATTATCATTTAACCAGTTTTCAAGTTCAGCTTTTGCCTTTATCCAGGCTTTATCTATTTCTGCTGGCGTTTTATATCTCAGACTTGGATAAGTCTTGTATAAAGCCATCAGGTTTCTTCTTGA
>CAYFGH010000040.1:0-9730 GCA_964342735.1 uncultured Aquificaceae bacterium
TTAAGGTATGCTATAATATTAGCAAACTTTTAAGAGGTGTGAAGGATGCCGAAGCTATCACCAAGGGATATAAAGAGTAAGATTGCGGGTATTAAAAATACGATGCGTATTACAAACGCCATGAAGGTGGTATCTGCTGCCAAGCTAAGAAAAGCCCAAGAAGCCATATTCAAAGCAAGACCATACTCAGACAAGCTTTATGAAATCATGGCTCATCTTTTTGCCCATATAGATACGTATTCACATCCTCTTTTTAAAAGAAGAGAATTAAAAACGGTGGATCTGGTGGTAATAAGCGCAGATAGAGGTCTGGCTGGAGCTTTCAATGCAAACCTCTTTAAAAAAGTGGACAGCTATCTAAAATCCTGTGAAAGTCAAACTGTAAACCTTCATCTGGTGGGTAGAAAAGCCGTTCAATACTACTCCAAGAGAAAATACAACATAATAAGCTCATATCAAGAGGTATTTAAAAAAGAGATAAACTTTGACGTGGTGAAAGAGCTAAGCGCCAGGCTTATATCAAGGTTCAAAGAAGAGCAAACAGACCTTATAGTGCTTTTCAACAACGAGATGATTACAAAAGCCACATACGCCCCAAAAGAAAGGAGGTTTTTACCCATAAGCTACGATGATGTTAACGTGGCAGAACGCCCGCTAGACCACAACACCGTCTACAACATAGAGGGTAACGAAACAGATATACTGGATGGCATCATAAACATATACATGAACTATCAGCTCTACAGGGCAATGCTGGAATCAAACGCCGCCGAGCACTTTGCCCGTATGGTAGCCATGGACAACGCCACCAGAAACGCATCAGACCTTATAAAGAAATGGACTCTCATATTCAACAAAGCCCGTCAAGAATCCATCACAGCAGAGCTCATCGATATCGTTACAGCAGCGGAGGCTATGGATTAGGATTTACTGCATAGAAGTTTACAGGCTTTTAAATATATTAAATTGAATGATTCCTAAGGTTTCTATAGGCGTAGAGTTTATCGCCAGAGAAGAAGATATATTAAAATCTGTTCCAAAAGAAGTGGGGGCTTCTTTGACGTTTCTTGGTATAGCAAGAGCTTCAAAAGAAGACGGAGATATAATAGAGCTTTTTTACGAAGCCCATGAGCCCATGGCTCTAAAAATCTTTGAAGACATAAGAGAAAAAGCCATAAAGGAGTTTTCTTTGATAGACGCTTACATCTACCACAAGATAGGTAGCGTAAAAGTGGGTGAGGTGTCTTTTTTTGTGCTGGTGCTTGGCTCTCACAGAGATGAAGTTTACAGAGGTTCAAGGTTTATAGTGGATGAGGTAAAAAAAGAAGCCCCCATATGGAAGAAGGAGGTCTTTAAAGATGGAAGCTCAAAATGGGTCATGGGTGCATGAGATTACATATCTGAGGATCTCTGTTACCGATAAATGCAACATGAAGTGCTCTTATTGTAGACCTGTAAACTTAGACTACATACCCCACAAAGAGATGCTCTCTTACGAGGAGATAAGGGATATAGTGGCTGTTATGCAGGAGTTTGGGCTCAAAAAAGTAAGAATCACCGGCGGAGAGCCGCTTCTAAGACCAAAACTGTGGAATCTCATATCTTTACTAAAAGCCAACAAAACCAGTTTAGAATCAATTTCTCTTACCACAAACGGCACATATTTAAAAGAGCAGGCCAAGCTTTTAAAAGAGGCTGGTCTTGATACTATAAATATAAGTTTAGATACGTTAAACAAGGATAAGTTTAAACACGTCACAAAAACAGACATAGAACCTGTTTTAGAAGGCATATATGAGGTCTCGGCTTTGGGTTTTAACATAAAACTAAACACGGTGCTCGTTAGAAACTTCAACGACGATGAGATAATAGCGCTTGTGGAGTTTGCAAAAAAAGTAAGAGCAAGGATAAGGTTTATAGAGCTAATGCCGGTGGGCAGGCTCGATTTTTTCAATAGAACAAAGATAGTTTATAACACTGAGGTTTTTGGGCTTTTAGAAAAGACCTATGGAAGCTTAAAAGCTTTACCACCTGATGGGTCCAAAAGCGCCAGAAGGTTTTTGATAGAGTCAATAGACACGGAGGTGGGTTTTATAAGCCCCATATCAAGCCCTTTCTGCGATGGGTGTTCAAAGCTAAGGCTCACCCCTGAAGGAACGCTGATGTATTGTCTTAGGACAAACGCCGGTATAAACATAAAAAAGGTTATAAGAGAGGAGGGTTTAGAGGCTTTTAAAAACATGATGCCAGAGATTATAAGACAAAAAAACATATCAAACGAATACATCATAAGAAACGATTACAGCTTTTTAGATTGCAACAGAGCGATGACGTCCATAGGCGGATGATGAGGTTTAAAGTCATAAACTTAGGATGCAGAATGAACCAGTTTGATGGGGATTTCATAAGCTCATGGCTTTTAAAAAATGGATACGAAAAATCAGAGATACCAGATATTTATATCATAAACACCTGCACCGTCACCTCTCAGGCGGATAGAAGCTCAAGGCAGGCCATTTACAAGGCAAAAAAAGAAAACCCAAACGCTATTGTAATAGCCACCGGCTGCTATGCCCAGACTCAAGAAAAAGCGCTGGAAAAACTAAAAGAGGTGGATATAGTAATAGGAAACGCCAACAAAGAGGATATACTAAAAGCTATAAAAGAGTTTTTGGATAATCGCAAAAAAATCACATACGTGGACAACATCTTCAGGAAAAACGATATTGCCTTTAACGAAGATATAATATTTGAAAACCACAGACCCTTTTTGAAAGTTCAAGAAGGATGCAACAGCTTTTGCAGTTTTTGTGTGATACCCTTTGCCAGAGGAAAATCAAGAAGCGTTGATGAAGAGCTTGTTTTTAAAAGCGTAAAAAACCTTTACGAAAAAGGCTACAAAGAGGTAGTCCTCACCGGCACACAACTAAGCCAGTACGGACAGGATAAAAACTCCTCCCTTTTCTCGCTTTTAAAAAAACTCCTTGACATACCAATATTTATAAGGCTTTCCTCCATGAACGTAAACGAGATTAAAAGCGATAAAGCCCTTTTAGATTTAATAACCCAGGAAGAAAACATAATGCCTCACTTTCATCTTTCGCTTCAAAGCGCCAGCGACAGGATACTAAAAGCTATGGAAAGAGAATACACCTTAAAAGAGTATGAAGAGGTTGTAAGCTATATCATCAAAAAAAGACCCATAAGCGCCATAGGAACAGACATAATAATAGGATTTCCCACAGAAACAGAAGAGGATTTTAACATCACCTACAGGTTTTTAGAGGATTTTCCCTTTGCTTACCTTCATATATTTAGCTATTCTGACAGGCCTTTTACAAAAGCCAGCAAGCTAAACCCAAAAGTAAGTCAAGAACTCAAAAAAGAAAGGTCAAACATCCTTCATGAGCTTGATAAGAAAAAAAGGGAAGATTTTAGAAAAAGCATGAAAGACAAGACCCTAAGAGCCATAACCATATCTCAGGATAAAGCCATCACAGAAAACTATATAGAGATAAGACCGCAAGATGTAAACATGGACAGGTTTCAAAAAATAAATGATATAATATTTGTGAAGCTATGAAGATAGTGGCAAAGAGCGTCAAGGTAGAACCGATAGATGGAAAGATTGAGCGCTGTGCTGATGGTGAGTATTCAAGATTTTACTGCCTTAAAGTCTTAATCACGTTTTCAAATGGCACCACCAGAGAGTACATCATGAGAGCTCACAACGAACCAAAGAGCTTAGAGCGCTTTATAAACAACGATAAAGGCTATAAGGATAAGTTTCAGGACAAGTTTGGTCTTACAGACACCGGGGATATTGTATATCTTCCAAACGTACCTCAGGAAGCTCTTACCACCTAAGATTTTAAATATATGGGTTGCGGGGGGATCGAACCCCCGACCTACGGATTAAGAGTCCGTTGCTCTACCGACTGAGCTAGCAACCCTTGAGAATATAATTATACCATTTTTAAGATAAACGTGAAGTGTTTAATATTTTTCTAAAAGCCCCAAAACAGGGGCTTTTTATTTAGTTTCTTCTGTTGCCAGAAAACTCTAAGAACAAGAACAGGATATTAACAAATAAGTTCAGTATATCAAGATAAAGAGCCAGTGCCAAAGCCACCGCCGGAGCATCTGGGTCCATACTCAAAATACGGGCTGTGTCATAACTCACATACAAGCTAAAAAGCACGGTAGCCACAATGGACACTACCAGAGCCACCACGCCAGAGTGGAAAAATAGATTCAAAAGGCTTGCCACCACTATGGCTATAAGCCCGGCAAACAAAAATCCACCCATACCAAGCACATTTACCCTAAAAACTATGGGCACCAGACTCATGCCCACAAACGTTGCAGCCGTGGTAACAAGGGCATAAACTATGGCAGATGGATTTACCGCCAGAGCAAAAGAGAGTATCGGAGCCAGCGTAAAACCAGTTATAAATGTAAACACGTTAAGGAGGATAAAACCAGGAAGAGCCATATCCTTGTTCTGACCTACTATTGATGTGGCAAACACAAGCACCAGCTCAAGTATTGCAAATAACCAGAAGTGAGATGCCACCATCACCACATGAGTAAGCCCTACCACAGCTCCCACTACGGCTGAGGCTATAGAAAAAGCCAGCAGCCCATATACTTTGCTGAGAAGTCCATAATCCCTCGTTGTTACACTGTTAAACCTTTCCATGTAAATAAATATAAAGAAAATAATCAACTTTTATATGATATATATCAAATATTCTAAAAGCCCAAAACCCTCAATTTTGCTATAATGTTTAAGTTATGAAGCTAAAAGAAGGGGCTGTAGAATTTTTTATAAAAGAGCTACCAGATTTGATATCAAAAGATATGGAGGTGTTCTACAATCCCTTCATGGCTATAAACAGGGATTTTACGGTCCTGATGTTAAAAGCTTACTCCAAACTAAAAGCCAGAAAACTTTTCATAGCAGATCCCATGTGCGCTTCTGGGGTTAGAATTTTGAGGCTTTTAAAAGAAACCAAAGCCATAGAAAAAGCTTTTTTAAACGATATAAAAAAAGAGGCGATAGAGCTTGCAAAGAAGAATCTTGAAGGATATGATAATGTAGATTTTTCTAACAAGGATGCCAAGATATTTCTTTTAGAGAACAAGGGCTTTGATTACATAGACATAGACCCCTATGGAAGCCCCGTGGAGTTTTTAGAAAGTGCCATTTTGTCTTTGAAAACCGGAGGGCTTTTGGGGGTAACGGCCACCGATACCGCATCTTTATCCGGGGCTTACCCTTTTAAGGCTTTTAGAAGATACAACGCCAAACCCCTTGATAGCGAGTTTTACCACGAAAACGCTTTGAGGATACTCATAAAATCTGTCATAGAGGCTTCTTTCAGGCTGGATGTGGTGTTAAAGCCGGTGTTTGGTTTTAGCTACAGACACTTTCTAAGAGCTTTCTTTATCAAATTAAAAGGTGTATCAAAAGCCATAGACATATCCAGAAACATAGGTTATATAGGATACTGTCATAGCTGTAAGTACAGGGCCTCTTACACCTGCATCCTCGATTTGCCTAAATTCTGTCCCTTTTGTGGTGATTTTTTTGATTACGGAGGGCCTTTGTATCTTGGACCTGTTTACGATAAAGAGTTTTTAGACCTTATGAAAAATGAGGATTTTACATATCTTCAAAAAGATACAAAAAAGGTGTTTCAGTTGATATTAAAAGAGTCAGACTCAAAATCCCCCTGGTTTTACAAGGCAAACATCTTTGGGAAAGGGACGATGCCCAAATTAAAACAGATTCTCAAGGATTTGGAAGGAGTGCCTACGCACTTTAGCCCGGAGGGGTTTAAAACAGATCTTGATTTTAAACACATAAAGGAGTATTTTGACAAATGGGTGTGATGGTGTTTTGTTATCACAAGATATTTCCAAGAAAATCCTACGATGTAAATTTATCTTTATTTCAAAAGCATATAAAAATTTTAGACAGCTTTTACGAAGTCCTTGGTTTAGAAGAGCTAAAGGCTTACATAGAAGGTCTTTACAGGCCAAAAAAACCGGGCGTTGTCATCACCTTTGACGATGGGTATGCGGATAACTACATATACGCCTATCCGATACTCAAAAAATATAAAAAAAGAGCCATCATATTTCCCATATACTCAAGGCTTTTAAAAGAGGATATAAAAAGACCTACCCTACTGGATTACTGGGAAGGGAAGGTATCTTTTGATGAGCTTCAAAAACCCATGGGAGCTGGCGAGGCCAACAGAGAGTTTTTTGAAAAGGGAATATCTTATGATTTTCTTAGCTTTGAAGAGCTTAGGTCTATGCTTGATGTGTTTGATGTGGGCTCTCACGGGATTACCCACTCCAAAACCTTCATTCCTTCAAATCCTGTAGACATATACAACACCAAAAACTATCACTACTCGCTCTCATCCATCTACAGACCTTTAAAAGAGGGGCTTCCCATCTATCCATCAAAAAGTGATTTATCTCATCCAAAAGCCTTTATCCCCGATAGCGTTTATGAGCTTTTAGAAAAAAATAAAGACAAAAATCTAATAGAGGTTTATACTAAAAGCCTGAAACTTGATTTTGAAACACAAGACAAATACAGGGAAAGGGTAAAAACTGAGCTTCTCATCTCAAAAGAGGGTTTAGAAAAAGCCCTTGGTATAAAGGTAATATCTTTTGCCTATCCCTTTGGTGATATGTCAGAAGTGTTAAAAGAAGAGGTTTCAAAAATCTTTTATATGGCTTTTAGCACAAAGAAAAAACCTGTCTTACCACATCAAGACAGATACGATATAGGGCGCATAACAGCGGTAAAAGATATCTTTACATTTTTAAAAAACATAATCTATTATCCTACAAAGATATACGAATTCATCAACAAACAAACGTGATATAATCAAAAGATGAAGGTTGGATTTGTAAGCATCGTTGGAAAGCCAAACGCGGGAAAGTCTTCGCTTTTAAATACCATACTTGGTAAGAAAGTATCCATAGTCTCAAACGTGGCAGGTACCACCAGAATAAGGGTAATGGGTGTAAAAGATTTAGAGGACGCTCAGATTATCTTTGTGGATACCCCTGGGTTTATGAAAAAACCCAAAGACCTTATGGAAGAGTATATGGTAAAAGCTGCAAAAGAGTCTTTGGAAGATGTGGATGTGATACTCTTTGTAATAGATGCTAAAACAGGTATTAAAGAAGAGGATTTGAATCTTTTTAAAATCCTAAAACGAGATTTCAAAGACAAAAAGATAATAGGCGTGTTAAACAAGATAGACACCATATCAAAAGAAGAGGTGTTAGAGCTAATAGACGAAGTTTCAAAAACCCTTGGCTTGGAAGAAATAGTCCCAGTAAGCGCCAGCAAAGGCACAAACATAGATGAGCTTTTAAAGACGATAGTAAAATACCTGCCGGAACAAGATTTTAAAATGTTTGAATCAGAAGAAGAGGCCATGCTACCCTTGAGGCTTCACGTATCAGAGATAATAAGGGAGAAAGTGCTTCAAAGAACCTATCAGGAAGTCCCTCATTCGGTGATGGTGATAACTGATTCCATAGAACCCGCCAAAAACAACAAGGATATGATAGTGATAAAAGCGAGGATTCTGGTGGACAGAGAAAACCTAAAACCCATCATCATAGGAAAAAACGGCCAGAACCTTAAAAAGATAGGAACAGAAGCCAGAAAAGAGCTTGAACTCATCCTTGGTAAAAGGGTGTTTCTGGATTTAAGGGTAGAAGCCACAGACTGGCGGACAAAACCAGAGTATGTAAAGTATATGGGTTATATGGGATAGCTAAGAAAGGTGTTTTTTTGCATAAAGGATTCTTTCTATCGTGGTATAAAATGCCCCTAGGGCAAGTATTAAAAGCCCGGTCTTGTAAAAGCCAAAAAATATGGATAAAATAAGCACCAAAAACCTCTCGGTCCTTTCAAAAAAACCTATTGGTATATCAACCCCAAGGCTGTGAGAACGGGCTTTTGTATAGCTCACAGTAAAACTAAATACCATCGCCAGAAGCCCCAGAAAAACCCCTTCCACATCCTGGGTTTTTGAAAAAAAGAGCATCAAAGCCCCTATAGGTAGAGCATCCGATATCCTGTCAAGGGTGGAGTCCAGAAAAGCCCCAAACAAAGAGCTTTTCCCGCTAAAGCGAGCAAGAGCCCCGTCCAGCGCATCAAAAAGCCCACCCAAGAAAAGAATCAAAGCCCCTACATGATTATAACCTTTATAAACAAAAAAAGAGCCTGTGGATATTATAAAAACACCCACTAGAGAAAGCGCGTTTGGATGAATATCTCTATCTTTTAAAAAGTTAAGGATGGGGCTTGTGGTTTTTTCAAATATCGGTTTCAGGCTTTTAACAAAAGAGCTCATCCAAAAACTCTTTTAAAGATATAATCCCTGTGTTTTATAAACTCGTATGGGTTCATAATCTCATCAAGCTCTTCTTTGGTAAGGTATCTGGAGGTTTCTTCGTCTTCTAAAAGGGCGTCTTTGAACATGATACCCTCATCCCAGCTTCTCATGGCACATCTTTTTACCATATCGTAAGCGCTGTCCCTGTCAACGCCCTTTTTCATAAGATATACTAGCACCTTTGAAGAGAAGTAAAGACCTTTTGATATGTCCATGTTTTTTAGCATTCTGTCCGTGTTTACCTTTAACCCTTTTAATATATATTCAAAAAGCCCAAACATGTAATCAAGACCTATAAAGGTGTCTGGTATTATTATGCGCTCTGCGGAAGAGTGAGATATATCCCTTTCGTGCCATAGAGCTATGTTTTCAAAAGAGGCTATCAAATTTGAGCGCATCACCCTAGAAAGACCACATATCCTTTCAGCGTGTATGGGGTTTTTCTTATGAGGCATAGCAGAAGAGCCCCTCTGGGATTCAGAAAAAGGTTCTTCCATCTCAAGAACCTCTGTTTTCTGATAGTGCCTTATTTCGGTGGCAAACTTTTCCAGCGATGAGGCTATCAAAGAGAGCACGCTCATAAGATAGGCGTGTCTGTCCCTGTGGACTATCTGAGTGGGGGCTGGTTCTGGTTCTAAGCCGAGCTTTTGTAGAGCTATCTTTTCTACTTCAGGGTCTATGTTTGAAAATGTACCTACTGCTCCCGATATTTTTCCCTTCAGCACATCTTTTTTTGCTATCTCAAGGCGCTCTTTCTGCCTTTTTAACTCATCGTACCAGGAGGCAAATTTTAGTCCTACACTTATAGGTTCTGCGTGTACGCCGTGGGTTCTTCCCATCATGATGTTGTCTTTGTATTTGAAAGCTTTTTCTTTTAAAAGCTCCAAAACTATATCAATATCAATAAGGATGAGGTTTATAGCATCTTTTAACACCAGACTAAGAGCTGTATCTAAAACGTCCGAAGATGTAAGTCCCATATGAAAGTATTTTGAATACTCACCGAGCTGGTCGCCTATTGCACTTACAAAAGCAAGAACATCGTGCTTGTACATCCTCTCATACTCATCTATCTTCTTTTCCACCTTTTCATCTACGTAGGCTATGTTTTCTATAGCATCGTAAGCTTCCTTTGGCACTATACCGAGCTCTTTCATGGCGTATAAGACCGCCAGCTCCACCTCAAGCCACTTTTTATACTTGTTGAGGTTAGAAAATATCGCTGCCATCTCCTTTCTTGTATATCTTTCTATCATAGAGAATATTTTAGCATCTAAAGGCTCTGTTTA
>CAYFGH010000041.1:0-9639 GCA_964342735.1 uncultured Aquificaceae bacterium
AAAACCTTGAACCCCTAAAAGCCATAGGATATAAAGAGATAAAGCTTAAAGAGGGATTTTTGGCTTTTAAAAGCTTAAAAACGATTGCAAAATTCTAATATTGTGATATAATATTATTATTTAGAGCCACTAGCTCAGCTGGCAGAGCAACGGACTTTTAATCCGTGGGTCGGGGGTTCAAATCCCCCGTGGCTCATACTCCCCTAAAAATAAATCTAAAGCACTTAAGTCTATAAAATTATTTCTTAAAGCTCATATTGTTTTATTTATCATACATTATAAAACAATATATATCATATCTATTCTATAAAATTGTTGATAATCAATATCTATTTTATAACATTTTTATATTTTCTTTATATTTTTTTTACAGGTTTTTAATCAAATCTTAACAATGAACATATAAAATGATGGGTATTACACGTCAGGAGGTCTTATATGGCAAAAGTAGTAAAGGGAACTATAGCGGAAGCCCTTAATACCTCGGAGTTTAGCCTTTTTCATATAAAGGCTATGTTTGCTTCTGCAATGGGCTTTTTCACATCCGCCTATGATCTTTTTATCATAGGTACTGCGCTTGTGCTGATAAAGGATGAATGGCACTTAAGCGCGCATCAGATAGGGCTCATAGGTTCTATCTCTCTTATAGCCACCTTTTTCGGGGCTTTCATCTTTGGAAACTTGGCGGACAGACTGGGTAGAAAATCCGTTTACGGTATAGAAGCCATACTGATGGTGGTGGGAGCTTTGATGTCGGCGTTTTCTTTCAACGCGACATTTTTGATTATATCTCGTTTTATCCTTGGTTTAGGGGTGGGCGGGGATTATCCTCTTTCAGCGGTTATAATGAGTGAATACGCCAATACAAAAACTAGAGGCAGGATGGTGACTCTGGTGTTCAGCGCTCAGGCGCTAGGTCTGATAGCCGGCCCCATGGTGGCTCTCACACTTTTAGCAGCTGGGGTTGATAAGGACCTGGCCTGGAGGATAATGCTTGGACTCGGTGCTTTACCAGCAGCCACCGTAATATATCTTAGAAGAAGATTACCAGAATCCCCAAGATGGCTTGCAAGGGTTAAGGGTGAAAAAGAGGTGGCAGCGAAAGACTTGGCATCGTTTTCCCTGGGTGAAATAGTGGTAGAAGAAGCAAAAGATAACATAGTAAAACAACCGCTATCAAAATACTGGCTTCAGCTTCTTGGTACCGCTGGCACATGGTTTTTGTTTGACTATGCATACTATGGTAACACCATATCAACACCTCTGGTATTAAAACACATAGCCCCACATGCCGATCTGATACAGAGTACCGCCATCAGCTTCTTGATATTTGTGGTTTTTGCAGTGCCTGGCTATTTTGTAGCCGCTGCCACCATAGATAAAATAGGGCACAAGTTTCTCCAGATGCTTGGATTTTTCATGATGGGATTGATGTTTTTCTTGATAGGATTGTTTCCTTCCATTGTAAACAACTTTCCTCTTTTTGTAACACTTTATGGTCTTTCTTACTTCTTTGCGGAGTTTGGCCCAAATACCACCACCTTTATACTACCAGCGGAAGTGTTTCCAGTAAACGTCAGAACCACAGCCCATGGTATATCAGCCGGTGTTGCCAAGATAGGCGCTTTTATAGGCGCTTACTTCTTCCCTGTACTCTTAAAGGCTCTTGGGCTCAGCCACACACTGCTTTTAACATTTGTATTCTCTCTGGCCGGTCTAATACTCACTTATATAGCAATACCAGAACCAAAAGGTAAATCACTGGAAGAGATATCCCAAGAAGATGTACCTTCTCAAAAAACAGTACCAGCCGCCTGAATTTGCTGGCCCCGTTTTGGGGCTTTTATTAACAAAAAATTAAAAATAAAAGTTTAATATAAAGATATGAAATACGTTAAGTTTGTTTATAAAATAATCCTTTTCACAGCCCTGGCGATTGCCTTCCTTGCGATATCCATATATATAGATATATTTTCTAAAAGCCAGAAAGAAAAAAGAACGAGGTTTGTAAAAAATGCATCGCTGTTTGCAAGACTTGTATTGAAGCTTTTTAATATAAGAGTATATCAAAGCGGTATGTTTATCAACGGTGCTCAAAACTATATCATCGTATCAAACCACCTTAGCTATATTGATATAGTGATACTGAGCGCTTTTAAAGAAGCGGTATTTGTATCCACAAAAGAGGTGGAAGATACGTTTTTGTTTGGACATATAGCGAAATACGGCGGTGCCATATTCATAGACAGAAAAAACAGAGCAAACATAATATCTGATCTGGAGCTTTTTAAAAGCGTACTGGAGGATGGGTTTAACGTGGTGGTATTTTTAGAGGGTACCACTTCCAACGGTGAGGATGTATTGCCTTTTAAAAGCAGTTTTGCACAGGTGATGCTGGAAACCAAAAACCCGATACTGCCAGTATGTATAAAGTATAAATCCATAAACGGCAAACCGGTGGCGGCTTCTAACAGGGATTACGTATTTTACTATGGGGATATGACACTGCCAAACCATTTTATAAGCTTTTTGCTGAATGTAGATGATATGGAGGTTGAACTTTACTTTTTAACACCTTTATATCAAACACAGCACCTTAACAGAAAGGAGCTTACAAAAATCTTATATGAGGATATACGAGCTTGTTATCTGGAAAAGAGCATAAGCTTTTAAACATATCCATTCATGACGTCTGTCCTTCAAACTTGGAAAACGTAATGGCCATAAGAAATCTGCTATCAGAAAACGGTATAACCCGCATCTCTTTTCTTTTGATACCCTTTTATCATGAGAAAGAATCCCTTTTAGATATCAAAAGCCAGATAAAAGAACTAATAAAAGACAATGAAGCTATACTCCATGGATACACCCACATGTCAAGAGATTTTAAAAATTTTGACTACAGAAAGCTTCTTACAAACAAAGAGGCGGAGTTTTTGCTGGAGGAGAATCTCTCGTTGAGACTTGATAAAGGCATAAGAATGCTAAAAGATCTTGGGATAACACCGGAGGGTTTTATAGCACCGGCCTGGCTTTTTAGAAAAGAGGTTTTTGGGCTTTTAAGAGAAAAAGGATTTTCATTTACCACAGATAGAAGGTATATATACGATATCAAAAACAACAAAGCTATATTCTCACCGGTGATAAGCTTTGGCAGTAGAGGGTTTATAGAAAAGCTCTCTATCTTTTCTTTTGAAAGGATGTTCTTGCTGGTAAAACGCTTAAAGGTGGTAAGGGTTGCGCTTCATCCGGTGGATATATTGAACTCCTCCAAGGTGTACAGGCTTTTGAAGGTGCTTGATTATATCAAAAAAGAGGGTTTTGAAATAACGAGTTTATATCATATAGTAAAAGCAAAAAACTTAATAAAAAATTAACACAAGTTTGATAATCTAAATAGTAGTTAAGGGAGGTGTTATGATAAAGGTTGACTTGCATCTTCACTCGGAGGCTTCAAACAGGCCTGGCGGCTACATATCTGAAAAGCTCAAGATAGGTGAAAGCTATACAAAACCCAAAAAGCTCTACAACACGCTTGTAAATAGAGGCATGACGCTTTTTACCATCACAGACCACGATACTATAAATGGATGTCTTGAGATAGCACATCTTCCAAACGTATTTATCTCTGAGGAGATAACCACGTATTTTCCAGAGGATAGATGCAAAGTACATGTAATAGCTATAGATATCACACCAAAACATCATGATGATATACAGCATCTTAGAGGCAACATATACGAGCTTGTGGATTACCTTCAGTTCAACAACATAACCCATATACTGGCACATCCTCTTTACAACATGGATGGCAAACTCAACAAAACCCATATAGAGAGGTTTTTGCTGCTTTTTGACAACTGGGAGATACTGAACGGTACAAGGTCAAAAACATCCTCTTATATCACCAAAAAGATAGCCAAATCCTATACCAAAAAAGACTTGGAAGACCTGGCAAACAAGTATGGATTTTTCAAAAGGAAAAGGGATTTTATATCCTTTACAGGTGGTTCCGATGATCATGGTGGACTGGACCTTGGTTATGGATACACGATAGCAGAAGGAAGCACCGTTGAAGACCTTAAAAAAGCTATAGAAAACGGCGAGACAAAGGTAGAAGGATATCACGGAAACCCTAAAAGATTGACCCACATGGTGATGAACATTGCAAAAGAGGGCATGAAAAAGCAGCACAACCTTGGAAACCTAGGCTATCTTCTGGATACACTCTTTGAGCCAAAGGAAACTTCTAAGTACTCATTTTTAGATTCTATACTTGGCAAAAGCTCAGTGGCCACCTTTATAGAAAACGTAATAAACTTTAAAGGCGTCGTTTCAGAAAACAACCATGAAAACATATTCCAGTTTTTCTCAAACATACTCCCTTATACGCTGAATCAGATAAAATCTATGAAGTCTTTTGACTTTGACAGACTAAGCGCCTACATTGGAAGAAGTATGATATTCCTTATACCTTATGCAGCCTACTTGTCTGTATATAAACAAAGAGCTGACGAGAAAAATATTTCAAAAGCGTTTTACAAAGAGTTTTTCAACGAAGAGCACATAGAGGGCAAAGTGGCCTACTTCACAGATACATTTTTTGATATAAACGGTGTGGCAAGAACCACCCAGAAACTTTTGGAGCTATCAAAAGAAGAAGCTTTAAATATCAAGTTTATCATATCAGACAACAGACAGATAGAAGACCCCTATATCAAAAACTTTAAACCCATGATATCCTTTGCACTGCCTGAGTATGAAAACATCACCATAAACATACCAAATCTACTGGAGCTCCTTGATTATGTAGAATCAGGGAACTTTGATGTAATCTATGCTGCCACACCCGGCGTAATAGGAATCTATGCACTTATTATCGCCAAGATACTTGGCATTCCTTTTGTGTCAGCTTACCATACAGACTTTCCAGAGTATGCTTACAGATATACAAACGAACCTTACTTTCAATACTTTGCAGAAGTGTTTATGAAGACCTTCTACGGACTTTCAGACAGGGTTTTGGTACCTAGCCTATCCTACTACGAAAAGCTGTTAAACTACGGAATCAAAGAGGAAAAACTAAAAATATTCAAAAGGGGCGTCAACAGAGAAAAGTTTAACGAGATGTTTAAAGACAAAGACTTCTGGAAAAGGTTTGACCCCACTTACAGAGGCGAGAAAGTGATAGCCTATGTAGGTAGAGTAGCCAAGGAAAAAGACCTTGATGTGTTTGTGGAAGTTTATGAGCTTTTAAAAGAGGAAAGAAATATCAGATTTGCCATAGTGGGGGATGGACCTTACAAGTTTGAGCTTGAAAAAGTTTACAAAGACAGGATTATCTTTACAGGTTTTCTGGAGGGGGAGGATTTATCAAAAGCTTATGCCAGCGCAGATATATTCTTGTTTCCAAGCACCACAGAAACCTTTGGAAACGTAGTATTAGAAGCTATGGCAAGCGGTATAGTACCGCTGGTACCAGACAAAGGAGGAGCCAAAGAGCATATAATAAACAAAGAAAACGGATTTATAATACCCAAGAACAATCCGGTGGAATATGCAAACGTCATAAAGAAACTTCTAGAGGACAGTATCTTTTACAAAGAGATAAGACAAAAAGCCATCTCTTACACAGAAACGCTAAACGAAAGAGAGCTCCTTCTTGATATGATAAACCTGTTATCCTTTGGCAAGGTAAGGAGTGTAGAGTTTTCTGAAGAAACCCCTGTATGAAGCTTTTAGATATAACGCATTTTTATTCGGATAAAAGCGGTGGTATAAAAACTTACATAAACAACAAGATAGATTACATAAAGGATAAAGATATTGAGCATACCGTTATAATACCGGGTAAAAAAGATACGCTTATTTATGCAAACAAGAGCAAGATATACCAGATAAAGTCCCCTTACATGCTATTATGGAAGCAATACAGACTGCTTATAAATCAGCAGAAGATAAGCAGTATAATAGAATTTGAAAAACCAGATATAGTAGAGGTGGGGTCTTTATTTTTATTACCTTCTTTTATAAAAAAGCTAAAAGACAGGTTAGGTTTTAGTACAATAGGTTTTTTTCATTCTAACTTAGAAAAGAGTTTATCAAACGCTTTAAAGCTTGAAAAAGAGGACAACGTATTATCAAAGTTAACAAGAAGATATATATATAGAACTTACAGCGATATGGATCTTGTTATAGCACCCTCTTACTATATAAAAAAGTATCTGAACGATCTTGGTGTATACAACGTAGAGGTGGTTTATCATGGTATAAACGTCGATGTTTTTGAGCAACAGAATCAGGATGAGGCTCTGAAGAATAAACTAAAAGATAAGATAGTTCTTATATATGTGGGCAGATTTTCAAAGGATAAAAACTTTCTTGAGCTCCTTGAAATATTTAAAACTGTTAAGGATATCGACAGGCGTTTTCACCTTCTTCTGGTGGGGGATGGACCAGATAAAAAACATATAGACAAGATCCTGGACAGTGATTTTACGGTGTTAAGCTATGTAAAAGATAAGAAAACACTGGCAAGTATATACAAATCATCTCATATATTTATAACCGCTTCAAGATCAGATACCTTTGGATACGCTGTCATAGAAGCTCAGGCCTGTGGATTGCCGGTGATAGCTTATGAAGATGTATCCTTCCCGGAAATAGTTTATCATAAAGAGTTTTTGGCACATTCTAAAGATGAGTTTATAAAAAACATACTCACAATATCAAAGGTCTACCATTTTTTAGATAAAAGCCCAATACAAACCTTCATAAGACAAAAATTCTCCTTAGAAAAGAACATGGCTTTACTGTTTTATATATACCAATCTCTAAACGACAGATTCATCCACAGGAAATTCGCTTAGGGCCTCTTCTACAACCGGTTTTAACAGCTTCTTGGACTCTTTCTTAAGCTCTGCAAGTTTCTTAGCTATCTCCTGAGAACTCTTATAGTTTAGCGTGTTTGCAGCCGCAAGCGTAATTTTTGCTATAGGAAACCTTTTTACATTGCCTTCTCTGTCTTTTGATACGAAGTATCCGTTTTTCACATCCTCTTCTTGATAAAGCTCCTTTAAAGCTTCTTCGGCTTCGTTGTATAGCTTGTTAACAACTTCCTCTATGTTCTGTACATCTTTAAAGATTACCACAAAGTCATCTCCGCCTATGTGCCCTACAAACGCATCGTACCTGAAAGCAAAAGCCTGAAGCGTTTGGGCGAGCTTTTTAATCATCATATCCCCAGCCAGAAACCCATAAGCATCGTTGAAGGGTTTAAAATTTGATATATCTATGTGAACAACGTAAGCGTTTGCCTTTTGCTCTATGAGAGATTCTATCTCCTTTTCTATCATCACGTTGCCGGGCAAACCCGTTAGAGGATTGGTGTAAAGAGTTATCTTATAAAATGTATCAAAAAGCCTTTCAAGTATTTTAGCTTTTGTCAAAACCCCCAGTATCCCCTGATGGTTTTTCACCAGCATCACATCCAGATGCTTTTCTACACTCATATGATAGGCATGCAAGATGTTGTCCTGTATATCAATCTTCTCGGGTTTTTTGTAATGACAGTCAAGGTGTTCAAAGAAGTAATCTATAGGTTTGTAGTAAAACAGGTTTTCACTGATCGTATTTAATATTTTTCTTATACAGCCTTCGTTTATCAGCACATCAAAATCTTCCAGATAAAGCCAGTTTAGATTATTTCTTTTTAACATATCTATCAATCTCTTTATCTCAGGTGCACCTTTTATTATCTCCACAGCTTCTAAGTCTTCTTTTGTTATGCCATACCTGTCTTTTATAGAGCTTAGCTTCCTTTGTATTATGATATTTCTTAAAAGCATGATACCCTCTTTCGGAAGCTCCTGAGAGTCTTCTGGCATTCCCAGCAAGAAGCCCTGCGAATAGTCTATACCAAGCTCCAGTATAGTCTGTAGATCGTCCTTGTTTTCTACGCCCTCAGCTATAGTTTTTATACCGTTTTTTATAGCCATATCCATGATACCTCTTACTATCTGCCATTTTAGCCTTGAACGGGAGATCCCTTTTATTAGCTCTATTGGAAACTTTATATAATCTGGCTCTATCTGGCTCAGTATGTTTAAAGAGTTGTAGCCTGTTCCAAAATCATCAAAAGCTATGCTAAAACCCGCAGATTTATAATAATCCAGCATCTCTTTCAACATCTTTATATCTTCAAACTTCTCAGACTCTGTGATTTCTAATACTATGTTTTCTGGTTTTAAACCATTTTTTAAGGCTATATCCAGGGTGAAACCTCTTTTGAAAAAACCGCTGTTTGAAGAGTTTGGATTTATGTTTACAAAGAGCTTCAATCCCTTTTGTTTGTATTGAGTTATAGCCTGTTCTCTACAGATAGCATCCAAAAGATATCCTATACCTATCTCTTTTGCTATATCAAAAACAGTTTTTGGAGATATATATTTCTCCTGATATTTTACCCTTAAAAGTGCTTCGTAGGCGTATACAAAACCATCCTTGTTTGAAAATATGGGCTGGTAAAACATAACAACCTGCTTTCTCAGTAAAAGCCTTAAAAGATCTATATTTTCATAAACATATTTTGTATGCTTCAAGCACCTATCATCATCTACTAAAAACAGGTCATACTCTTTTAATATGGCATCCTCTATAAAAGACTCTACACTATCGTATTCTTTAAACAGAGTTTTTGAAAACTCCTTATCTACAAATCTCACCTTCATGACAGCACCTCTTATATATTTCTTCTACATATTTATTTATTACACTATAATCATGATGCTCTAAGATATTCTTCAAAAATTTGCAAGCTTCACTATCAACTATCGTAAGTGTATTGAGAGCAGCCTGTATTACCATTGGGTTGTCTTCTTTTAATATTATATCCCTCACAAAAGGAATGGCCATTTTTAGATTTTTACCTTTTATAACATTTAAAGCGGTTATTCTATAATCCGCTATAGGATGGTTAAGAGCTATGATAAGCTTAACATCATAGGGTAATCTTATGAAGTTTTCTATGTTGTATCCACAGTGGGGACAAACCATATCTTCCTGACCCACAGCATTCCAGCACATAGGACAGAAAAACACAAAGTTTTTATCAAGACTGGTGGGTTTTACCCTTATATTCGCCGGTTTGTAGCTTTTGATAAAATTAACAATATCTACATCCATTTTTTTAAAATCAAGAGAAAACACAGCCAGATAAAATGGCTCATATATTTCTATACTATCTACAATCTCATCATTTAATATTTGAAATACCTTCTTGCCATCTTTCATATAAATTTGAAAATATCCGCTTGGAAACATGCCCTGCACAATCACGTTTTTTAAATCTGGTTCAAAATCAAGACTACTCACAAACTCTTCTTCTTCGAGCGATATCAGTTTGTGTGTAGCTCCGTATACATCTATCATGTAATCCGGTAGCTTATAAAAGTTCATAGTCACTATCTTATCGGATATCCTTTTTATCAGGAAGCTGATGGCTGGTTCACCCTCAAGTTCTCCAAATTTAACGCTTAGGATATCCCCGTTTTTAAAATACAAAAAGCTATCTACTCCTAAAGACTTGGATTTTATCTCCAGAAACCCACTCATCTTATTATCTTTAATATGTTCTAAAAC
>CAYFGH010000042.1:0-9411 GCA_964342735.1 uncultured Aquificaceae bacterium
CCCTCCCCCTCCCAAGATTTCTTGCACCGCATCCTCGCGGTGCCTTTCTAAAATATGATAATTTTAAAAATAGAATCTCTGTTTAAATCTTTTAACAAAAAATATTATGTGTTGGAAGACATAAATTTAAACATTTTTCAAAACGAAACCTTTTGCATAGTGGGTCCTTCTGGCTCTGGTAAATCTACTTTAGCAAGATGTATATTAAGGCTTACCAAACCAGATTCTGGAAACATCTATTTTAAAGATGAAGATATATATAAGATGAAAGATTATCAGAAGTATGTTTCTTTTGTGCCTCAAGATCCAATGTCCTCTATAAATCCAAGGTTTAGAGTTTTAGATGCCATATTAGAACCTCTAAAGATAATGTCTTTGGCTTTTGACATGGAGAATGTTTTAAAAAGTGTGTTTAGACTGGGGCTAAAAGAGGAGCTTTTAAACAAAAAAGTAAAAGATTTATCTGGAGGAGAAAGACAAAGAGTAGCTATCGCAAGGGCTCTTATCTCAGATCCGGAGCTCATAATAGCGGATGAGCCCACCTCTTCGGTGGATGCACTGCATCGCAACAACATTGCCTCTTTATTTTTAGATATTAAAAGCGGTAAAACCCTCATAGTAATTACACACGATATAAAATTTGCACAGAAGATTTGTGATAAAATTGGGGTTATGAAAGATGGCAAGCTGGTGGAGGTTGGTTATAAAGAAGAGGTTTTCAATAGCCCCAAACATCCTTTTACGAAGATGCTTTTAAACAGTCAATCTCTGGACTGTAAAGAGTATTCTTATGGATAGTATACTGTTAGATATTTTTGTTATACTGCTTCTTCTTGTTATATCTGGTTTTTTTGCATCTTCCGAGGTGGTGTTTTTTGGGGCTTCTAATATAATAGAGGAAAAAGATAACAGGTTCTACAAAAGGCTCATAGAAAATATATTCAAAAATCCTCAGGCTCTTCTGGTGTCAATGCTTATCGGCAATGAGTTTGTGAACGTTTTTATATCATCTATTAGCTCTTCTTTTGTTATAAAAACCCTTGGAAAAAGATGGGTGTTTTTATCAAGTATATTTGTTAGTATCCTGATATTTTTGCTGGGAGAAACCATCCCTAAAAATATAGCCCTTTTCATCAAAGACAGGCTTCTGAAATTCTACGCTGTTTTATTTTATCCTTATCTCGTTGTTACCAAGCCTTTTACATACCTGTTTGTGGTACCGGTAGAAAAGATTTTAAGGCTTTTTGGTGTTGATAATATAAGCTTAGAAAAGAAGATATCTTTAGAACATATAGTTTATCTTATGCAAAGTCCGGCTAACGCTGAAGAGTTTTCAGAAGAAGAAACCCAGATGATACAGAAGGTATCTCAGATGAGAGAAACCATAGTAAGGGAAATAATGACACCACGACTTGAGATATTTATGTTAGAGGCTTCTAAAACAGTAAAAGAGGTGATAAAAGATATTTTAGAAAATGAACACAGTAGAATCCCCATATACAAAGACACCAAAGACAACGTAATAGGTTATATACACATAAAAGACCTAATGCCCATATCTCAGCACAGGGATGATGTTCTGGAGTCCTTTTTAAGACCTATAGAGTTTATACCAGAGGTGATGAACATAAAAACCCTTCTTCAGGAGATGAAAAAATCCTCCAGCCAGATAATGATGGTGGTGGATGAGCACGGGGCTATATCTGGGCTTATCACAAAACATGATCTGCTCGAGTGGCTGGCGGGAGACTTACCTCAGGAATGGGAAGATGAGGACGAGTTTACTAAAATGTCCTCAGATGTTTATATAGTGGAGGGTTCGGCTTCCATAGAAGAGGTGGCAGCAACTGTGGGTTTTGAGCTATCTGAAAACTACGATTACGATACGCTCAGCGGTTTTATAATGGCAAACATGGGCAAGATTCCAAAAGAAGGCGATGAGTTTGAATATCAGGGTTTTAAGTTTATAGTGGACAAGATGGACGGGAAGAAGATAGAGCATGTACTTATCAAAATTCCAGCAAATAAAAACCAAAATAGCTAAAGTATTTGACAGGCTTTATCTACCAGACAACGTATGTCTATCCTGTAAAAGCTATTTTATCCCTGATATTCAAGGATATCTCTGTGAAGAGTGTATATCTTCTATAAAACCAAAGATTTTTGAAAAAGAGGAGCTTGATTACATAGAAGATTACAGGATATTTAGCTCTTACGAAGGGGCTTTAAAAGAGGCTATAATAGCTCTTAAATTTAAAAATGCCAAAATCTTTGGAAGTATTTTGGGAGAAATTATAAAAAGCGATTTTGAGTCTTTTGTAAAGACTGTAAATCCAGATGTTATCACCTGTGTACCTGTATCGTTTTTAAGGTTATGGCAAAGAGCTTACAATCAGAACGAGGTTATACTAAAAGCCCTAAACGTTGATTACACATCTATTTTAAAAAGGGTAAAACATGGAAAGCCTCTTTCTCTTAGCATGGATAAAGATAAAAGAAAGAAAATTGTCTCTGGGGCTTTTGATATAAAAAAAGAGTTTAAATTTGATTTAGAAAACAAAAGAGTGTTGATATTTGATGACATAATCACCACGGGGGCAACCGCCGTTGAGATAGCAAGGGTTTTAAAGATGCATGCGGTGAAAGATGTTTATTTTTATTTTGTAGCTTCTCATAAGAGGGCTGTTGATATGCTATAATAATTCTATCAAAGCTTGGAGGTATTTTATGAGTGATGAAGTGCTTTTAAAAGTGGAGGAGAAGATAAACCCACCATCACACATACTGGATGAGGCTTATATAAAGGACTACGAAGCGATTTATGAAAAATCTATCAAAGATCCCGATGGTTTCTGGTCAGAGGTGGCCAAGGAGATTTCCTGGTTTAAGCCCTTTTCTAAAGTCCTTGAATGGAATTTTCCATACGCCAAATGGTTTGTGGATGGAAAACTAAACGCCTCTTACAACTGTCTTGATAGACACATAGAACAAGGACACAGAAACAAGGTAGCTTACATAGGGGTAAACGAAGACTTAGAAGAGCACAAGGTCACTTACGGGGAGCTTCTGGAGCTTGTAAACAGGCTTGCCAACGCTTTAAAAAGTCTTGGACTTAAGAAAGGTGACAGGGTATCTATCTACATGCCAAACACCGTTGAGGCTGTGGCCAGTATGCTGGCCTGTGCTCGTATTGGTCTCATACATCAGGTGGTGTTTGCGGGTTTTAGCGAAGGTGCTTTGAGAACTAGAGTGGAAGACGCTGGGGCTAGCGCCATAATAACTGCCACCTATACCAAAAGACGCGGTAAAAAGGTGGAGCTTCTTCCTACAGCCTTAGCAGCTATAAAAGGTCTTGAATCTGTAAAACATGTGATATGCTGGGACAGAGACAACGCCGGTCTTCCAGAGGGGGTTTTGAGCTTTTACGATCTTGTTAAAAGCCAAAAACCAGAATGTGAACCAGAGCACATGGACGCAGAAGACCCTCTTTTTATCCTTTATACCTCCGGTACTACCGGCAAACCAAAGGGCGTGATTCATACTACCGGCGGATACATGGTGAACGCACATTTTACTACAAAAAATGTGTTTGCCCTAAAACCAAACGATATATACTGGTGTACCGCTGATATAGGCTGGATAACAGGACACTCTTACATAGTCTATGGACCTCTTTCTGTAGGGGTAACAAGTGTTATATACGAAGGAGCTCCGGATTACAAAGACCCATCCACATGGTGGAAGATAGTAGAAAAATACAGAGTAAACAAGTTCTATACAGCTCCAACGGCTGTAAGGCTTTTCATGAAATACGGAGAACAGTGGCCAAAATCTCACGATTTATCCTCTTTGAAGATACTTGGTTCTGTGGGTGAGCCCATAAATCCAGAGGCCTGGCACTGGTATTACGAGCATATAGGCAACAAGAATTGCGCCATAGTGGATACCTGGTGGCAAACCGAAACCGGTGCTCACATGATAACCACGCTTCCGGGCAACCCTATGAAACCAGGAAAAGCCGGTAAACCGCTTCCCGGCATAGAAGTAGCCATAGTGGATAAGAATGGAAACCCAGTGCCTCCAAATACGGTAGGGTATGTGGTTATCAAAAAACCATGGCCCTCCATGATGAGGGATTGCTGGGGTCAGCCTGAACGCTACAAAAAATACTGGACTGAGATTCCAGGAAACGTTTACAACGCCGATGACCTTGGCTCTATAGACGAAGAAGGCTATATCATGATAGTGGGAAGGGCTGACGATGTACTCTCTGTAGCTGGTCATCGTATAGGTACTATGGAAGTGGAAAGCGCTATAGTGGACCATGAAGCGGTGGCAGAAGCGGCGGTCATCGGTAAACCAGACCCTATAAAAGGTGAGCGTATAAAGGCTTTTGTTATATTAAAACAGGGTTATACCCCTTCTGAGGAGCTTAAGAAAAGTATTCAAGAGCACGTGAAACATGTGCTTGGAGCCATAGCTTACCCAGAGGAGATAGAGTTTGTGGATAAGCTTCCTAAAACCAGAAGCGGAAAGATTATGAGAAGGGTATTAAAAGCCAAAGAGCTTGGCCTTGATGTGGGTGATGTTTCTACGCTAGAGGACTAAATGAGAGCGCTTATATCTGTATACGATAAGACTGGTATAGTAGATTTTGCTAAAGAGCTTATAAGCTTGGGATATGAGATTTTATCAAGCGGCGGTACTTATACGCATCTAAAAAATGCCGGTATAGATGCTGTTGAAGTATCAGAGGTGACAGGTTTTAAGGAGATTCTTGGTGGCAGGGTGAAGACCTTACATCCTGCCATCCACGGCGGTATTTTGTTTAGGGACGATGTAGAAAAGGATTTAGAGGAGATAAGAGAAAATTCTATAGAGCCCATAGATATAGTGGTGGTAAACCTATATCCTTTTGAAACAAAGATGAAAGAGCTAAAAGACATAGATGCTCTTATAGAGTTTATAGATATAGGTGGTCCTGCGCTCATAAGGGCTGCTGCCAAAAACCATAAAAGGGTTAGCGTTTTGACGGATGTAAAGGATTATGGCTGGTTTATAGAAAAGCTCAAAATGAACGCCATATCTCAAAAAGACAGAAGATATCTGGCTCTCAAGGCTTTCTGGCTTACATCTTATTATGACTCTATAATAGCCAGCTATTTTACAGATGTATTTGGCTTTTCACAGAAAGAGTTTAAACATCATACAATTCCAATGCTTTTAAAAGATGAACTGAGATACGGTGAAAACCCCCATCAGGAGGCTTATCTTTATGAAAACCCTCTTGAAAAGGACGGCGTGGTAAGAGCAGAAGTGCTTCAGGGCAAAAAGATGTCTTACAACAACTATCTTGATGCTGATTCTGTGATAAAGCTAATATCAGAGTTTTCAAACCCATGCTGCGCTATCGTAAAACACAACAACCCAAGCGGTGTGGCCGTTGATGATAATCTGCTTCAGGCTTATCAAAAAGCTCTAAAATGCGATGAAGAGGCAGCCTTTGGTGGTATAGTGGCTTTTAATAAGAAAGTAGATGAAAAGATAGCAAGCGCTATAGTGGAGCATTTTTACGAGATAGTTATAGCACCGGAGTTTAGCCAAGAGGCCTTGAAGGTATTTTCAAAGAAGAAAAACCTCAGAGTGGTAAAATATGAGGGTATAGACCAGAAAAAAGATATAAGAAGTATATCCGGGGGCTATTTAAACCAGGATGTGGATGATAAGCTTTATGAGTCTATAGAGGTAGTGTCTTTGAGAAGACCAACGGAGCAGGAGCTAGAAGATGCCATATTTGCCTGGAAAGTGGCCAAGTGGACAAAGTCAAACGCTATAATAATAGCCAAGAACAGTCAAACCATAGGTATAGGCGCAGGGCAGGTCTCAAGGGTTGATTCTCTTAGAAGCGCTATAAGAAAAGCCAAAAACTTTGGTCATGATCTGAAAGACTCTGTGATAGCTTCGGATGCTTTTTTCCCGTTTAGAGACAGCATAGATATAGCATCAGTCGAAGGGATTTCTGGTGCTATTCAGCCTGGAGGCTCTATAAGAGACAAAGAGGTTATAGAGGCGGTAAATGAGCACAACATGTTTATGATATTTACTCATATGAGGCACTTCAGGCATTGAAGCTTGGCAAATTGAAAATTGTTTTTATATTTTTTATATTATCATCAACATGAGAGGTTTTTATGAAGTTACCACCGCTTAGGATAAGGCATATAGAGGTGGAGATACCTATTATACAAGGGGGAATGGGTGTAGGTATTTCTTGGGAAAAATTGGCGGGTGCTGTGGCAGCCTGCAATGCTGTAGGGGTTGTATCTTCTGTAGGTACAGGATATAGATTTTTAGAGCTTGTTAAAAAAGACAAGTTTGGGCGACCGATAGGCTCAGAAAACGCTCATAGTACAGAAGCGCTTAAACTCATCATTCAAAAAGCCAGAGAGATAGCCAACGGCAAAGGTGCTATAGGTGTTAATATACTGTCCGCTATAAACGATTACGGAAGAGTGGCTAACGACGCAGCCAGGTTTGGCGCAGACCTTATCATATCTGGAGCTGGCCTTCCTTTAAAGCTTCCAGAATACACAGAAGGGTATGACACCGCTCTGGTGCCTATAGTATCATCCGCCAGAGCTTTAAACCTCATAGCTAAAACCTGGAAAAAGCGCTACAACAGATTGCCAGACGCTGTGATATTGGAAGGACCGATGTCTGGTGGCCATCAAGGTTTTAAATATGAGGATTGTTTTAAACCAGAGTTTCAGTTAGAAAACCTATTTGATGAAGTTTATAAAGAAGCTAAAGAATGGGGCAATATCCCTCTTATAGTGGCAGGTGGTGTTTGGGATTACAACGATATAAAAACTTATATAAGAAGAGGTGCAGCCGGAGTTCAGATGGCCACAAGGTTTGCGGTGACAAAAGAAAGCGATGCCCCCCTTGTGTACAAAGAGCTTCTTCTTAACGCGGAAGAAAAAGACATAATACTTTTAAAATCTCCGGTGGGATACCCTTTGAGGGTTGTAAAAACGCCGTTTGTAGAAAAACTCTTAAACGGACACAACGGCTGGAAAGGCTGTGTGTCTGATTGCGTATCGCCCTGCAAACACGGAGAAGAGGCCAAAAAGGTGGGCTTTTGCATAGCCGATAGGCTGGGAGCCGCCTGTCAGGGTAACGTTGAAGAGGGTATTTTCATAAGCGGTGCCAACGGATATAAGCTTAAAAAACAGGGTATCATATCTGTATGTGAGCTTATAGACATGCTCACCGGTAAGATACCAGACCCTACGGTAGAAAACAATGAAGCCTTCTCAGAGGTAGCCAAATGAGGTTTTATGGGCTTTTAAAGGATGAAGATTTTACAGATATAATACAAAAAGTCTCTGGTGATATATGGATATTTGAAGATGTGAAGGCCAAAACCAAAGAAGAGCTTTCAAAAGATCAGATAAAAAACCGCCTTTTAGAAATATCAAATGAAATAATCTCCTGGAAGAAAACGCTAACGCTTATGCCCAGCAATACTATATTTGTGTTTGTCTCTGATAAGGAAGACCCCAAAGCCTTTAAAATATACGATACAAGTTCGCTTGGATGCTCTACAACGCTTACTCCTCCAAGGTGGAAAATATACCAAAAGGGTATATCTTTAGAATGATATACATTGTAATGGTAGGTCAACAAAAGTTAAGAGAGCTTATATATCTTTGGACGGTTTTTAATACAAACAACATAAAGTGCTTTATATCTTACATAACATCAGAACCTGCCTATGAAAAGAGCGCCTCTTTCGATGGTCTGAAAATTTTTATAAAGGATTCAGATTACGATAGGATTAGCGTTATAGATATAAAAAACAATATATTTCTTTTCGAAAAGCCTGTAAACTTAGAAAACGTTAGTAATATATATAAGGATATAGTGTCTTTGGTATGAACAGTATAGCTCTTTTTATGATAAGCTCTTGGTTTGGTGTGAGTTTGTTTTTTAGTTTTGATGTGGCTCCGGTTCTGTTTGATACCCTCTCTACGTTTTTAGCAGGCGAGGTGGTGGCAAGGATATTTCCCATATACTTTGGTGTAGGGCTTTTCATATTTTTACTCTCTTTTTTGCTGCTTTTTATAGGTGAAAAACCGATTTTTAAGAAAACGTTTTTCTTTTTTGTTGTAAACATTGTTATTTTTATATCTTTTTTAGTGTTTATACTGCCTGAGGCATCAATTTTAAAACATACCGATTATCATGAATTCCTTCGTTTACATGCTTTTAGTATGATATTAAATATTTTGCAGATGGTAAACAGCTTCTTTATAATACTGTCGCTCTTATGATAAAGCTTGGTATCCTCGGTTCTACTGGGACCATCGGCAAAAACGCCATAGATGTTATAAAAGCTCACAAGGACAAGATAGAGCTGGTTGGGATAGGAGCTTACAGAGCATCTTTGGAGCTTTTAGAGCAGGTAAAAGATTTAAAGCCAGCGTTTGTCTTTAGCGTGGAAAACCCCTCTAAAGAATGGCTTGACGAGGTTTCAAAATATTCTAAATATCTTAACGAAGAAGAGGGTCTTCAGGCTATAATAGAGCATTCTGACAGGGTGTTAAACGCCATATCAGGAACTTCTGGTATAAAAGCCACTTATTTTATACTAAAAGCCAGAAAGATTCTCCTTGCTTCCAATAAAGAATCCATTCTTTGCATGCCAAACCTTATAAGACAGAATTTAGATCTTGTGATACCGGTAGATAGCGAACACAACGCTTCTTTTGAGCTTCTTAAAAGCCATAAACATGTGAGCAGTCTTTATATTACTGCTTCTGGTGGTCCTTTTAGAGAGTATACCGAGGAGCAGTTAAAACATGTTACAAAAGAAGAGGCTCTTAAACATCCAAACTGGAAGATGGGACCTAAGATTACGATAGATTCGGCAACCCTCATGAACAAAGGTCTTGAGCTTGTGGAAGCAAGCGTGCTGTTTGATATACCTCTTGAACGCATAAAGATACTCATACATCCTCAGAGTATAGTACATGCTATTGTGGAGCTGGAAAATGGCTCTTTCATAGCAAACATGTCTTTGCCGGATATGAGACTCCCTATTCAAAACGCCATTTTTTATCCGGAGGTAGTAGGTTATACCTTCAAAAGGCTTGATTTGAGCTCTATCTCTTGCCTTAGTTTTGAAAAGCCAAGAAGAGAGGTCTTTAGAGCTTTAGAGGTGTGTGAATGGGTGGCCTCTATGGGAAATCCTTATGTTTCTGTGCTTTTAGGAGCGGATGATGAAGCGGTAAAGCTTTTTTTAGAAGATAAGATATCGTTTTTAGATATACCGGTATTGATAGAAAAGGTTCTTTCCTCTGTAAACTTTCATATACAAGAAGAACTTGAAGATATATTAAAAGCGGT
>CAYFGH010000043.1:0-4853 GCA_964342735.1 uncultured Aquificaceae bacterium
TAAAGTAGGTATAAGAAGCAGAATGTAATACATGGTAAATATTATAATTTATTTTTTCCTGCTTTTAATAAAAATTTGATAGAATATATTTATGATAGCTATTGAAGATTTAACAAGGAAAGATTTTAAAAGCTCAAAAACCCTTGAAAAGATTTTAAACAGAGCCAAAGTTTTTGAGCAAGATTATCTGGACAAAGTAAGGGAAATAATAGACAACGTCATAAAATACAAGGATGAGGCTCTATACAGATACGCTTTGGAGTTTGACAACATAGACTTAAAGAAAGAGGGGATGGAGATACCAAAAGAGGCTTTGAAAGAAGCTTACGAATCTATAGACGAAAATGTAAGAAAAGCCCTTGAAGTGGCTTATGAGAGAGTGTTTAAATTTCATGAAAATCAAAAGGAAAAATCTTTTATAGTAGAAGAAGAGGGGATAATGCTGGGCCAGAGGGTGCTTCCGGTGGAAAGCGCTGGTCTTTATGTACCCGGTGGAAAGGCCGCTTATCCGTCCTCTGTTATCATGAATGCAGTGCCTGCTAAAGTGGCTGGTGTTCCAAACATATACATGGTATGCCCAAAGCCCACTAAAGAGGTTTTAGCAGCAGCTTATATATGCGGTATAAACAGGGTATTCAGAATAGGTGGGGCTCAGAGTATAGCTGCTCTGGCTTATGGGACTGAAACAATTCCTGCGGTAGAAAAGATAGTGGGTCCTGGCAACATATACGTGGCCACCGCCAAAAGGCTTGTGTATGGAGTAGTGGGGATAGATATGATAGCTGGTCCTTCGGAAGTGCTCATAATAGCGGATGCCAGCGCTGATCCAAGCTTTGTGGCTATGGATATGCTGTCTCAAGCAGAACACGATGAGCTTGCAAGTGCGGTTCTTATCACAAACTGTGAAGATCTAGCTTACAGTGTAGCAAAAGAGCTAGAAAACTTTTTAACTCACTTAGAAAGAAAGGATATAGCCGAGAAATCCATAAGAAACTACGGAGCTATATTTATAGTAAAAAATCTGGAGGAGGCCTGTAAGCTATCAAACATCATAGCCCCAGAACACCTTGAGATAAACACCGAAAACCCTTTTGAGCTTTTAGGATTTATAAAAAACGCTGGAGCTATATTCTTGGGAGAGTATACCGTAGAGGCTCTTGGAGATTACTGTCTTGGACCAAACCACACGTTGCCCACGGGTAGAAGTGCAAGATTTTCATCCGCTCTTGGAGTTTACGATTTTCTAAAGCGCTCATCCATACTTTTTGTTTCTAAGAAAGGTTTTGATAAAGTAAAACATCACGCTTACAACCTCGCTAAATCGGAAGGGCTTTATGCTCATGCCTCGTCCATAGAATTAAGAGGTTTATGAAAAAGCTTCTTTTTTTATCGTTTTTTGGGCTTTTAGTATATTCATGTGCTCCTGTTACAAAGTGTAAACCTTACAATCAGGAAAATGTGTCGATCCCAGAGAGCTTCAAAGCAAAAGCTTACATATCTTATGGGATTTTAAAGTATCCTGTCTCTTTATTAAAAGCCAAAGACAACTATACTCTGGAAACGTTTATAGGCAATCTAAACTTTAAAAACAACCTTTGCTTTGGCACTGGATGTATAAATATACCGATAGATTTATCAAAGGTTATATATGGGGATGTGATAAATAAAGATGATAAGATCACCTGTAAGGATGGATATACCGTATATGAAGGCGGTAACGATATGTATAAAAAGATGGTGTATGTAAAAGACGGAAAACTCTATAAGATGGATATATTAAGACCAGATGGCACAAAAGAGATAAGCATATACTTTAAGAACAGGTCAAAAGAGGGTTATTATAAAAACTTAGAGATAAAAAACGATACGTTTGATGTAAATATAGATATAGAGGATGTTAAAAGCGTATGATTGTACTTGATGGAAAGGCCCTTGCCAAAAAGATAAAGCAAGGTATAAAAGAAGAGACAAAACACTTTGAAAGAAGGCCAAAGCTTGTGGTGGTACTCGTAGGAGATGATCAGGCAAGTCTTGTGTATGTGAAAAACAAGGTGCAGGCCTGCGCAGAGGTGGGCTTTAGCTCTCAGCTTGATATGTTTGAAAAAGATGTGGAAGAAAAGGTTCTGTTAGATCATATAAAACGCCTGAATGAGCAAGAGGATGTGGATGGTATTCTGGTTCAGCTTCCACTGCCGCCTCATATATCTATGCACAAGGTTATAGACACGATAGACCCCTCAAAGGATGTGGATGGTTTTCATCCGGAGAACATGGGAAAGCTCTTTTCTGGGGATCTGGAGAGGGCTTTTATCCCCTGTACGC
Source organism: uncultured Aquificaceae bacterium (assembly GCA_964342735.1). Taxonomy (GTDB): domain Bacteria; phylum Aquificota; class Aquificia; order Aquificales; family Aquificaceae; genus Hydrogenobaculum. The sequence continues at coordinate 2,323 of CAYFGH010000043.1, forward strand.
CGCTTGGTATCAAGCTTTTATTAGAAGAATACAACATAGAGTTAAAAGGTAAAGACGTATGCATAGTGGGGGCTGGTTTTATAGTGGGTAAACCACTTTCTATGCTTTTGTTACAACAGGATGCTACTGTGAGTGTGTGTCATAAATATACAAAAGATATTGTAGAATATACAAAAAATGCCGATATACTTATATCAGCTACAGGGGTACCTTATCTTATAAGGGATTACATGGTAAAGGAGGGTGCTGTGGTGATAGATGTGGGGATTTCTAAGGTAAACGGCAAGATTGTAGGGGATGTGGATTTTGAGTCTGTGTCTCAAAAAGCCTCTTATATAACCCCAGTGCCTGGTGGTGTAGGTCCTATGACGGTGGCAACGCTTCTTTTAAACACGCTAAAAGCCTATAAACAACGCCTATGAACGACAAGTATTTTATAGATAAAACGAAAGAGATAATAAAAGCCTACAACCTCTCCCCAGAAAAACATCCCCCAAAACTATCAAAAGAAGAAGCCACAAAAATAGTAGAAACCTTAAGAGAGCTTATAAACTATCACGACTACAGATATTACGTGTTAAATCAGCCGGTTATCTCCGATGCAGAGTACGATGCTCTTTATAAGTTTCTTAAAAGCATCGAAGACACTTATCCTGATCTGATAACACCAGATTCGCCCACCCAGAGAGTATCCTCTGATATCTCAAGCACATTTCCTCAGGTAAGACACTTAGCACCGATGCTCTCTTTAGACAACACCTATAACGAAGAGGATTTGAGGGATTTTGACAGGAGGGTAAAAGAACTAAGCGGTAAAGAGCATATAGAGTACTGTGTAGAGCCAAAGTACGATGGGGCTGGTATATCCCTTCTTTACGAGAATGATATCTTTGTAAGAGGGGCCACAAGAGGCGATGGTGAGATAGGAGAAGATATTACTAAAAACCTAAAAACCATTAAAACAATACCTCTTAGAGCAAATTTTTCAAAACAAGGTATCAGGCTTTTAGAGATAAGAGGAGAGGTCATAATAAACAAAGAGGATTTTAAGAAGATAAACGAAGAAAGGATATCGGAAAACCTGCCCCCTTACGCAAACCCCAGAAACTTAGCGGCCGGTTCTATAAGACTGCAAGACCCTCAAGAGGTGGCAAAAAGACCCCTAACTGCTCTTGTTTATCAAATCACTTACGTAGAGCCAGGTGCTGCTATGCCAAAGACCCATTACGAAGCTATAAAGATGCTTCATGATCTTGGCTTTAAGACACCGTTTCTGGATATGAAACTATGTAAAAATATAGAAGAGGTGATTGAATATTGCAGGTATTTTGAGAGTAAAAGAGACAGCCTTCCTTATGAGATAGACGGAATGGTTGTAAAAGTAAACGATATATCCTTATACGATGAGCTTGGTTTTACATCCCATGCTCCAAGATGGGCCACTGCCTTCAAATTCAAGGCCAAGCAGGCTACTACCGTAATACTGGATGTGGTCTTTAGTGTGGGAAGGGTGGGTAATATTACACCGGTAGCAAAGCTAGAGCCAGTTTCTCTTGGAGGGGTTACCATATCAAGCGTTTCTTTGTTCAATGAAGATTTTATAAGAGAAAAGGATATTCATATAAAAGATACCGTTATTATAGAAAGAGCTGGAGAGGTAATACCTTATGTTGTAAGCGTTGTAAAAGAGGCAAGACCAAAGGATGCTAAACCTATAGTATTTCCTGAGTACTGTCCATCTTGTGGTTCCAAGCTTGTGAAAGCTCCTGGCGAAGTGGCCTGGCGCTGTGTAAACATATCATGCCCTGCACAGGTAGTTTTGAGGATAAGGCATTTTGCCTCAAAGGATGCGATGGATATAAAAGGCCTTGGTGAGGCGGTAGCTCAACTTCTATACGATGCTAAACTGGTAAGGAATATAGCGGATATCTACTATCTAAAATTTTCCGATCTTGTAAGGCTTCCGAGGTTTGCCAAGAAATCTGCCCAAAATCTCATAGACGCTATAGAGGCTTCCAAGAGAAGAGGTCTTGCAAGGGTATTGTATGGACTTGGTATAAGGTATGTGGGCCTTACCACAGCTAAGAAATTAGCCTCTTACTATAAGGATATATGGAATATAGTAAAAGCTGACGAAGAGGATTTAAGAAACATAGAAGATATAGGAGATGTGGTAGCAAGGAGCATAAAGGAGTTTTTCAGTCTGGAACAGAATGTAAATATAGTAAAAAGATTGGAAGAAGCAGGGGTGCTTTTGAGAGAGGTTTCTGAAGCAAAATCTAACAAGCTCGCTGGTATGCAGTTTGTTTTTACAGGTACGCTTAATTGCTGTACCAGGGAAGAGGCGAAACAGATGGTAGAGTCCATGGGAGCATCTACATCCGATAGCGTGACCCGTCATACCACTTATCTTGTGGTGGGTCAGGACCCTGGGGCTACCAAGCTAAGGAGAGCCACAATGCTTGGTACCAAAACTATAAATGAAGAGGAGTTTTTAAAGCTTGTAAACGAAAAGAGTGAGGATGGGGTAT
>CAYFGH010000043.1:4953-9340 GCA_964342735.1 uncultured Aquificaceae bacterium
AATTAAGGTTTTACGTACATATAACCTTCTTTTTCGAGTTTGTTCATATCTATAAGGGCTCCTTTTACGGGTTCTGCGAAATCTCCCATCATGTTCTTTGTAATGTGGAACTTTTTCATCGTGTTTTCGCAAACGTGAAATCTGATGCGCCCGTTGCTTTCTTTTACAAAGCGCTCAAAGGCTTTTTCCTCTTTGGAGTTTTTTAACAGATATTTTATGGTGGGACCCCATACTTCCACTACCACATGCGCTTCTTTGTTTTTTGAGGTATGTGTTAGTATGTTGTTTACCATTTTAAGGCTTTTAGGATTATGAAAATCCAGTATAACGTTGAGAGGCTCTCCAAAGCCTGACAAAGAAAACACCAAACCAAACACCAAAGTTAGTATGTATAAACTAATCCTTTTCATGCAGTTAAAGGTATATCACAAAGTTTTGCATACAATGATATTTATCAATCAGCATAAAGATCTTTTACCAGTTCTTCTTTTACCTCTTCTGGTATCTCTTGTTTCAGGTTTATATCCTTATGGTTTATCTCTATAAAGGCTTTTTCGTTCTTGAAAAGTTCTTTTTGTGCATTATCAAAATCAAATTTTATAAAGTGTATGGTGGCGGCTTTACCAAACTTATAATCCATATCGCTTTGTTCGTTGGCTTTTGCCTTTATCTTCTGGTCTTTGAACGTTATAAAAATCCCATCGTGTATACCAACGAGCTCTTTTAGCTTACGCTTTCTTTCCTCGTTATCTGGTATTTCTATAAAAAACGTAGCGCTTAGCTGGTTTTGTTCTGGTATCAAGTCGTTGTATATTTCTATCTCAAAGAGTATGTCCTCATCCTTTACCATCCTTTCTGCTCTTATCATCTCCTGGATTTGAAACCACACGCTAAAGGTATTTTCAAAAAACAGATGAAATATATCCCCTACAAATATACTTCTTTTTTTCTTGATGCCTAAGAGTTCTTTCACCTTTTCAGGCCTTACCTTCTCATACTCGTATAAGTTTAATATGTCTTCAAATGCTACTTTTCTCATATCAATCTCCGTATGCCATTGATAATACTTCTATGGGGCTTTTAACAGCCCTGCCGGTATTGAGTTCTATAAAGTTTCCTGCCAGAGGACAATCGGATACCACCAGATCAGCTTTCTGGTTTAAGATGTTATCAAATAGCGGTTTTCCTACATTCACTGCCATGTCAAAGGTACTCTTTTTAACGCCGAAAGTCCCATCGTGACCAGAGCATATCTCCACGATCCTTACCTTTGTGTTGGGTATCATTCTCATGAGCGCTGCAGATTTGTACCCAACGCCCAGAGATTTTAAATGACATGCTATATGGTAGTCTATCTTACCCATAGGATTTTTGAAATCTTTGTTAAAGAGGTTTTCCTGGTTTAGTGAAAACAGGTAATCTCCTATCTCGTAAACTTTTTCAGATACCTCTTTTGCCTCATCTGTTCTTAAAAGTAGCGGATACTCATGCTTTAACTGTAAGGCACAGGTGGGTACGGGCACTATCACATCGTATCCATTTCTCACGTAATCTATGAGACTATCTACGTTGTATCTGGCTTTTTTTATCGAGCTATCAAGGTCCCCTATATCAAAAAACGGTATACCGCAGCAGTTTTGCTCAGGTATTTCTATATGTATGTTGTTTTTGTAAAGGACGTGAAGCAAAGCTTTTCCTTTTTCTAAAAAGTTGTAATTTAATAAGCATGTGTAAAATAAAACTGCTTTTCTTACAGGATTTTTAACAGGTACTACGTTATCTTTTAAAAAGCTTGAAAACGTTTTTTCGTTTATGGGTGGAAGCTTGGCTCTCTGGTCTATGCCTGCGGTTTTCTCCATTATAAGTCTTACTGGTTTTATATTCATTGTCTTTGTAGCGATCTTTGAGAAAGGTACCGATAATTTCCCAACCAGATCCGTATCAAGCATTAGTTTATCGGTTATTTTTGCACCTTGCTTTTTAAATTTTATTGCCTTATATCTTAAAGAAAGATGCGGGAAGTCCAGTTTCCATTCATGAGGTGGTGTGTAGGGGCATTTGAAATAACACTGTTTGCAGTGAAAACAGAGTTCTAAGGGTTTTTCAAGTTCTTCTTTAGAAAGTGCTTCTACACTGTCATTTTTTCTATCTACTGCATCAAAGAGCGCTGGAAAAGAGGGGCAAAAGTTTACACACATTCTGCAATCTTTACATTTTGAATAAACCCTCTTAGCTTCTTCGTATAGCGCTTCTTCATCGTAAAATTTTGGGTCATCAAGATCAAAATTAAAATCCTTCAATCCACCTATCGATAATTCTGGCATTATATACTCCTTATATTAAAAGCCAAAAACTATATAATTTTGTTTAGGGGGCATAAGCCCCCAGAGCTATATTAACCTTTTACGCTTTCTAAGACTTTTTGGAATCTGCCTGCGTGAGATTTTTCAGCTTTTGCCAGCGTTTCAAACCAGGCAGCTATATCGTCAAAGCCTTCCTCTCTGGCGGTTTTGGCAAATCCAGGATACATTTCGCTGTACTCGTAAACTTCACCGGCTACTGCTGACTCTAGCATTTCTTCGAGAGTAGATATTGGTTTGTCGGTGGCTGGGTCTACGCCGTTGTACTTCCTTAGATAGTCAAGGTGTCCAAAAGCGTGACCTGTTTCACCTTCAGCGGTTTCTCTGAAGTTGTTGGCCACATCTGGATAACCCTGGATATCCGCTTCTCTTGCAAAGTAGAGATATCTTCTGTTTGCTTGAGATTCCCCAGCAAAAGCGTGTTTGAGACACTCAAGTGTCTTTGTGCCCTTTAAGTCCTTGCTCATAGGCCTTACCTCCTTTAAAATAAATTTTAATTTAGAATCATTATTAATTATATTCCACTGTAATCAAAAAACAATGATTATACGTCATCTTTTTCAAAATTATATGAAATTTTTATATTGTAATGGTAATATATTCTTATGAGAAATAAACTTATTTTATTCTGCGGAACAATAGGGCTTGCTTTTGTTTTTTCTAGCTGTTCTCCTCAAACTATAAACAACAATACGCCGGAAGTAGTTTTAAAATCCTTTATAAAAGATATTGAGAAAAAGGATTTTAAAGATGCTGTTAAACTTTTGAACCCAGATACGGTTTCTTCTAGGGGAGAGATATGGGCTCAAAGATGGATCAAGCTAAACACTTACGGGGTAAAGAATATAAATATAGAGGATATCAGCGTGCTTGGAGGTACAGCACATGCCAAGGTAAAACTTGTTTATAACGATGGCAAGACGAAAATTACAGGTATAGACCTTATAAAAAACAATGGTACCTGGTATATAAGCCCAACATTTAGTTTTGAGGAGGGAAGGTAGATGAACAATCTTAGCATATGGGATATCTTTAAAAACCTGTTTGACTTTACCCAGGCTTTTATTACAAGAAAACCGGCTCCTATCTTGGTGTATATAATGCTTGTAATCGTTTTTTCTATAGCGGACAACTACGTACCTAAGGATTTGGCATTTTTAGGTGTATTTCTTTCTTTGTTTTTTACAATACTTTCAAATGCTTTTTTGATAAACATTGGTCATCTTGTTAAAGACAACAAGGATGTGATATCTTTTGAAAAAGCCATAAAACAAAAACAAACGTTAGAATTTTTTACAGAATATATAAAAGAATCTTTAGGTATGCTGCTTGGCAACATGCTTGTTTTTATAATAGTTGCCATAGGTGAGCTTCTGGTGTTAAACTTCAGTGGCCTCTTAGGAGCCCTCTACAAGACTAAAGACCATTATGACTTTTTTGCGGTGAACTATGACTTATCTATGGGACTTGCTTTAGTATTTATGATAATCACACTTTCTATGATATCTTATGTAGCTCCTTATGTATATGCTGGGGTTTACGTATCCGATAATTTTAAAGAGGCTTTTTCTAGGGTTTTTGATCTTATATCCTTTGGAGTCTGGAAGAAGACATTAAACCTTCAATACTTTTTTGATATTAGTATGTGGTTTGTATATTCTACTATGGTTATTGTAATGATACTACCTCTTATGTTCTATACTATAGTGGCACCTTTAGGTCTTATAATTTTGGCTATTTATGTCATACAATTTCCTATGTTTAGTGTTATGATAAGATATTGGAGAAATGAACAGGGATAGTTTTTATAAAAAAGGTTTTACACTTATTGAGCTTTTAGTAGTAATAGTTATTATAGGAATACTCTCTGCTATTATTATCCCCCGTATTACAAACAGAATTGGAGAGGCTAAACTAAAAGCCACCAAAGTTCAACTTAAAAACCTGCAAGGGGCTTTGGAGCAGTATTATGTGGATACGGGAATGTATCCTACCACGGCTCAGGGGCTTCAAGCGCTGGTAGAAAA
>CAYFGH010000044.1:0-9297 GCA_964342735.1 uncultured Aquificaceae bacterium
TTTGTGTACTTTCAGGAGATAATACTTAGCTTGCAGGATTTCTGGTCTAAAAACGGATGCGCTATAATGCAGGGATACGACATAGAAGTGGGTGCTGGTACTATGAACCCGGCCACCTTTTTGAGGGTGCTTGGAAAAAAGCCCTTCAGCGGAGCTTATGTAGAACCCTCCAGAAGACCAAAAGACGGAAGATACGGTGAAAATCCAAACAGACTCCAGCACTATTTTCAGTTTCAGGTGATATTAAAACCAGCCAAAGAAGATTCTCAGGAGCTCTATCTTAAAAGCCTGGAAACCTTAGGCATAGACCCAACCCTTCACGATATCAGGTTTGTGGAAGATGACTGGGAGAGCCCAACTTTAGGTGCCTGGGGTCTTGGCTGGGAAGTGTGGCTGGATGGCATGGAGATAACTCAGTTTACGTACTTCCAGCAGGCGGGTGATATAGATTTAGATGTGATATCTTGTGAAATCACCTATGGGCTTGAACGCATTGCGATGTATCTTCAGAATGTTGATAATGTGTTTGATTTAAAGTGGAACAAATACCTTACATACAGGGATATATACTTTGAGTTTGAAAGGGAGTGGTCTATCTACAACTTTGAAAAATCAAATCAAGACAGGCTTTTCAGGCTTTTTGAAATATATGAACAAGAGGCAAAGTCTCTTATAGAAGAAAAGCTTGTGTATCCTGCTTATGATTATGTGTTAAAGTGTTCTCACACTTTCAACCTTCTTGATGCAAGAGGAGCTATATCTGTTCAGGAAAGAACCAACTATATAAAACGCATAAAACACATGGCATCTCAGGTGGCCTCTTTGTATATAGAAAAGGAGAATAGCCTATGAACGATATACTTTTAGAACTTCAAACCGAAGAGCTTCCTTCTTCATTTTTACTAAAAGCCAATGAAACCTTAAAAGATATCGTAAAAACCTTTTTAAAAGACAAAAATATAGAATCAGACGAAGCGATAAAGATATTCACAACCCCAAGAAGGATAGGTATTTTGATAGAAAATCTACCAGATTACAACAAAAAAGAAGAGATACTCCTGATAGGACCTCCTTATGATGCTTGCTATAAAGATGGAAATCCTACTAAAGCTTTAGAGGCTTTTCTCAAGAAAAATAACGCCTCTTTGGAAGATACTTTCAGATACGAAAAACAGGGCGGGGTATATATAGCTATTAAAAAAGAAACTGGTGGTATCCCCATAGAAGAGATTTTTAAAGAGTTTCCGGATTTTATTATAAAATCCCTCACTTATAAAAAGACTATGAGATGGGATAGCTCATCTTTGAGATTTCCAAGGCCTATAAGAGGCATAGCCCTCATTTTAAACGATAAACCGATATATCCTTACAAAAACACCTCTAAAGGACACAGGTTTTTATCCTCAGAGTTTGTTATAAGATCAGCCAAAGATTACGAAGAGCTTCTTAAAAAACACTACGTGATACCAGATTTTGTAGAGCGTAGAAACATCATATTAAATCTTGTTTCATCAAAAGCCAAAGAGTTAAATATAACACCAGATTACGAAGAAGATCTTATAGATGAGATTACAAATCTGGTGGAATATCCTTATCTTGTGATAGGAGAGTTTGAAAAAGAATTTTTGAGTTTACCGGATATTGTTATTAAAACGGTGCTCGCTCATCATCAGAAGTTTATCACCACCAAAAAAGATACCATCACAAATATATTCTTTGGCATATCAAACATAGAGGATAAAAAGGGTTTTATAAAGGATGGCTATCAAAAGGTGGTAAGGGCAAGATTAAGAGATGCGGTATTTTTCTACAACGAAGACCTGAAAAGGCCTTTTGAGTTTTTTATAGAAGAGCTAAAGGGTATCATGTTTCACCACAAACTCGGTACGTTGTTTGATAAGACAAGCAGGCACGTAGCTCTGGGAGAGTATTTGTCTTCGGCTTTTAATATTAAAAACGATATATTGCTAAAAGCCTGTAAACTATCGCTTTTTGATATAGCCACCAACATGGTAAAAGAGTTTGACGAACTTCAAGGGTATATGGGGATGATATACGCAAAAGCCAAAAACGAGGATGAGGAGCTTTCAAAAGCGCTGTTAGAACAATACATGCCCGATAAGATAGAGGGTATGCCCTCCACTCAAACCGGAGCTTTGCTTGGTATCATAGTAAAATCAGACAATATAGTATCTTTGATAAGCGCCAACGAGATTCCAAAGGGAACTTCAGATGCTTACGGAATAAAAAGGAATATATACGGTATTATAAAGCTTATATTGGAGTTTGATTTTGATATAGATTTAGAAAAACTCTTTAATCGTGTTTTTGAGCTTTTAGAAAACAAATCAAAACTCCTAAGCTACGACGAGACGATAAACCACATAAAAAACCTGTTTAGGGCGAGGTTAAACACGTACTTTGAAGATTATCCTTACGATATTGTAAGGGCTGTGCTTGAAGTAGAAGACCCTTTAAAGGTTAGAAGGATAAAAGACAAGATTGAGCTTCTGTCTAAGAATAGAGATACTGTAGAAAACATTGCAAGGGCTTACAAGAGGATAAGGAAGATATTGCCAAAGGATTTTGAGCCAAGCGATATAAGGGAGGAGCTCTTTGAAAGCGATCTAGAAAGAGGGCTTTATAAGATTTATAAAGGTATCGAAGGAAAAGATACTTCTGAAGGGCTTTTGAATTTTATAAGCGAGAATAAAAAGATAATAGATGAGTTTTTTGATAAAATACTTGTTATGGCAGAGGATTTAGAGGTTAGAAACAACAGACTCAGCTTGCTTTACAGACTCTATGAAAGCTTAAAACGCATAGCTGATTTTGAACATATCCTTATAAAGGAGGCATGAAAATGAGCATTGGTAAAAAGATAAGGCTTGAACGTATCATCAACAGAGAAACGCAGAAAACCATAATAGTACCCATGGATCACGGTGTTAGTTCTGGGCCTATAGAAGGTCTTGTGGATATGAAAAAAACTATAGAAGCGGTATCAGAAGGCGGGGCAAACGCTGTTTTGATGCATAAAGGTCTTGTGAAAGCGGGACACAGGGGCACCGGCAAGGATATAGGGCTCATAATACATCTTTCTGCTTCCACAGACCACTCCCCTACAAAGAACGATAAGGTTTTGGTATGCACCGTTGAAGAGGCTATAAGGTTTGGAGCGGATGCTGTTTCTATACATGTGAACATCGGCGCTCCGATGGAAAGAGAGATGCTAAGAGACTTTGGTTACGTATCAAAAGTGTGTGATGAATGGGGTATGCCCCTTCTGGCGATGGTGTATGCAAGAGGTCACGAGATAAAACCCCAAGATCAGTATGACAAGACGTTTGTGGCACACTGTGCAAGGATAGGGGAAGAGCTTGGGGCTGATATAGTAAAAGTCCCGTACACCGGTGATGTGGAATCTTTTAAAGAGGTGGTAAGAGGTACTCATATACCTGTGGTAATAGCAGGTGGACCCAAGATGAAAACCGAAAAGGATGTGCTTGAAATGGTAGAAGGGGCAATGAGAGCAGGGGCAGCCGGTCTTTCCATAGGAAGAAACATATTCCAGGCCAAAGATCCCAAAAAGATAACAAGGGCTATGTATATGATAGTGCATGAGGGTAAAACCGCTGAAGAAGCTTCAAAATTCCTACACAACGATTAAATAAGGAGAAAAAGATGATATTAAAGGGTAAAAAAGCGCTTATAATGGGTTTAGCCAACGATAAGAGTATAGCTTACGGTATCGCTAAAAGCTTTAAACGAGAAGGTGCTGATATAGCTATCAGCTATGCTGGGGAATCTGTTAAAAAACGGGTGATACCGATAGCGGAGGAGCTTGGTGTAGAGCTTATTTTTGAGTGCGATGTCTCTAAAGATCAGGATATAGAAAACCTGGCAAACAACGTAAGAGAAGCCTGGGGCAACATAGATATAGTGGTTCACTCAATAGCTTATGCACCCAAGGATGAGTTTAAAAACGGTGTTATAGATACCACAAGGGCTGGTTTTAATATAGCGATGGATATATCGGTTTATTCTTTTATAGCTGTAGTAAGAGCTTTTTCCAGCATCATGAACGAAGAAGGGGCTTTTTTGACGCTATCTTACTACGGGGCTCAAAAGGTGGTTCCTCACTACAACGTTATGGGTATAGCAAAGGCTGCTCTAGAGAGTGCCACCAGGTATCTGGCTTTTGATGTGGCAAAGAAAAATCAGAGGGTAAACTGTATATCCGCAGGTCCTATAAAAACTCTATCAGCTTACAGCATCACGGGATTTCATCTTTTGATGGAGCATACTGTAAGAGTAAGTCCTCTAGGAAGGCACGTTACCATAGAAGAAGTAGGGGATACGGCGGCGTTTTTGTGTAGCGAATGGGCAAGGGGTATAACGGGTCAGACCATATATGTGGATAGTGGCTACAGCATAATGGGCGTTTCTGATAAAGAAGAGTAAGGAGATTTCCTTGCTGGAACCTCTTAGTGTAAAAACCTTTGACAGAGAGCTGACAGGTCACTGTATAGGCTGTAACTGCGGGTGTAAGTTTATAGCTTATGTAAAAGATGACAAGATAGTGGATGTAACGGGACACCCTTCTGATAAAATTGGGATGGGTAGTTTCTGCACAAAAGGGATAGCCCTTGTTCAGGAGCTTCCCTTTTCAGAGTTCAGGTTAAGATCATCCAATAAAACCAATATAGATTTTGACAATATAGGCATCTATGTGGATAGGTTCTGCACAGATGAAGAGCTTTACAGAGCTTTTTCTTGTACAGAAAATATATATTCAAACATGCTTTACGTTGAAAAGCCAAAAACTATAGATATAGAGCGTATTCCAGATAAAAAAGTTATACTAAACATATCAGAACCTTCTTATTATGATGTGATGCTTTCAAGATGGATTATAGACGCCAAGCAAAAAGGAGCAAAGCTCTTCTGTGCTGGTGCAGTATTTACAAACATCATGTTTAAGGCAAATTATAAAAAACTTGTATCTCCTTCTTATTTTTTGAGCTTTTTAGAGGATATAAAAAATGCCTTTGAAAAAGGCTATCATGAAGATGAGTTTATAAACAAGTTTTCTACCTTTTCTACAAAACTAAACAGCGCTCTTATTATCATAGAGGATAGTTATATAAAGATAGACAGGGATTTTGTTTTGGGCTTTTTAACGTATATGAAAGAAAAATATGGTATTGATTATATAATAACTGGCAACATCACCACATGGCCTGTAAAGAGTATAAGCGATCATCTGGAAGAGCTACAAAGCCATGATTTTATAATAAACGCAGGCGATATGTTTAGATATATACCTGACGATAAGCTAGAGACCTTTTCTAAAAAAGACATCCTTAGTCTTTCTCACATGGCAAGTATGAGTGCTAACCTTTCAAAATACTATATTCCAAGAAAGTTTTTCATAGAGACTGATTTTACCAAAAAAACAGCGTTTTTGGATGTAAGCTCAAAAAAGATCTTTGATAATGATGATGCTTATACGCTTCTTGATATAATACCTGATATAAAGAACAATCCTTCTTTTAAAAGCCAAAAACAAGGGTCTATAACTTTGGATAAGTATACATTGTTTATGGGTCATACGGTAGTTGATGAGATGGGACATTATTCTAGATGGCTTCACGAGATAGAGCCAAACCAATTTGTGTATATAAGCAAAAACCTTGCGGACAATATAGGTATAACAGATGGAGAGTTTTTAGAGATCACCACAGATTATGGGAGAGCTGTTTTAAAGGTAAAGATATCTGCCAATATACCAGATAACACATTTTTTGTATCTGATGGGTTTGATGAGTATCAGCCCTTTTATGAAGGTGTCAGGCCTGGAGTTCTGGCTATTGACAGGAGTTTTGTGCCTGTGGTAAGCTATAGGAAACTGTAACACTAGGAGGTTTTAAATGGGTAAAAATTTGGAAGGTAAGTTGGTGGTATTCTTAGACGAGGTGGGCATTGAAGATATTCCTTATGTAGGTGGTAAAAATGCATCTTTGGGGGAGATGATACAGCACTTAAAACCAAAAGGTGTAAATGTGCCTTATGGATTCGTGGTAACCGCAGAGGCTTATAGGTATTTTATTAGACATAACAACCTCGAAGAAAAGATAAAAGATATTTTAAAAGATCTAGACCCTTCAAATATTGAACAACTTACCAAGAAAGGTCATGAGGTACGAGAACTCATAAGAGCCGGGGATTTTCCAAAGGATTTGGAGGATGAGATCGCAAAAGCTTACGACAAGCTTTCAGAGATGTACAACACCCATGCTGTGGATGTGGCTGTGAGATCATCTGCAACAGCAGAAGATTTACCAGATGCATCTTTTGCAGGTCAGCAGGAAACGTATTTAAACGTAGTAGGAGCTCAAAATGTTCTTGTGGCTGTGAAAAATGGCTTCGCATCGCTGTTTACAGACAGGGCCATATCTTATAGACACTCTCACGGGTTTGACCATTTTAAGATAGCCATATCTATGGGTGTTCAAAAGATGGTGCGCTCAGATCTCGGGGCTTCTGGGGTTATGTTTACAATAGATACAGAGAGCGGTTTTAAAGATGTGGTTGTGATAAATGCTATATACGGTCTTGGAGAGATGATAGTGCAGGGCATGGTAACCCCGGATGAGTACATGGTGTTTAAACCAACACTCAAGAAAGGCTTTTCCGCCATCATAGAGAAGAAGCTTGGCAAGAAAGATAGAAAGATGATATACGGTGCGGGTTCTGATAGGGTTAAGATAGTAAACGTACCCCAAAATGAACAAAAGTTGTATGCGTTAAACGATGATGAGATACTTACCCTGGCTAAATGGGGTATAGAGATAGAAGAGCATTATAAAAAACCCATGGATATAGAATGGGCTAAAGATGGTAATGATAATCAACTTTATATAGTTCAGGCAAGACCAGAAACTGTCCAGTCAAGGCGTCAACACAATAAGATCGTTGTTTACGAGATAAAAGACCCTCTTGAGGATAGATTGAAACACAGGATACTTAGTGGTATAGCTGTAGGTGATAAGATAGCGGTAGGTACAGTAAAGGTAATTCACAGCATAAAAGAAGCTGCAGATTTTAAGGAAGGGGATATACTAGTTACCGATATCACAGACCCGGACTGGGAGCCTATCATGAAAAAGGCTGCCGGTATCATTACCAATAGAGGCGGTAGGACAGCCCACGCTGCCATTGTGGCAAGGGAGTTTGGAGTACCAGCGGCGGTGGGTACCCAAAAAGCCACTGAAGTGCTTAAAACCGGTATGAGGATAACCCTCTCCTGTGCAGAAGGAGAGACAGCTTTTATATACGATAAAGAACTTAACTTCGAAGCAAAGGAGATAGACTTATCAAACATCAAAAAACCAAAGACCAAGATGATGATAAACGTGGCAGATCCTAGTTCCGTGTTTAGATATGCTGCTATTCCCAACGATGGAGTTGGTCTTGCCAGAGAAGAGTTTATAATAGCAAACTATATAAAGATACATCCACTGGCGCTTATAAATATAAACTATGTGAAAGAAAAAGATCCAGAGCTCTATAAGGAGATAGAGAACATAACCTTTGGATACGATAACAAAGAAGAGTACTATGTAAAGAAGCTCTCTTACGGCATAGCAAAGATTGCAGCAGCTTTTTATCCAAACCCTGTAATAGTTAGGTTTTCGGATTTTAAAAGCAACGAATACGCCGGGCTTTTGGGTGGTAAGTATTTTGAGCCAAAAGAAGAAAACCCGATGATAGGCTGGAGAGGTGCTTCGAGGTATTATTCAGATAAGTTTAAGGTAGCTTTTGGTCTGGAGTGTAAAGCTATATTAAGAGTAAGAAACAAGATGGGCCTTGACAACGTGAAAGTGATGATACCTTTCTGCAGAACTCCAAAAGAAGGTGAAAAGGTGCTGGAGACCATGAAAGAGTTTGGACTTGTAAGGGGAGAGAACAATCTAGAGGTTTATGTGATGGCGGAGATACCAAGCAACGTGATACTGGCTGAGGAGTACGCCAAGATATTTGATGGATTTTCTATAGGTAGCAACGATTTAACACAGCTTACCCTTGGTATAGATAGAGACTCTGATCTGGTGGCCCATCTTTACGATGAAAGAAACGAGGCGGTCAAGATTATGGTGGCAAATCTCATCGATGTGGCTAAAAAGACTGGCAGGAAAGTTGGTATATGCGGTCAGGCGCCCAGCGATTTTCCTGATTTTGCGCAGTTCTTGGTGGAAAAAGGTATAGACAGTATATCCTTAAATCCTGACTCATTTTTCAAAACTATGCTCGCTGTCGTAGAAATGGAGGAGAAATTGGGTAAATAATATATAATGAGGTATTTATGGAAAGATTTGTTCCTCTTGCCAAGAAGCTACTAGAGGAAGAAGGTAAAATCCTTCTGGTCTGTCATGAAAATCCTGATGGAGATACGCTTGGTAGCGCTCTGGCGCTCTATATTTTCCTTAAAAAGCTGGGCAAAGATGCGTACGTGTTTTGCAAAGACAACATTCCGAGGTTTGCCCAGTTTTTACCAAGGGTAAACGAAGTATTACATCCTAAAGATCTGGAGGGTAAAACCTTTGATCTGGCTATCATAGTAGATGCTTCTGGTTTTAAAAGAGCAAACTTTGAGATATCTTCAAATATAAAAGCAAGGATAGATCACCATGTGGGTGGGGATTTTTACGGGCTTTATGATTTTGTAGATTATTCTTTTGCTTCTACTACACTTCTTGTTTATGAGCTTTTAAAATATATAAATAAAGATCTCATAGATAAAGATATAGCCCTCTGTCTTTATACGGGGCTTTGCACAGATACGGGATTTTTTAGATACTCAAACACGACAAAAGAGGTTTTTGAAGCAGCATCATCACTATGTGCATACGGAGTAGAGCCAAACTACGTATGGAAAAACTTTGGAGAAAGAGAGACCCTGGCAAAACTAAAACTTATAAGCAAAGCTCTGGAAAATCTTGAGATATTCCACAGTGGAAAAACGGCTGGTATCATAATTACCCAGAGCATGCTTGAAGAAACTGGTGCAATATATGAGGATACCGAAGGGCTTGTAAATTATCCTAGAAGATTGGATGGGGTGTACGTGGCTTTTGCCATGATAGAGACAAAAAAAGAAGACGGAACTACGTTCTGGCGTGTTTCTATAAGAAGTAAAGACGAATCTGTGGATGTATCTAAGATAGCCCAGCGTCTTGGAGGTGGCGGTCACAAATACGCTTCTGGTTGCAAAATATATGATGATATGCATAT
>CAYFGH010000045.1:0-9283 GCA_964342735.1 uncultured Aquificaceae bacterium
CAGCTTTAAGCAAATAAATGTTTATGGTATAATAACAATATGAAGAAGTTATCATCGCTTGAGAAGATTCAATATGCAAATATCTTATCTATAGGTATTTTTACAATATCTCTGGTAGTTGAGATTTATCAGTATGGGCTTTTCGATGTGGCAAGAGTGCTCAATATCTTTAACTTCTTAGCAGCATGGTATATCTTTATAAACATAAGAAAGGTGCAGTCTTTTATAAAGGATAGTGCTAACGTGTTAAAACAAGCATCGGATGGTAAGTTAGAAGATAGAATAAGCACGCATGATAGCGGAGAGCTGGAACTTTTAAGAGATAGTGTAAATAATTTGTTAGACCAGATAGAAAATTTTATTACGGATTTAACCAGTATAGTAAAGGCTGTCTCTAGCCAGAACACCGATGTAAAGATAGACCAGTCTATATTTAAAGGGCGTTTTTCTGAGGTAGCGAAAGGTTTTGAAGAGTTGCTGATGCTGATAGAAGAAAATAAAAGATTTATGGAAAAAGCAAAGTTTTCTCAAGAAATCTCTAAGATAGGCGGAGGGATATCCTCTAACTTGATGCTTATAGAAAAAGATATAAAGAATATGTTTAATAAACTAAATGTGATAAAAGAGCAAAGCGCTCAAACCTCCCAGCTCTCAAAGGATGCTATAAAAGAGGTAGAGGAGGTGATAGGAGATCTCCAAAACATACTTGAGGATATAAGGGATTCAAACGAATCTATACAGATGCTTATTTCAAAAACTGAAAACATCACTAAGATACTTGCCAACATCAGAGAGATTGCAGATCAAACCAATATGCTATCCTTGAACGCCGCAATAGAAGCAGCGCGGGCTGGTGAACAGGGTAGAGGCTTTGCAGTGGTGGCTGATGAGGTGAGGAAGCTTTCTGTGAAAACTCAAAAAGCTACTGATGATATTGCCAAGGTTATCACAGAGCTTCAGATTTACAACAAAGAAGCAAGTAGCCGTATTGATGAAATGGTAAAAAGCGCATCGGTTTCTACGAAATCTATAGATAAGCTAAAGTATGTGATAGAGGAGTTTGATAAGTCCGCTGAGTACAACGCAAGCCTTGTGACTTATCTGTCTGATGCAGCTGGTATGATTTCTAAGAAGATAAGTCATATTATCTTTAAACATCAAACGTTTACATCTGTGTATATGGGTAAACTTAACTTTGAGCCTAAGGATGAGAATAGCTGTGAATGTGGTATATGGTATAACTCTCACGATGCAGACAGATTTAGAAAATATGATGAGTTTGGTGCCATAGGAGAGCTCCATAAAGAATTCCATAATATTGTGTCTAATATAGCCCTTAAAATAAGCACTGGCAAAGATTTGTTCAATTATAAGGATGAGATTATTAATAATCTTAAAAGGTTAGAAGAATTGAGCAAAGAGATGTTTGCTTACACAGATATTCTGATAGAAAATGAAGAAAAAGAGATGCTCGTTGGTAAATAAATATTGTGGCTTTTTAGATAAAAATAGATTATATTATTAATTTAAGGTGTTTTTATGCTAACCGATGAACAGCTTAATGAGCTTAAGAGTATTTTGCTAGAGCAAAAAAGGGCAATTATAGAAAGGTTAGAAAGACAGATAGACGATGTTGAGGATGTTAAATTCCACGGTGGGGATGAGCTGGACAGAGGAGGTCTTGAAGGATCCAGGCTTTTAAGATACAGAACCACAGATAGGGAAACCAAGCTTCTTAAAAAGATTGAATATACGCTGATGAAGATAGAAAACGGTACATACGGATACTGTGAAATGTGTGGAGCTGAAATACCTTACGAAAGGCTAAAGGCCAGGCCTGTTACAAGCATGTGTATAAAGTGCAAGGAATTAGAAGAGGAGAATGAAGATGGATAGCTGGATGTTTCCGCGTATTAAAAATCTACCGCCTTACGTGTTTGCCGTGGTGAACGAGCTAAAGACAAACATGAGAAAGAACAACGAAGATGTTATAGACCTTGGGATGGGAAATCCTGATCTGGCGCCAAGTCAGGAGGTGATAGATAAACTCTGTGAGACTGCAAAAAAACCAGATGTACACGGTTACTCCGCTTCAAAGGGTATACCGGGTTTAAGAAGGGCTATAGCTAATTTTTACAAGAGAAGATACGATGTGGACCTTGATAAAGACAAAGAAGTGGTTATGACGATGGGGGCTAAAGAAGGATACTCTCACCTCATGCTGGCCATGATATCGCCCGGAGACAGCATCGTAGTTAGCAACCCCACTTATCCCATTCATTATTACGCTCCTATTATAAGCGGAGGCAACGTTATAAGTATAAACATAGAAGACCCTGATTCTGATGACTTTGAAAACAAATATCTTGAGAACCTTTTTAACCTTGTAAAAAACAGTCTGAAAAAGCCCCTTGCCATAGTGCTCAGCTTTCCACACAACCCCACCACAGCGACAGTAAGTCTTGAATTTTTCAAAGAGGTGGTGGCTTTTGCAAAATCAAAAGATATATGGCTAATACACGACTTTGCCTATGCTGATCTTGGTTACGATGGATATACGCCTCCATCCATTTTGCAGGTAGAAGGTGCAAAGGATATAGCGGTAGAGCTTTACTCTATGTCAAAGGGATTTTCGATGGCGGGCTGGCGTGTTGCTTTCATGGTGGGCAACGAGATACTCGTCAAAAATCTGGTTCATCTTAAAAGCTACTTAGACTATGGGCTTTTTACACCTATACAGGTAGCCTCTATAAAGGCTCTTGATGGGGATTACTCTTTTGTGGAGAAAAATAGGGATATATATAAAAGAAGAAGGGATGTCCTTGTAAAAGGTCTAAACGATATGGGCTGGCACGTGAAACCCCCAAAGGCAGGTATGTTTGTGTGGGCTAAGATACCATCATCCCTTAATATGAACTCTTTGGATTTTTCTATGTTTTTGTTAAAAGAGGCAAAGGTGGCCGTATCTCCGGGTGTTGGGTTTGGAGAAATGGGAGAAGGCTATGTAAGGTTTGCGCTGGTGGAAAACGAAAAACGCATACGCCAGGCCCTTAAGAATATGAAAAAAGTTTTAGCCGGTCAGTTAAAACTTAGTGCATAATATATGTATAAAGTCCAAATACCGCCTGCTGAGGCATGGACACACCATAACGGCGGGATAGAAATACCTCAGCCCAAACCAGATTTTAAGGTTTGGTATCAAAGGTAGCGTATGTTTGTAAACCCTGTTAAAACTCTAAAACAAGACGATGTAAAGATTTTTCTTATTGAAGGTACGTCTTTGAAGCTTTTAGAAGACAGTTTAAAAGATTTTAAAAGCTTAAAACCTAAAATAGAAAAACTTATGGAGATAGAGAGATTTAAAGGCAAAAAGGGAGAGTCTGTAAAGCTGATAGAGCCTCTTATTTACATATTTTCCTTAGGAGATGCCGATAAGATAACAGAGGATACTTATAGAGAAGTGGCGGCTAAAGCCAGTTCAAGGATGAAAAAAGACAAGATATCTAAGGCTGTGTTGGTGGCAAACCCAAAGTATTCAAAGGCCATTACCGAAGGCTTGATGCTTGGTGTTTATGATTTTGATAAATATAGAACCAAGGATAAAGATGAAAGGTTTGAAGTGGAGGCTATAGATATACTAAACGGAGATGCCAAAGCTATAAAGCTTGGTAGTATTATAGCTGATGCTCAAATCTTTTCTAGAAATCTGGTAAACGAACCGGGTTGCGTCATAAACCCTGTTACATTAGCAAACATAGCAAAGGAAGAGTGTGAGAAGGTGGGGTTAGAGGTGCATGTTTACGATGAAAACTGGATAAAAGAGCAGAATATGAACGGACTCTGGATGGTGGGCAAAGGCTCTGAAACACCACCTAGATTCATACATATAATATATAAACCTAAAAAGAATAAGAAAAAGGCTAGGAAGATAGCCATAGTGGGAAAGGGTTTAACCTTTGACAGCGGTGGTCTTAATATAAAAACCGGTGATTATATGAGAACCATGAAGCTTGATAAGTCTGGTGCTTGCAATACCATAGCTATCATGAGAGCCATAGCAAAGTTAGAACCAGATGTGGAAGTACACGGTTTTATAGGCGCTGCTGAAAATATGCCAGATGGAAAAGCTTACAGACCTGACGATATAATAGTCTTTAGAAACGGCAAAACTGCCGAGATAGACAACACAGATGCTGAGGGGAGAGTCACATTGGCGGATGTCTTGTCTTACGCCTCTGAGCAAAAACCAGACGTTATAATAGACATGGCCACTCTTACTGGGGCTTGCGTGGTGGCCCTTGGCGAGTTTACGGCAGGTCTTTTTGCCAATGACCAAGAGCTAGCGGATACCCTTATGAACATATCAAAGTCCACTGGAGAAAGGTTGTGGCAGCTTCCTCTGGATGATGAGAATCTAAGGGAAAAGATAAAGTCTCCGGTAGCCGATATCAAAAATACAGGTGGAAGATACGGCGGTGCTATAACGGCGGCTATGTTTTTACAGGAGTTTGTGGCAGATGGTATAAAATGGGCTCATCTTGACATTGCTGGTCCAGCTTTTACAGAAAAAGAATACAAGTACTATTCAAAGGGTGGTACCGGTTTTGGCGTCAGGACGCTCATAGATTATATATTAAACACAAAATGATAGCGATAGTAGGAAACGGTCCTGCGGCGGTGAGCGCCGTAGAGGCCATAAGGAGTTTGGATAGAGAGATACCTATAACGTTGTTCTCGGCTGAGCCATTTCCGGCCTATGCTCCAAACTGCATGGAGAACGTTGTAAGAGAAGATATATCAGAAGAGGCTCTATTTTTCAAAGGTGGTTTTGACTTTTACAAAAAGCACAACGTAGAGTTCATACCAAATACTCCTGTAGAGGAGATCGATCCTGTTGCCAAAAGTCTTAAAACTAAGAATGGAGATACTTATAAATACGATAAGTGCCTTCTGGCTGTAGGTGCTTACTCTTTTGTGCCTCCAATAGAAGGTGTGGATTTAAAGGGTGTTTACAGCGCTAAAAGTCTTACGGATGTTCATCAGATAAAAGAATATATGAAGAGTAACGATATTGAGGATATTGTGATAATAGGGGCGGGACCTATAGGGGTGGAGGATGCCCAGACGCTTTTACACATGGGATACCGTGTCCACGTTATAGAGATATTTGACCGGATACTTCCCAGGATGCTTGACCATCAGATGTCTTTTATATACCAGCAGGCTCTTGAGAAAGACGGTATAAAGTTTTATACGGGGCATCAGGTTCTTGCTATAAAGGGTAAAGATGGTAAAGTAAGCTCTGTGCTGGTAAAAAGCCTATCAAACGAGAACATGTTTGAGATAAGGGCACAGATGGTGATACTCTCTGTGGGAGTAAGGCCTATCATCAACATAGCAAAAAATGTAGAACTTCACAAAGAAAACGATAGGATAGTAGGCGGGGTTTTAACAGACGAGCATCAAGAAACCTCTGTAAAAGATCTATACGCTGCTGGTGATGTGTGCTCCAGTATAGATATATGGGGCAAGCACAGATGGATTGCTCTTTTTCCTGCTGCTGTTCAGGAAGGATACGTGGCTGGATTTAACATGGTGGGTAAAAAAGTGATAAACACTGGAAGCGTTGATTACAATGCGGTAAAAACCAAAAAAGTAACGGCAGGTTCAGGTGGGCTTTTTGAAGACGCTGATAGATCCTTTAGCTTTGAAAAAGATGGTGTGTTTTTTAAGGTTTTTATAAAAAACGATATGGTCTATGGATACCAGTTTGTGGGGTACAAAGCTCCTGTAAAGCTAAATCCAAGAAATAGATTTTTGACACAAAAGTCTATAAACATGGGAGGAATTGGTTTAGAGTCCTCTGGTGTTTTGATGCATCACTTTATGAGAACCAAAAAGCCCCTTACCCGTTTTGACATAGAATCTATGAAGCTTGGCAATCTAAGAGCACTTTCTAACCCATCCCAAGATATACCACTCTGGGTATAGTATGGAAAACATAAAGGCTATAAGGGGATTTGACGACGTATTTTTTGAAGAGGCAGAAAAGTTTAGATTTATAACGGATACTTTCAGAGAGCTTTTTAGAACATACAACTTTGAAGAGATAATACTTCCTCTGGTAGAATACAAGGAGCTCTTTGACAGAAGCGTGGGAGAGGTTACTGATATAGTTCAAAAAGAGATGTTTGTGTTCAGCGACAAAGGTGGTAGGGTGCTGGCTCTGAGGCCAGAAGGCACCGCTGGTGTGGTAAGGTCTGCTATAGAGCATGGACTTTTTTACAAAAGACCCTTTTTAAAGCTTTTCTATGAAGGGGCTATGTTTAGGTACGAAAGGCCCCAAGCCGGGCGAAAGCGCCAGTTTCACCAGATAGGTGCTGAGGTGCTTGGTTTAGAAAACCCAGTTTCTGATTTTGAGCTTATAAACCTTTGTTTTGAGGCTTTTAAAAGACTAAACATAGATATAACCCTTGAGATAAACTCCATAGGCTGTCCGGTATGCAGACCAAAGTATAGAGAAGCTCTTGTTAGCTATCTAAAAGATATAGAAGGTTTGTGCGAAGACTGTGAACAAAGGCGCTTTAAGAATCCTCTGAGGGTGCTAGATTGCAAGGTGGAAACCTGTAAAGAGCTCACCAGAGAAGCCCCTGTGATGATAGATTATCTCTGTGAAGATTGTGCCAGTCATTATAAAAGCCTGAAAACGTATCTTGAGGATTTTAATATACCATACGTAGAAAATCCAAGGCTTGTAAGAGGGCTTGATTATTATACAAAAACTGTGTTTGAGTTTACCAAAGATGGTCTTACGCTACTTGCTGGTGGAAGATACGACAACCTTGTAGAAAATCTTGGCGGACCAAAAACACCAGCTATAGGTTTTGCAGCTGGGATAGAGCGTTTGATGCTTTTTGTAGAACCAAAAACCCGGGAACCTCTTTATGCTGTAATAAACATAGGAGATACTACCAAAGAAGCTCTAAAGATTGCAGATGAGCTGAGGAAAAATGGCAAAAGAACAGAAATTATATTAAAGGGTTCAAATCTGAAGAAAAAACTGGAAATAGCTGATAAACTTGGAGTTTCTTTTGCCATTATAATAGGACCAGAAGAGATAGAAAAAGGCGTTTACATATTAAAAGATATGGTGAAGAAAGAACAGAGAGAGCTAAAGAGTTTAGAAGAGATAATAAAATTGTGAAATCCCTGTAAAGATTTATT
Source organism: uncultured Aquificaceae bacterium (assembly GCA_964342735.1). Taxonomy (GTDB): domain Bacteria; phylum Aquificota; class Aquificia; order Aquificales; family Aquificaceae; genus Hydrogenobaculum. The sequence goes on from CAYFGH010000045.1 coordinate 7,225, forward strand.
ATAATATCTAATATGAAAAGCATTAAAAATATTATACTTTTCATAGTTTTTGTTGTGTTTTCAGGCTTTTATGATAATGTATATGCTAATCAGTTTAATTACTGCTTTGAGCAGGCGGCCAGTCGCTACGGGGTAAATGTAAAGCTTCTTTATGCAATAGCTAAAGTGGAGAGCAACTTCAATCCATACGCCATAAATGTAAACGCCAATGGCAGGAGTATAAAAGAGTACTATCCAGCAAACAAACAGCAGGCTGAAATAGTGCTTAACTATCTAATAAAGCATGGTTACAACTTCGATGTGGGTATAGCTCAGATAAATATAGTGAATATAAGAAGATGGGGGTTGGACCCTTATAGTCTGTTAGATCCTTGTTATAACCTGGATGTATCGGCCAGGCTTTTAAAAGAGCTGATAGCACGGTATGGTCTTAACTGGCGGGCTATATGGCATTACAATGGAAGACCTTCTTACGCTTATAAAGTATATCACGCTCTTTTGTGGCTTCAAAGATCAAACATATACGCTAGCTCTTATCAAAATCCATAAAAATCTTTGATGGGGTAGCTCCTTTTTGACCCAGGTATTTACCTCTGTAAACTTTTTGAGGAATATCATCAAGCTTGGCAAACACAAGCTGGCATATTCTCATACCAGCGTAGAGTTTTATAGGGTATTTGTTTGCGTTGTAAAGCTCTAAGGTGATCTGTCCTTCAAATCCTGCATCCACCCAGCCAGCGTTTTCTATGAAAAGCCCAAGACGCCCCAGAGAGCTTCTTCCTTCTACAAATGCGGTGATAAACTCTGGCAGTTTTATATACTCCATAGTAGAGGCCAGCAAAAACTCACCCGGGTTTATAATAAAAGACTCCTCAAAGGTTATATTCTTAGCCTGTATAGGGCTTTTAACATCTATGATGTCGAGGTTTTCATAGTTTTTGTTGTGTTTTCAGGCTTTTATAATAATGTATATGCTAATCAGTTTAATTACTGCTTTGAGCAGGCGGCCAGTCGCTACGGGGTAAATGTAAAGCTTCTTTATGCAATAGCTAAAGTGGAGAGCAACTTCAATCCATACGCCATAAATGTAAACGCCAATGGCAGGAGTATAAAAGAGTACTATCCAGCAAACAAACAGCAGGCTGAAATAGTGCTTAACTATCTAATAAAGCATGGTTACAACTTCGATGTGGGTATAGCTCAGATAAATATAGTGAATATAAGAAGATGGGGGTTGGACCCTTATAGTCTGTTAGATCCTTGTTATAACCTGGATGTATCGGCCAGGCTTTTAAAAGAGCTGATAGCACGGTATGGTCTTAACTGGCGGGCTATATGGCATTACAATGGAAGACCTTCTTACGCTTATAAAGTATATCACGCTCTTTTGTGGCTTCAAAGATCAAACATATACGCTAGCTCTTATCAAAATCCATAAAAATCTTTGATGGGGTAGCTCCTTTTTGACCCAGGTATTTACCTCTGTAAACTTTTTGAGGAATATCATCAAGCTTGGCAAACACAAGCTGGCATATTCTCATACCAGCGTAGAGTTTTATAGGGTATTTGTTTGCGTTGTAAAGCTCTAAGGTGATCTGTCCTTCAAATCCTGCATCCACCCAGCCAGCGTTTTCTATGAAAAGCCCAAGACGCCCCAGAGAGCTTCTTCCTTCTACAAATGCGGTGATAAACTCTGGCAGTTTTATATACTCCATAGTAGAGGCCAGCAAAAACTCACCCGGGTTTATAATAAAAGACTCCTCAAAGGTTATATTCTTAGCCTGTATGGGGCTTTTAACATCTATGATATCGAGGTTTTCATAAAACGCTATAGAGTTGCCAAGCCTCAGATCCAAAGAGGAACACTGAAGCGAGGACTCTTCAAAGGGTTTTACTATTATCTGATGAGTGTTTATATACTGGAGTATGGTCTTGTCGCTCAGTATCAAGCTTTCTCCTCAGCACGCTTTTTGGATTTTTTCTTGGGCTTGGCCATTGGTTTATCTTTGAATACGATGTCAAAAACCTCATCTAGATGATCTACAAAGTGAAACTGCAT
>CAYFGH010000046.1:0-8759 GCA_964342735.1 uncultured Aquificaceae bacterium
GAGGAGGCTATCAAAAAGGGTTCTATGCCGATGTCAAAAAGCCTTGTGATGCTTGATAGTGCGTTCTGGGTATGAAGGGTTGAAAGCACAAGATGACCTGTGAGCGCCGCCTGAATTGCTATCTCTGCGGTTTCTTTGTCTCTTATCTCACCTATCATTATGATATCCGGGTCCTGTCTTAAAATAGACCTAAGGCCCGAGGCAAAGGTAAGCCCTACTTTCGGATTTACCTGTATCTGGGATATACCATCTATCTGATACTCCACCGGGTCTTCTATGGTGATGATATTTTTTGATGGGTTTTTCAGCTTTTTTAAAAAAGCGTATAAGCTTGTGGATTTTCCGCTGCCGGTGGGCCCTGTCACAAGGATTATGCCGTAGGGTTTTGATATGATGTTTAATATCTTTTGATAATCCTCTTTTAAAAGCCCAAGATCCTCAAGCTCAAGAGCTGAATTTGACTGGTCTAATATCCTCAGCACCACCCTCTCACCGAACAAAGAGGGGATTGTGGATACCCTTATGTCAATCTCTTTTTTTGATATCCTTATCCTGAATCTGGCATCCTGGGGAAGCCTTTTTTCTGCTACGTTCATGTTGGCTATAACCTTTATACGGGATAGAACGCTCTGGTAAAAGCTGTTGGTGAGCTCTTCCACCGTGCTGAGGCGTCCATCTATCCTCATTCTGACGTATACGTTTTTCTCATAGGGTTCTATGTGTATATCGGAGGCCCCTGTTTTTATGGCTTTTAGTAAGATGTTGTTGACAAATATGATAGCGGGGCTTTCAAGCTCATCCCTTGATAAATCTATGGTTTCAAACTCAAGCCTCAGGTCTTGATTTTCGGCCTCTTGAGCATCCCTGTGAGACTGAGATAAAAACGTGTTCCAGCGCTCCAAAAACTCCTCTTCGCTAAGGGTTACAACCCTTATCCTTTTGTTTGTAAAAAAATAAAGCGTGTTTTTTATAAAGGCAATATCATCGCTGTTTGAAACTTCTATACTGATGCTGTCTTCATCCTCTTTTGCTGGTATAAACCTGAGGCTTCTGGCCAGGCTTAAGATATCTCTTTCTTTTACTCCAGCTTCTGGAGTTTGCATGTCAATCTGTCTGAAGCTCTATGACATCGGTGTCTTTTACTATCTCAAGCTGACAGGTGAGACGTCTATCTTCATCGTATTCTCCTATGCGCCAGAGTGTATCTGATTCTTTTTCGGAGATCTCGTTTAGAGCCTCAAGACCTCTTAAAACGGTGGCCACACAAACACCGCACTGGCCGTCGGTGCATCCAAACTCCACACCGGCTTTTTCTATAAGATCATGTATATCCTGAAACTTTGTGCCCACATCAAAATTTCCTATGACCTTTTTATTTACGATAAGCTTTGCCATAACACACTCCTTTGCTATATTTGACCCATTTCTTTAGCAATCTCTACAAGCCTTTTTATGCGCTCTTCCGTGGGAGGATGTGTGGAGAAAAGCTGTCCCAGGCTTCCCATGGGATTTTCTATGAAAAGTGCAGCTGTGCCCTGGTTTACCTCCACGGGTATCCTTTCCACATAATCATGTATCTTTTTCAGAGCTTTTGCCAGAGAAAGAGGGCATCCGCATATACGAGCACCGGTGGCATCCGCTGCAAACTCCCTAGAACGGGATATGGCAAACTGGATGATGGATGCTATTATGGGTGTTATTATGATAAGAAGTAAAGCTACTATGGGATTTGAGTTTCTTTCTCTGTCGTTGACACCAAAAATGAGGCTAAACTGGAATATATTTATAAGGGCGCTTATGGCTCCCGCTATGGTGGCTGCTATGGTGGAGATAAGTATGTCTTTGTTTTTTATATGGGATAGTTCATGGGCTAAAACTCCCATTATCTCATCGTCGTTTAAAAGCCTTACAAGACCAGAGGTAACCACCACCGCGCTGTGATTCTCGTCTCTTCCGGTGGCGAAGGCGTTTGGTTGATCCATATCTATTATGTAAAGTCTTGGCATGGGCATGTTTGCCCTTTGGGTGAGTCTTCTTAATATCTCAAAAAGATGGGGCGCTTCCTGAGGGGTTAGCTCCTTTGCTCCATACATCGACAGTATTATGGAATCTGAGTAGTAATAGGTTATAAAGTTTGTAAAAGCTGAAAACATCAGGGCCAGTATGAGACCGGTCTGCCCCCCTATTAAATACCCTATGGCTAAAAATATGCCTGTTAAGACTCCTAAGAGTATCGTGGTTTTTAAAAGGTACTTCATACCTCAAAATCTTTCAAATACTTGGCTCTGCTTGGGTGTCTTATCTTTCTAATGGCTTTTGATTCTATCTGTCTTATGCGTTCTCTGGTGAGGTTAAACATAGCACCCACCTGCTCTAACGTGTGTTCTATGCCATCCACAAGCCCAAACCTGTACATGATGACTTCTCTTTCTTTATCTGACAGGGTATTTATAATCTTTTCTATCTGCTCTCTTAAAAGCTTTCTGGCGGTGGTTTCTTCTGGGTTTGATATGCTTGAATCCTCTATGAAGTCTTTAAGATGGGTATCTTCGTCGTCTCCTATAGGTGTTTCAAGGGATATGGGTTCCTGGATGGATTTTAATATCTTTCTCACCTTGTCTGGGGACATGTTTAGAGCTTTTGCGATTTCTTCTGGAGATGGTTCTCTGCCGTTTTCTTGAAATAGCTTTTTAGATACTTTTGATATCTTGTTGATGGTCTCTATCATATGGACTGGTATGCGTATGGTTTTTGCCTGGTCTGCTATGGCTCTTGTGATGGCCTGTTTTATCCACCATGTGGCGTAGGTGGAGAATTTAAAACCTTTCTTATAATCGTATTTATCCACAGCCTTCATAAGACCCATGTTGCCTTCCTGAATGAGGTCTAAAAAGTGAAGCCCTCTGTTTATATATTTTTTAGCGATGGACACCACAAGCCTCAAGTTTGATTTTACCATTATGTCTTTTGACTCTTTTACACGCTTTCTGCCCTGTTCTATTATGTATATTACCTTGTTGAGCTCTTCGGGCAAAACACCTAACCTTCTTTCTATCTCTTCCACCTCTTTCTGGAGGGCCAGATAGTTTGACCTTGTGATTTCAAATGTGTGGAAGGGCATCTGCTTTTCTATCTTGTTTAAAAGCTCTTTGTTTTTATCATAATAAGATAAAAGCTCTTCTACGTTTGGGTGTATGGCCTGAAACCTTCTTTTTTGTATTTCCAAGGAGTTTAACTTGCTTTTATAATCTTTACACAGTTTGATAAATTCATCTGCTATTTTCTCGTATCTTGAGAATTTGATATTTATACTTTTTAATGTTTTATTCATTTCGGCGTGGGCTTTTAAATACTCTTTCTTTGTTTTTGTATCTTTATAGGTAAGAAACAGTGTCCTTTTCTCAAGGACGGTTTTGTATTTTTTAGCAAGCTCAATACCTTTTTCTATAAAGACAGCATCTATATGTTCTGATTCTTCATAATCATCGTAGTCTATGTGCTCTTCCTGAACATCCAGTATCTCCTGGGATTTCATCTTGCCGTCACATACCTTTGCCCAGTATCGTAGCACCATATCCACTAAAAAGGCGGTTCTTAAAAGCCCCCTTCTTAGCTGTTTTCTACCCATCTCTATGTATTTTGCGTGCTCTATCTCATCAGCCCTTCCCAAAAGGGCAATCTTCCCCATCTCTCTCAGATAGTACCTTACGGAGTCGCTGTTTTTTATATCTGCTTCTACTATACTTGCGGATACTATCATCTCATCGTCTTCTTCCATCTGCTCTTGATGGAGATAGACTTCTGCTTCATCCTCCAGTATCTGTATGCCCTTTTCTGAGAGTATATCAAACAAAGATTCTAGTTCTTCTGCCTCTACCACGTCTTCGCTTACGTACTCGTTTATATCATCGTAGGTGACATAACCCTTCTCTTTACCTATCTCGATAAGCTGGTCTTTGCCCTTCGCTTTGCCCATACAACCTCCTTTAAAAACCAAGCTATTTAAAATATAAATTTAAATTAACTTTTACCATGAGAAATATAATATTTTTTTGCGTAAATTCTTCTACTTATGGTATTTTTGATGTTCATGAGTTCTTCTTCGCTTATATAGTTTTGTTCCTGTAGGGTCTTCATGAGGAATTTCTCAAGGGTCTCTTTGGAGACGTAGTTTAAGGAATCTAAAAGCTTTGCTTCAGCCTCGCTCAGTTCTTTGTTGTATTTTATTTTCTCGGCTATTATTATAGAGTTTTTGTCAAGCCAGTCTATGTCAAGGGGGTTTATGTCTATATCGCACTCTTTCAGGGCTTTTAAAAGCATCCGGTCCTTTATGGGTATCTTGTCGTAAGAGATATCTTGTTCTTCTTCGGTGTTCTCCTGAGGGAGTTTTTTCTTGCCTATGTATTGCTCCACCACATACTTTGGAAGCCCTATCGCTATCAACTTCTGGGTGTAATGGTATATATCCTGGGGATTTTGAAGGTAAGAGACAAGCTCCAGCGCTTTTTCTATGTTTTTGGATTCTATATTTATATCTATTATGTTTTTAGCTTTTCTTAAAAGCTCCAAAACCCCTTCTTTTCCATGTTTTAAACCAAACTCATCGGGGTCTTTGGCATCTTCAAGAGGAGTGTACAGGGCTTCTATCCCTTTTGCTATAAGGTATATGGAGGCTCTTAAGCTTGCACTTTTACCAGCGTTATCGTTGTCAAAAAGAAGATAGGCTTTTTTGGCGTATTTTGATAGTATCTTTGCATGCTCCTGGCCAAAGGCGGTGCCAAGGGGTGCTACCACGTTTCTTATACCAAGTTGATAAAGCCTTATGACATCAAAATACCCTTCTACCAGTATCACCTCTTCTTTTTCTTTTATGTAAGGAAGAGCCAGATCTATACCAAAAAGGAGCTTTTGTTTTTTGAATATGAAAGAATCCGGAGAGTTTAAATACTTTATGGCGGATTTATCATCGTATAAAATCCTTCCACCAAACCCTACCACCTGTGAAGAGGCGTTTTTTATGGGTATTACAAGCCTTCCTTCAAATATATCCCTCAGGCTCTTGGCGGATTGATAGAGGTTCTGGGTGCTTTTATAAAGGTTTAGATAATACTCAGATGTATTTTGCAGAAACTCTATGAGTTTATAGTGGTTTGGGGAGTAACCCAGCTCAAACTCCTCTATGGTTTTTGGGTTTATACTCCTTTTCATCAGATAATCTATCGCTTTTGGATTTTTTGTAAGCTCTTCATGGTAAAAGCCCGATACCAGACTCATCACTTCGTATATCTTGCTATCTTTTTCCTCGGTTTTGAGGTTTATGGGCAGGTTGTATTTGATGGCTAACTTTGAAAGGGCTTCCATATAGGATATGTTTTCGTACAAAGATACAAACTTTACCACATCACCGCCTTTACCACATCCAAAACACTTCCATATCTGCTTCTGCTCCGATACTGATAAAGATGGTGTTGAATCATCGTGAAAAGGACATCTTCCCAAGTAGTTGCTACCGCTTCTTTTTAGCTCTATGTAAGAGGATATCTCTTTTACTATATCTATCTTTCTTATGGCGTCCTCTATGGATATAGCGCTTTTTTTCTTGGTATCAACACCGTTTATCATCGTAAATAAGCTAAACCTACTTTTAAAATTGTCAATGATGTTTTAAGCATCGTCTATAAGGGTTTCCACGCTCTTTCTTTCGAATAGATTGGATACTTTTGGAAGTATCGTGGATTTTACCACCTCTTTAACGTTATCGCTTTCGTTCAGTTTTCTGGCGCACCTTATGGTATCCCTCATGGAGAATACAAAATCCACCGCTTCTTCAGACTGACCCGATTGATAGTCTCTGTAGGCTTTTCTTATGGATGATGCTATTTTTAAAAGCTCAAAAATCTTGTAAAGGTTTTTTATGGCAGTTTCTGAGGCGTTTATCACCTTATCGTGGGATATGCCGTTTATCTTGTCATACCAAAGATATATAAAATCTTCTTTTGTAAGCCCTTCAAACCCGGCCACATAATCCTTCAGAATGAGGGCTTCGTCCGGATAGTAAAAACCTCTCTCATCTTCAAAAGGAGGATAGTCTATGTAAAGGATGTCTGCTCTTGATTTGATATCCTGAGGAAGCTCTGACACCCCAAGATAGTTCTGTGGATTCATAGCTCCCACAAAAAGTACGTTTTTTTCGGCTTTTACGATACTATCATACGAAAGATACATATACCTTCTATAGTCAAACAGCGGATTGAAAACCTTCACCAAAGATGTGGGGAGCGTGTTTATCTCATCAAAGAATATGATGGCGTTTGGGGTTTCCAGGGCTTTAATGAGGTTTGATTTTGTCCTTTTTGTACCTACTTTTGGGTCATACTCGTATACAAACGTGATATCTTCTTTTTCCATCTTAGAATGACAGGGTATTATAAAAAGTGGTCTTTTGGTAAGGGCGCTGTAAACCTCTATCAAAAAGTTTTTACCAACACCGGCATCACCTTCTATTATCACTATCCCTTCGCTGTATCTTAGCTGATCATTCAGGGCTTTTGATAGGTTTGCTAAATTCTGAACAAACCAGGGGGTATCCTCAAAGCTGATGGTGGGGTTTATGCTTATGCTATCCTGATATCCAAAAAGCCCGTTTAGCTTTGATAAATATCTTGCTATCCATCTTGGTTTGTGCCTCATCTCGTCTATGGTAAGGTAGTTGTTGTAGCGCTTTGGCTCTCTTACTATGCCGTCTTCTCTTACAAAAGAGATTTTTGAGTACAGCTTTTGTTCTATGACGATCTTCTCTTCCAGCTTTATCTGCCATCTTAGTCTTTTTCTTATATTCTCTGGGATTTCTACTGTTATATCAGCTATCTTTATCCTGTCTTTTTGAATATCGATCTTATACTTTTCTAACCTTCTATCTATTATAATCCTCTGGATTAGCTTGTTTAGCCTGTCAAAGGCTTCGTTTTGAAGCTCCCTTGGTAAGCTCAAAAACGCTTCCCTTGCTCTTTTGACCTCTTCTAAAGATTCCGCTTCTATCTGGCTTGCAATGGATTTTTCGGATATGACCTTTTCCACCTCTTTTATATGCTTATCTATGAGGCTTTTCAAGGCGTTCAAAGCATCGGCTTTTAGCTTTTCAAAAGCTTCTTTGTACCTTTCGTCTAAGTTTTTGCCAAAATCCTGAATCTCTTCGTATACTTTTGCGTTTATATTTGGTATCTGGCTTTTAAAAGCCTCAAACTTCAATTCAACAACTTTTTGATAAAGCTCCTCTTCGGCTTTTTCTATAAGCTCTCTTATATCTTTGAAAGGATAGGATATCAAAGTCTTTAACTCTTTTAGTTCTGGTATATCCTCCGTTTCGTTGTTTGATAGTCTTTTTTTGAAGTCTCTGTATAGTCTCTGGGCGTTTTTCCTGATAGCCTCCTGGCGCTCTTTTGGATAGTATAGATTTAAGAGGTTTGTATCAAACTTTTTAAGATAGTAAAGCTTGTTTTCTCTGTCAAAAAACGATGTATAGATAGAACCATCCGGAGATATCTTTACCACCGAGTATCCACCCTCGTTTAGCGCTCCTATTTCTTCACCGGTTCTTGTATCAAAAAATGTCAGCCGGTTTTCATCTCTGTCTGCTAAGAGTGCTATGTTCTCATACACATCTATATCTGAAGGGTTTGAGGATAATGGATATCTAAAAACCTCCGATCTGGTGTTTAGATTGTATCCTACAAGCTCCTTGCCCGCAAGGTAGAGTATATCGTCTTTAAATGTGGCACAGTATGAGGGTATATTTATCTCGTGCAAGATGTTTCCGTTTATATCTGTTATTACGCTTTTTTTGGGTCCAGATATCAGTATGTTTCTATTTCCTAAAAGCTTAATAAACTTTATCTGGTCAAAATCCTGAAGTCTGAAAATGTTTTTTGGTTCAATAAGCCCCTTATCAAAATCAAGCTCCACTATCACCACCTGATTTGATATGGCCCCGTATATCAAAATGCCGTTTTCTATGTCAAGCCCTCCTGCTGGTCTTAGACCTTCCTGGGATAGCTTTATGCTTTTCCAGGTTTTGGGATTGTAAGGGTCTATCATGTCGTGCACAGATACGTAAGGGGGGCTTGATATCGCAAGGTATCTATCTCTAAATACGATGTTTACCACCGCCTGAGATGGTGGTCTTGCAGGAAGCCTCACCAGCGTGCCGTTGTATTTGTAGAGGCTGAAAAGACCATGTCTTCTTCCGGCTAAAAACCAGTATCCATCCTGGGATACCGCCATCGTTTCTACCCAGTACTCTTCTATCCTGTCATCTTTATCCTGTTCTAAATAGCTGGGGACAACTTCTATATCCCTTATGTAGATAGCGTTTGACGTATTCTGATTGCTCTCTTTGTTTTTTCCTAAAATCTTCTCCAAAATACCTTTCATAGCATAATAAATTTATAAGAAAAATAAATCTATGTTATAACTTTGGCTTTAGTTCCTATAAGAAATTCTTTATATAAGAAAATGCTAATATGAATTATATTTAAAATTTGTGCAGTTTGTGTTATACTTTTACTTTTAGATGATTAAAGGAGGTAGCTATGGAAGCATCAAGACGTGATTTTATGCAATACGTAGTTGGTGCTTTTGGTGCAGTAGCTGCTGTTGGGGCTGCCTATCCTATACTTAAAAGTTTAGGTCCAAGTGCAGCATCGGCGCTACAATCAAAAGTTGACTACGACATAAGCCAGCTAAAGCCAATGGATGTAAGG
>CAYFGH010000047.1:0-8638 GCA_964342735.1 uncultured Aquificaceae bacterium
GCGTTCACTAAAATACTTGATTTTTTATCCGATATAACTTATATTACTCTATAGGAGGTGTAATATGAGTTACATGGACATAGCAAATATAGCAACGGATATGACGCAGGCTAAAAACATAAACAAAGAACAGATATGGGGCTTAAAATCCATGCTGGATAATCAATCAAACGTAGTACAGCAGCTTTTAGGAGAGGTAAGCAACACAAACACTTCCAACAATCCACCAAGCACAGGAGAAAAGCTAAACGTCAAAGCATGAAGGTTCTCATAGTAGAAGACAATATAGACTTGGCTCTATCTATAAAGGATATAATAAGGAGCAAAGGCTGGCTTGCTGATTTTGTCTCTAACTTTGAAGACGCTAAATATGCCACAAAAGACAAGTCCTACGATATAGTGATACTGGATTTGATGCTGGGTCCTAAAAACGGTATTGAGCTTTTAAAAAACGTAAGGGAGGAAAACCTTAAAACTCCATTTCTAATCCTGACTGCAAAAGACAGCATAAACGACAAACTTACCGCTTTCAACATAGGGGCTGATGATTATCTTACAAAGCCCTTTGACATGAAAGAGCTTCTGGCGAGGATAGAAGCTATCGTAAGAAGGACAAGGCAGTCAGGAAACACCGAGCTAATCTGTGAAAATCTGTCTCTTGACACATCAAACTTTACTATAAAAATAGATGGCAAAATCATCCCAGCTACAAAGAAGCAGTTTTTGATACTGGAAAAGCTCATATCAAACGCCGGAAGAGTGGTAACGGTAGAACAACTCCTTAGCTATGCCTGGGGAATAGACGAGGAGCCATCATCGTTTTCCCTGAGATCCCACATAAGAACTATAAGAAAGCTTATAGAGGGCTCCAGATGCCAGATAAGAACCGTTTACAGCATAGGATACTCCATAGAGCCAAAAGACACCAGTAAACCACAAGCCAAAGAAGAAGATAATTGGGATTAGAAGAAAGAAAAGAAAACACCCTTGCTTATCTTACGGTAGTTTATAGCTTGGTTATTTTTGCTATAGTATTTATATTTTCTATATCATCGTATGTGGCTTTTAGCGTACTGGTGGACAACTTCGTAGCATCGGATTTAAGGCAGGAGCTAAAATACATAAGCTCTCAAAACATAAATCAAAATACAAAGTGGCTCACCTTCAGCGATGAGTCCATAGCAGTCCTTGATAAAAACGGAAACATCGTAAGTATCTCCAAAAACTTTCCAAGCTTTAGATTTGATAAGTTTAAACCCGGCTTTCACCTTGATTATATAAACGGCAAAAAGATAATGTACATAAGAAGCGTCTTGCCAAATCAGCTTACCGTGATAGTGGCAAGAAATATGACAAAATTTGAATCTATAAAGAGTAAGCTTTTAAACAGCTTTATCTTAGCTTTAGTGATACTATCTGTGATAGTGGCCTTTACAGGATTTTTTATAGCAAAGGCCATAACAAACAGCTTTATAAATTTTATGGAAAGAGTATATACGATGGCGCTGAAGCTCTCCCATGAGATAAAAACCCCTCTTACCATAATATCTACAAACGTATCTTTGCTGGAGATAAACCCCGACAGAGTATACATAGAAAGAATATCAAGGGCTTTAAAGCAGTTAAACAATATTTTAAACAAAGTGATTTTTATAGCAAAAGCCAACGAATACTCGGCTATGGACAGGCAAACCTTTATGCTTGAAGATGTGATAATGAAAACGCTGGAAGAGCTTGGACCTTTTATAGAAGAAAAAAAGCTTGATTTAAAACTTGACATAGAGCCTATAGAAATCACGTCCTCCTGGGAGCTTTATGAAGCCATAATATCAAACCTCTTAGAAAATGCGGTAAAATATACAAACGAAGGCTATATCAAAATAAGCGCAAAAACCACCAACAGATATATAACCATTGTAATAGAAGATAGCGGTATAGGTATACCAAGAGATAAGCTCTCTCTCATAACAAAAGAGTTTGAAAGAGCAAATACGGATAAGCCGGGTTTTGGTCTTGGGCTTTTCATAGTATCAAAATCTGTAAGCATATTAAAAGGAAAGATGCATATAAACTCCCAGGAAGGAAAGGGCACCACCATAACGATACAGATACCCTACTAAGAAAACTTCTCTTTGTATATGTTAAAAGCTGTGATAAGCGTGGTAAATATGATTGGACCCAGAAACATACCCAGAAATCCCATGCTGAAAAGCCCACCTATCACAGATAAAGATAGGAGTATATAAGGTATGTGTATAGCCTGTTTCATGAGTAGCGGTCTTACAAAATTGTCAGAGCCTATTATAAACAAAGAGGAGTATCCGAAAGAGGCTAAGGAAGCCAGTATACCATCTTGATAGGCTACGTAAAACCCGTAAGGTACCCATATCAAAGCGGTGCCAAGAGGTGGTATAAAAGAAGACATAAAGGTGGCAAAAGCAAGCACCAGAGCATAGTTTGGCGTGAAGTAATAATACATGAAAAAGCCAAATACAGCCTGTATCAGAGCAGTACCCACAAAACCATACACTACGCTCAAAACGGTAGAGTAAACGGTTTTTAATATCGTGTCAAAATCCTTGGTGTTCATAGGAACTATATCCTTTACAAAATCTATAAACTTATCCCAGTCTCTTAGCATAAAAAATGTAGACATCAAAAATATCAGAGCTTTTAACATAAAACTCCCCACAAAAAATATCATATTCTTTAGCTGGTCCCCCAAAAAAGACGCTATATGGGTAAGGGCCATATTTATACCCTGATTTATGGTGGGGGCGTTTAGATGTAAAAATCTCAAAAACTTATAATACGTGATGTGTTTTCCTATAACAGGGATTTTTTTTGATATGAAATAGATTTTTTGCTGGTCAAGACTCATCACAAGAGCACTGGCATTTTGAACAAGGTAAATACCCTGCTCTACTATAAGAACTCCAAACACAGAAAAAGGAACCACTATGATAAGGAATATAAACAAAGTTACGATAAAGGAACTCAAATTTTCTGATTTCAAAATCTTTGAGAGTTTTTGATGGAGAGGATAAAAAGTAATTATGGCTATCATGGACCACACGATGGGTGTGAAAAAAGGACTTATGGTATATAGAGCAAGTATTATAAGAATTATCAAAAATACAACGAAACCTATGTTTAGTATCTTATCTTTTTTGAGCATAGGATAGCTCTTTTATGAGGGCTTTTAACTGCTTTATGCCTGTTCCTTCTTTTGAAGAGGTTTTTACAATCTCCTTATTAAAAGCCTGTAAACGTTTTATTGTATCGCTTAACTCTTTCTGAGTGGCTTTGTCTATTTTTGTTAAAACTATAACAGTATTAAGGCTTTTACTGTCTAAATATTCAATGAGCATGTTATCAAGCTCTGTGGGACCCACCACAGCATCAACAAGGGCAAAGACAGACACTATGTTATCTTTATGATGTTCTATGAAATCGTTTATTATCTTAGCCCATCTATCCCTTTCTTCTTTTGACCTTTTGGCATAGCCATATCCCGGAGTATCCACTATGTATATATCATTTTCTATATAAAAGTTTAAAGTGGCTGTAAGCCCGGGGTCTTTGCTGGTCCTTGCTATCTTCGTATTGGCAAGGGCGTTTATCAAAGAGGATTTACCTACGTTTGAACGCCCCGTCAAGAGTATACAGGGCCTGTCCTGAGGGAAATCCTTTACATAAGAGCCTTTAAATATCATAGGCCTAGGATTTCGTTTACAGCATCCATGTTCTGTTTTGCTATTTCGTTTGCCCTTTTGTTGCCATCTTCTAATATATCTCTTACCATATCTTTTTTTATCTCTTTTCTTTTCTCTCTTATGGGTGATAAAAAGGCGTTCAGGTTTTTAGCAAGCATCTTCTTGCACTCTACGCATCCCAGTTTTCCGCTTTTGCAATCAAGTTCTATATTGTTCACATCATCGGTGTTTGTAAATATCTTGTGATAGCTAAATACGTTGCACTCTTCAGGATGGCCCGGGTCGTTTTTTCTTAGCTTTGTGGGGTCTGTAAACATCTTCATAACCTTTGAAGCGGTCTCTTCTTCCGTTTCATCTATCATGATGGTGTTGTTATAGGATTTACTCATCTTTCTACCGTCGGTGCCAAGGAGCTTTGGAGTTTCTGTAAGGATGGCTTTTGGTTCTTTGAAAAACTCTTTGTAGAGGTAGTTGAATCTTCTGGCAATCTCCCTTGTTATCTCTATGTGTGGAAGCTGGTCCTCTCCCACCGGGACCCCATCTGCGTTGTAGATGAGTATATCAGAAGCCATCAAAACAGGATAACCAAAAAATCCAAAGGTATCGGTCTCATAAAAATCCCTTTTTGAAAGGTTTAACTCCCCAAGCTTTTCTCTGTCTATAACGCCCTCTACCAAAAGCTTGATAAAAGCATCTGTGAGGCTATCAAGCATTATATCTTTAAACATCTTTTCATCTTCTACCTCGACAGGTGAGTTTTTAAATATGATATCCACAAGAGGTGTCAGTTTATCCTTATACTCTTTTTCCACGTGGTGTATCTTCAGCAGGTTGTACTTGGTGTCTTTGTAAGTGGGGTTTATTTCAAGCCAGCTTTTTGGCGTTATCATGCCAAGTATTAGGCTTAGCTCAGCGTGATATTTTACCTTTGACTGGACAAACAAAATAGATTTTTCTGGGTCAAGGCCCATCGCAACCCAGTCAGCCACCATCTCAAGTGTATTTTCCTTTATCTTTGATATATCTTTATAGGATGTGGTAAGGGCGTGCCAGTCCGCCACAAAAAAGAGCGTCTCGTTGTCCTTTTGAAGCTCCACCCAGTTTTTTACAGCTCCAAAAAAATGCCCTATGTGGAGCTTTCCAGTAGGTCTCATGCCACTCACTATCCTCATATGCCAAACCCACCAAGGAGTATTCTATAAGCTATAGCTATAAAAGGATATATAATCTTCCCTATCACACCTGTAAATATAAGAAGTGTGAGTATCAAAAACCCGTAGGGTTCAAACTTGTAAAACTCCTGCCAGTATTTTACTGAAAAAAAGCTCATCACCACACGGCTTCCATCCAGAGGCGGTATCGGAAGAAGGTTAAAAAACGCAAGAACCAGGTTTATTATGACAAGCTCTCTTGAAAACCATAAAAGCGGGTCTACTACGCTGGCAAAAATCACTGGATTTATATTAGATGCTATGGTGCTTTCTAAAAGCCTGAAAACTATAGCTCCTATTATAGCCATGCCTATGTTTGCCATCGCACCCGCCAGCGATACCACAAACATACCAGCCCTCAAATCTTTAAACCTTCTTGGGTCTATGGGCACTGGTTTTGCCCATCCAAAGAGTATAGGAGAGCCCACCAGCATCAAAATACCGGGCAATATGATAGTGCCTAATAAATCTATGTGAGGGATTGGGTTTATCGTAAGCCTTCCAGCTTCTTTGGCGGTTTTATCACCCATCATATATGCTGCTGCTCCATGGGCTATCTCGTGAAAGATAACCGCCATCATAAGAGCTGGAATAGTCACTATAATCTGTTCAAAGTTCATTACTTTATTATATCAAAATTGCTTGTATATAATACGCTGGCAACTGGGACACATAAAAGCGTATATGCTGTCCTGAACAAGCCTGTTGTAATAATCTAACGGCAATATGGTCCCGCAGTAAGAACATGCCCTTTTATCCATCGGCACAAAAACAGGTATCACCCTCTTTTTAACATCCTCATAAAACTCCAGAAGCTTCTCATCCAAAGACTCTTTGTAATCTTCTATATCTTTTTGGGCTTTTGATATAGATATTTCAACGCTTTCTAAGTCCTCTTTGAGGTTTTGAAGCTCTTCCATGATAAACTTTTTCTTTGATAAAAGCTCTTTTAGCTCTTTTGAGTTTTCTAAATTGTTTAGCTGGTTGTAAGCTTGTTTTAATAGATTTTTTGTATTTATTATGGCGTTTTCTGTTTTTGATTTTTCTCTTAAAACGTTTTTGTAAAGCTCTTTGCTTTTTATGGTCTTTAAAGATTTTGATATCTTCTCAAGAGTTTTTTCGTAGTTTTCTATGCTTTTTATATATGAGTCTATACTGGATTTGATATTCTCTTTCTCTTCGTTTATCTTTTTAATCTCTTGATTTAGCTCCTCAAGTTGTTTTTCAAAGGTTTTTATCTCCTGGGATATTTTTTCTTTTTCTCTTAAAAGCCTCAAAAGTCTTTCTTCTTTTTCCTGTAAAATAAGAAGCTTAGTCAAACTCTCTTTATCCATAAACGTAATCTAATATTATACCAGATAAAGATTATTCAAATACACCTTCTATTTGATAACCACACGTGTTGCATCTTCCCTTTGTAAGTTTCAGGCTTTTAATAATATATCTATCTCTTTCTATGACAGTATTTTTGCAGTTTGGACATACAGTATTCTCATGTTCTGATTTTATGTTTCCAGCGTATACGTAATAAAGGCCTTCTTCTTTGCCTATCTCATAGGCCCTTTCTATGGTGTGTCTGGGGGTTGGGTAAAGGTCCATCGCCTTGTAATAGGGGAAAAATCTTGATATGTGCCAGGGTATATGAGGACCAAGCTCTTTTGCTATAAACTTTGCTATGAGTTTTAACTGCTCCTCATCAAGGTATTTTGGTACCAAAAGGGTGGTAAGCTCTATCCACTTTCCGTGCTTTAAGCACAGTTTTATAAAGTTTAAAATGGGTTCAAGCTTTCCTTTGGAGTATTTTGCATAGGCTTTTTCTGAGAAAAACTTTAAATCTATGCTAAAGGCATCTATAACATCCATAAGCTCCAAAGCAGGTTCTTCGGTGATATAGCCTGCTGTCACCATGATGTTTTTAAGGCCCCTATCCTTTGCAAGCTTGGCAGTATCAAGCATGTACTCGTAAAATATGATGGGGTCAGAGTAAGAGTAAGATATGCTCTTAGAACCGGTTTCCAGCGCTTTGCTTACTATATACTCTGGTGGGACAAACGTGTTTTCAAAAAAAGACTTGTTTGATTCATCTATCCTCACCTGAGATATTTCGTAGTTTTGACACCCAAGACAGTGTAAATTGCATCCGGGGGTGGCTATGGTAAGCGTCTTGTGTCCCGGTAAAAAGTGAAACAACGGCTTTTTCTCCACCGGGTCTAAAGCCATAGAAACCAAAGATCCGTAAGTGGCGCTTATAAGCTTGCCGTTTTGATTCAACCTGACACCGCAGACTCCTATCTGACCTTCTTTTAGCTTGCAGTAATCCGGGCAGAGCTCACATATGACCTTACCATCTTCGGTGCTTTTCCAGTGTGAAGCCTCTATGAACATTTTTATAATATAAATGATTTTCAGGCTTTTAGCAATATAAAATCAATCTAAAACGTGTTTAGAAGTTATAACGCATAAGAATATACCTTCAAAAACTTTGACATCGTCAACGCTCACAGAAGCCTCCACCGTATATTTATTGTTCTCTACCCTCTGGACGTTTGCCTGAGATATCATAACATCGCCAAGCTTTACAGGTTTTAAAAACTTCACCTCTGCTTTTGCCAAAACCACGTTTGGATGATTTACCGCGAGCATAGAAGCGTAATCCGCAAGCCCAAATATGAACCCCCCATGTATCAAACCCTTTTCATCGGCCATCATGTCTTTTGTGGCCTCTAGTTTTACTCTGGCATAACCCTCACCGAGCTCTACAGGTGTGCCACACAAACTCTTGTTTATGGCTAAGTGCGTGTTTATCATAGTCATTTTATTAATTTATCTAGGTTTTCTTGGGATTGTATGATGTTGTTAAATATTGTGTATATTTTAGATATGCTGTTTCTTAACTGTTCCACAGAGTTTAGAATCGTATTTGATACGGCGCTCTGTTCTTCCAAAGCATTGGCTATTGATGTCATTAAAGACTTTGTATTTTCCGCATAATCTATGTTCTGACGAGATGCTTTCTTTATATCCTCAAAATACTCCACCAGATTCATAAATATGTTTTCTAAATTGTATATCTTGTTAGAGAGCTCTATTATGGCATCTTTAAGCATAAGCGTAGTAGAGTTTATATCCTTTGAAAACTCTTCGGTTTTTCTGGCTAGTTTTCTCACCTCATCTGCCACCACAGAAAATCCTCTTCCAGCTTCACCTGCACGGGCTGCTTCTATAGAGGCGTTTAGCGCTAAAATGGTGGTTTGTTCGGCTATTGAATTTATGTTTCTGGTGACTTTTACTATCTGCTCTGAAAACTTTGCAAGGTTTTCTGCCTCTTTTGCCATGTTCTTCACGTCCTTTGTATAAGATATGGCACTTTCTTTTTTCCTATTTATCTCTTCCTCTAAAGACATAGACTTATCCACCAGCAACCTCATAGAGAGCGTGACATCCTGGGCGTTCTGGCTCATACTGTGGATAGTCTGACTAAGTTCCTCTATAGCGTTTTTTATACCTATGGATTTTTCTTCACTGTCTTTTACCCTTTCTTCTACGATTTTTTTGGTGTTTTTAACAAAAGATTCAATCAATATATCTTTATAAAGCTTTTTAGAGATATTGTTTACTGTTTTCTTCAGAGTTTTGCTCTTGTCAAAAACTATCTCCATAAAACCCTCCATCAGTATATCTCGTTTATTATATCAAGACCACATCTTAAAG
>CAYFGH010000048.1:0-8624 GCA_964342735.1 uncultured Aquificaceae bacterium
TTATGAGAAGATTTTTAATAACCGGTGGAGCTGGTTTTATAGGCTCCAGAATAGCCCTGAGGCTTCAAGAGCTCTATCCAAAAGCCTATATCCTCATCGTGGACAACTTTTCCTCAGGACATTTTAAAACGCTATACGGATTTAAGGGGGATGTATTAGAAGGAGATATAAAGGATAAAGAACTCTGGGATTATCTTAAAAAAGAGTACACATCTTTTGAAGCGGTGTTTCACAACGGAGCTATCACAGATACCACCATCCTTGACCAGAAGTTCATGATGGATGTAAACACCAACAGCATGAAATATATAATAGATGCCTGTATAAAATGGGATGCAAAGCTCATATACGCCTCCTCTGCGGGGGTTTATGGCAACACCAAAGCACCCATGAAAGAGGATGAGGGTCTTATACCGGAAAACGTTTATGGCTTTTCAAAGCTGATGGCTGATAATCTTGTAAAAAACAAGATGGAAGAGTATCCTTCTTTCAGGGCGGTGGGTTTTAGATACTTCAACGTATATGGCATGGGAGAGCAGTACAAGGGAAAAACCGCCAGCATGATATACCAGCTTGCCCTTCAGATGAAAGCCGGCAAAAACCCAAGACTTTTTAAATACGGAGAACAAAAAAGGGATTTTGTATATATAGAAGATGTATTACAGGCCAATATAAAAGCCCTTGAAAGATATGACGCTGTTGGTATATTTAATGTAGGATACGGCAAAGCAAGGAGTTTCAACGATATAGTGAGTATACTCAACAAACTTATGGGTACAAACTACGAAGTGGAGTATTTTGACTGCCCTTACGAGTTTTATCAAAACTACACAGAGGCTGATATAAGCGCCATAAAACAAAAGCTTGGCTACGAGCCCCAATATGACCTTGAATCTGGTATAGAGCACTATCTTAAAAGCTTGAAGTTTATATGAATTTAAAAGGTATATTCTGGGTATTAGGAGAACACGACGAGCCTTACCTAAAACCAAGGGAAAGCTCTCTGGAGCTTGTGGGCAACACACCTTTGGTGAGGATAAAAAAGGTTTTGGAGGCTTTTGACATAAATCCAAATGTGAAAATATACGCAAAGCTTGAATCGGTAAATCCCGGTGGTTCTGTAAAAGACAGGGCTGCACTTTCTATGTTTCTGAATGCCATAAAAAAGGGTATCATAAGCAAAGACAAGGCTGTAATAGATGCCACATCTGGTAATACCGGTATAGCCCTTGCCATGGTAGGGGCTTCTCTGGGCATAAGGGTGGAGCTTGCCATGCCATCAAACGTAAGCGAAGAAAGAAAAAAGATTTTAGAAGCCTATGGGGCCATCACTCACTACACAGACCCTCTAGAGGGCACAGATGGAGCTATCCTCTATGTCAGAGATCTGGTGAAAAAGTATCCAGATAGATATGTATATCTGGACCAGTATAACAATCAGGCCAACTGGCAGGCGCACTTTTACTCCACCGGTATAGAGATATACAATCAGACAAAGGGTCAAATCACCCATTTTGTGGCAGGTATAGGCACCGGTGGCACGATAATGGGTACCGGAAGAAGACTAAAGGTTTACAATCCAGACATAGAGATAATAGGTATCCAGCCCGCATACCCATTCCATGGCATAGAGGGCCTAAAACACATAGAATCATCCATAAAACCCGGCATATTCGATGAAACGTTTTTAGACAGGACAATATTTGTAGAAACAGAGGAAGCTTATGAGCTTACCAGAAGGCTTGCAAAAGAAGAGGGGCTGTTTGTAGGTCAGTCTTCAGGAGCTGCCTTAGCAGGAGCTATAAGGGTTGCAAAAGAGCTAGAATATGGGCTTATAGTGACGGTGTTTCCAGACGGTGGAGACAGGTATCTGTCCACCAGAGTATGGGGTAAGTGATATGGAGATTTTAAACCTTTTAGATATTTTTAAAAGCCAGAAAACTTATTCTTTTGAAGAGGACATACCAGAAGACTTCTGGAAAGAGTCTCTGGACGAGGAGATAGAAAAGGTAATATCCCATGTAAAGATAAACATCGCTCCAAAAGGATACATGAGGTATGAGCTATCCATTAGCTTAGAGGCCAGAGTAAAAGCAAGGTGCTCTGTCTGTCTTAAAGAGTTTGAGTTTGACGTAGCTGTGAAAGATGTTTTTGAGCTTTTAGACAGGAGTTTGGAATCTTACAGCAAGTCTCACATGCTCACCGAAGAGGATTTTTATACTTACTATATAAATCAGGAGGAGTTTGACCCTTCTGATATAATACTGGATGCTCTCATGGGATCTATACCGATAAAGCTGTTGTGTCAGGAGAGTTGTAGCCTACCATCAAAAGTTGAGCAGGAAAACAAAAGTTTTGCTATACTTAAAGAGTTACTAACTAAGGAGGAAAAAGATGGCAGTACCAAAGCGTAGGACTTCTCGCTGGAGAAGGAACCAAAGAAGGGCACAGGCTTTTTTTGCAAAGCTAAAATCTTCTAATACGGTAAAATGCTCAAACTGTGGTGAGTTTACGCTACCACACAGAGCCTGTCCATACTGCGGTTATTACAAAGACAAGCAGGTAATAGAAGTCTAAGCTATAAATGGAAAGCTTTCGTATAGCTTTAGATTGCATGGGGGGAGATTATGCCCCCGATGAGATAGTAAAAGGTGGTATTCTGGCCTTAGAGGAATTGGACTGCGAAGTCCTGTTCGTAGGAAAAGAAGAACTTATAAGGCAGGTATTAAAAAAATACAGGCTAAGAGAAGATATAAACATAATAAACTCTGAAGACTCCATTGAGATGAACTCATCCCCCTCTTCTGTGCTAAAGAGAAAAAACTCATCCCTCTACATAGCCGGAAAGCTCCTAAAAGATAACCAAGCTGACGCTCTGGTATCCGCTGGAAACACCGGTGCAGTGCTGGCGGTGGGCAAGTTTGTGGTAGGAGCTTCTGAGTTTTTAGAAAGACCAGCTATAGCGGTAGCGCTACCAAACAGACTTGGTAAAAAAACGGTGCTTGTGGATGTAGGGGCAAACGTAGACAGCAAACCAAGACATCTGCTTGATTTTGCCATAATAGGACATACATACGCAGAGGAGATACTCGGCGTAAAAAATCCAACAATAGGCATATTGAGCATCGGAGAGGAAGAGGGAAAAGGCAACGAGCTTGTAAAGGATACTTTTCCGCTTTTAAAAGAAACAAAGTTAAACTTCAAAGGAAACGCCGAAGGAAGAGACATATACAACGGCACTTTTGATGTGATAGTGTGCGATGGTTTCGTGGGAAACATAGTGCTGAAAGCTTCCGAAAGCCTCGGTATGGCTCTTATAGACATGATAAAAGAAGAGGTGATGAAAAGAAGCATCAGCAAACTGGGTGCTTTTTTGATGAAACCTGCCATAAACGCATTTAAAAAGAAAGTGGATTTTGAAGAGTATGGCGGTACACCGCTTCTTGGTGCCAAAAAACCCGTTATAATAACACACGGAAGAGCAAATGCAAAAGCCATAAAAAACGCCATAAAAATAGCAAGAGCATTTTTATCCCATCATTTTAACGAAAGAATGAAAGAAAACTTTATAAAGTATATAGAACCTGTTTTAAAGGAGCAATAATGGGCGTATCTATAAAATCAGTAGGTGTTTATGTGCCTTCTCATGTTGTTACCAATCACGATTTAGAAAAAAGCATAGATACATCGGATGAGTGGATCAGTACAAGAACGGGCATAAAAAAAAGACACATAGCAAAGGATGAATCTATATACGACATGGCTGTAAAAGCCGGTAAAGAGGCTTTAGAAAAAGCAGGTTTGGAAGAGGTAGACATTATCATAGTAGCCACCTTAAGTCCTGAGATGCTGTTTCCTTCGGTGGCCTGCGTGGTGCAACAGCATATAAAATCAAGGTTTGCTTTTGACATATCAGCTGCTTGCAGTGGCTTTCTGTACGGACTTGATATAGCAAAGTCCTACATAGAGAGCAACAATGCGGATTCTATACTTCTGATAGGGGTTGAGAAACTCTCCTCTGTAGTGGACTGGACTGATAGAAGCACCTGCGTGCTCTTTGGAGATGGGGCTGGAGCTGCCGTTATTACAAAGGGTGAAGGAGATATACTATCAAGCGTCATGTTTTCGGATGGAAGGTATAAAGATTTACTTTATGCTGAAAAATGCGGCTTCATAAAGATGAATGGGAAAGAGGTCTTCAAACACGCCGTAAGAAACATGGAAACCGCCTGTAAAATAGCGCTAGAAAAAGCAAACCTGAGTATAGACGATATAGCCCTTGTGATACCTCATCAGGCAAACATAAGAATTATAAACGCACTTGCCCAGAAGTTAAATGTACCGAGTGAGAAGGTTTATGTAAACATAGAAGAGTATGCCAACACCAGCGCCGCTTCCATACCTATAGCCATGTATGAGGCTTTTGAAAAAGGTATATTAAAAAGAAAGGATAAAGTACTCCTTACCGCCATGGGAGGAGGTCTAACATGGGGTGCCAGCGTACTGGAGTTCTGATATGGGAAAAGTCATAAGCTTTGGCCATAACGATGATTTCAACGAAGAAGAAAAAGAGGATATAAAAGAGGAGCAAAACGAACCATCTCAAGATTTACCAACTTTTTTGAAAGATTTAAGAGAGTATATATTAGGATACTACCCAAACACCATAAACGACATACTGGGGTTCAGTGGATTTTTAAAAAACGACAACCCTTACGTATTTGTAGGATACGTGGTATGGCAGGATAAAAGAGGAAACTACTCTACAACACCTCTTATAGCGATGTTCAGGAATCAGGACAGGAGGTTTTCTTTTTTAAACGCCAAAAACCACTACTTTGATCCAAAGGTTTTGAAAGCAGACATCGAAAACCTTGGCATAAACATAGAAGACATATACAAAAGGCTTGATGAAGAATTAAATAAGCTAACATAAGACACTATCAAAAGTCTAATAGCTTTCTCATGGTATAAAATTCTACAAGCTCTAAATTTTTCCTATGGAAAAAGAGAGATTACCTAAGGGTCAAAAGTGGATTTCAAAACCGGTAGTTTACGACATAGTAAGGGATATAAAAGATGTGGATTTATCAAAATACAGGTTGAGGTTTTTTGGCTTTTTAGAAAAACCTCTGGAACTTACCTATGATGAATTTGTAGCTATGGCAACGGATAAGGTAACGGCTGATTTTCACTGCGTTACCACCTGGAGCGTAAAAGATATCACCTGGGAAGGAATAAAGACAAAAAGGATACTGGAGCTTGTAAAACCCACAAAAGAGGCCAAGTTTGTTATGGCGCACTGTCTTGAAGGATACACCACAAACTTTCCCATAGAGTATCTCTACGATGAAAACTCTATACTGGCTTACAAGATGAACGGTGAAATCATACCAAAAAGGCACGGTTTTCCCATAAGGCTTGTGATACCTTCTCTTTATGCATGGAAAAGCGCCAAGTACTTAGAGGCCCTTGAGTTTATGGATAAAAACAGAAAAGGTTTCTGGGAGTTAAGAGGCTATCACGACGTAGGTGACCCCTGGAAAGAAGAGCGCTTCAGCGAGGAAGACTGATTATATAAGCCCTGCCGCTTTCAAAAGCAGGGCATGCTTTAGACCAAAATCGCTCACTATGAGATAGTCCTTTTCAAAAAGCTCCAGAACTTTGTAAAAAATACCTATACCAGAGACTATAGCCTTTGCCCTTTTATCCTCTATCTCTTTATACTTTCTTCTTTCATCTGTGGGAATTCTTGCCAGTCTCCAAAACCAGTCTTTCAACGTTTCAAAAGAAAGGATTTTCCCGTGTATTATCTTGCCGTTATAGGGATATACGCTGTAGTGAAGCGCTGCTATGGTAGTGATAGTCCCACCTATACCCACTACGCTATCCACAGGTTTTAATACCCCTCTTATGCTTTTATCAAGAAAATCAAGCAAAGCTCTTATCTCTTCATCGGTGGGTGGGTCGTGCTTGAAAAACTCTTCAGTGAGACTCACTATTCCAAAAGGAAGGGAGTTAACAGAGGTTATGTCTTTTCCTTTTCCATAAACAAACTCCGTAGAACCACCCCCCTGGTCTATCACCACTATATCCTTTTTCAGTCCCAGAGAAAATGCGCTGGCTTTGAAAGAGAGCTCCCCTTCTTCTTCACCAGAGATTATCTTAATCTCTATACCGGTTTCCTCTTTTACCCTGCTTATAAAATCATCGCTGTTTTTAGCCCGCCTCAGGGCTTCTGTACCCACTGCATAGATGTTTGATACCCCATACTGGTCTATGATGCTTTTAAAATCTTTCAGAGTTTCTATGGCTTCTTTTATCTTTTCTTCTTTTATAAGGGATGTCTCTTTTACACCGGTGCCTATTTCTACGATGTTACCTTTTTCAAAGAGGATTTCAAAGGGGTCTTTTCTTGCTATGCCAAGCCTTATGCTGTAAGAACCCACATCTATAGCTGCTACGTTCTCTGACATACTATTTTTTCAAAAGCCCTAGAATGTATCCTATTATAAAACCAATCACAAGAGCACCGGTAAGCCACACACCGATGGGGTAGTAAACGGTGTGATAATAATATCCATCTATAACGGGGCTAAGTTTCAGCGAAAAAAGACTGTCTTTATTTAGCCATGTGATATAGGCAAGTATCCCCACCACTATAAAAAACATCAATCCGTAAAAGGTTTTCATAGTTTTACCTCTTTTAGTATCTCTTCTATTATAATATAGTTTTTCCTCTGGGTGGGATCATCTGTTAGTATCCTGTGAGCAAACACAAAAGGAGCTAATTCCACTACATCAAAAGGCGTCACAAAATCTCTATCCATCATAAAAGCGTAAGACTTGGCTATATTTACCATCTGAAGAGTACCCCTTGGAGATACACCCACATAAACATCCTTATGGGTTCTTGTTTTTTGAACTATAAACATGATTACATCAGCTACTTCTTCTGATAGATGAATGTGTTTTACATGCTTTATTATATCCAAAACATCTTGCTTTGTAAGAACTGGTTGAATATCTGGCAGCCTCTCAGATGGGTCTCCATTTAAAATCATGGATTTTTCTACATCATAGGAAGGATATCCCATGGAGATTTTCAGCATAAACCTGTCTAACTCGGATTCTGGAAGTGCAAAAGTCCCATAGCTATCCATAGGATTCTGGGTGGCTATAACACAAAATACATCCTCTAACTTATGGGTTTTACCCTCTATGCTTACAGTTTTTTCCGCCATAGCCTCAAGCAAAGCGCTCTGGGTTTTTGAGGGGGCTCTATTTATCTCGTCTGCTAAAATTATATTGCTAAATATGGGGCCTGGCCTAAAAACAAAATCTTTTTTCCTCTCATCGTATATATAAACACCTACAATATCTGAAGGCATCAAATCTGATGTGAACTGAATTCTGCTAAAAGCCAAAGACATAGCCTTTGCCATAGAGATAGCCAGCGTAGTTTTACCAACACCAGGCACGTCTTCTATAAGGATGTGCCCTCCGGCAAAAAAAGCTGCTAAGACATACCTTATAGCCTTTTCTTTGCCCTTTATGATTCTTGATATCTCAAACTCTACCTTTTTAGGATTTATAGCCATAAAGATGTTCTATCAATACTCCTCTTGTTGCCACATGTCTTTTTGATATCTCATAACCCTGTTTCTGCCAGATTCTTTTGCTTTGTAAAGAGCTACGTCTGCAAATTTCACCGCCTGCCAGAACTTGTCCGTATCTGTAGGTATCTCGGATACACCTATACTTATCGTCCTTTTTATCATAGAACCGTTTGGCAGGCTTATAACCTTATTTTCCACCGCTTTTCTTATCTTCTCTGCAACCATTTCGCTCTCTCCTGGTTTTACATTTGTTAAAAGCACCAAAAACTCTTCACCACCAAACCTTATAGGTATATCGGAGCTTCTTATGGATTCTTTTATAGCCTGAGCCACCGATTTTAATACCAGATCTCCCGCATCGTGTCCATAGGTATCGTTTATCTCTTTAAAATGATCCACGTCCAGCATGAGAACACCTATGGTTTCCCCATTCCTTTTAGCGTTGTTCAATATGGGGTCTATGGCCTCTTCTATGTATCTTCTGTTGTAAAATCCTGTGAGCTGGTCTCTTATAGATTGCTCTTTTAACTTTTCCATCAAAAGCTTTGATTCCATAACAGGTACAGCTTCATCTAAATATCCCTTTATATAGGGTATCATCATCTTTACAAAATCCTTCATATAATACTCATACACGATTTGAAGGACGTTGTGCACATGACCGTTCAGGTATATGGGAATACAGTAATATTCTAAGTCATCTTCTTGTTTTTGAAAGCCAGTGTAATCTTTTATAAAACACTTACATATGTTTGGAAAATCATCGCTATCCACATCTGCACCGGTCCTGTAAGCCCTGCAACAGGAGTTATCTTTTAAAATATCCTCTTTGCACCAGAGTCCCCCTGTACCGCTTGCAAATATGAGTTTCATCTTGTCGTAATTTACCTCATACAAGCTAAACTTATCCAAAGACATGTAATCTTCTAATATCAAACGAAGTCTTTCGTATATATCCTCCTTTGAGCTGTCCTTTTCTATAGTCTTCTTAAACTTATATATATT
>CAYFGH010000049.1:0-8446 GCA_964342735.1 uncultured Aquificaceae bacterium
AACCTAAGTCTTTACATATACATTAAAAAAGATAAAATATTTTATATAAAACCTTCTATATCTGAGGAAAAAGAGGATATACCAAAGGATTTAAAGGATATATTCGATGGTTATTTCATAGATAAAAAAGATATAGAAGATGAAAGCCCTTTTCACATACCACAAAAGTATGAGGATATATATAGATATCTAAAAAATCATGTGAAGTTTGGACAGGTTATAAGCTACAAAGATTTGGGAAATGTGCTGAAGCTTCATCCCAGGACCATAGCAGCGGCCATGAGGTCAAACCCGCTTCCTATATTTATACCCTGTCACAGGGTGGTGTTTAAAGGCTTTTACAGGGATAAAAATCAAATAGGGGGCTACAACAGAGGGGTGGATGTGAAGGTATTTTTATTAAGACATGAGAACGTTTTGTAGATATTAAGTATATCATCTATTGATAGCTCATCCGCTCTTCTGGTAGCATATTTATCTTCTATAACTATCTTTTGCTTTAACATCTTTCTTTTGTTTGAAAATATCTTTTTTAGAAACGCTTTGTAATCGTTTTTATCAAAATCTGGGATATGTGGTTTTTTGTCAAAGACTATCACACCGGATACCACCTTTGGCACAGGGTAAAAAAACCTTCCCGGCACGCTAAAAGCGTAATAAACATCAAAATACGTATTCACATAAGCCCAGAGCCAGGACTTGTCTTCTGAGCGTGTGATGAGCCTCTGGGCCACCTCTTTCTGAAGCATAAAGACCATCTTTGAGATATGACTTTGCTGGTCTATGAGGTTTACAAGGATTTTAGCATACATGTTGTAAGGGAGGTTTCCTATGATTTTTACATCTGAAAGCGCTGATAAATCAAGCTCCGATGCATCCATATTAATAAGCGTTGCTTCTTTGTAGTTCTTCTCTAAAAGCCCAAAAACCTCTTTGTCAAGCTCTATCAGAATAAGCTCTTTTTTGGGCTTTTGGTATAAAAACTCTGTCAAAGCCCCAAGACCTGGTCCTATCTCAATCACAACATCATCTTCTTTTATATCAAGAAGTTCTACGATGTTTCTTGCGATGTCTTTTGATTTTAAGAAGTTCTGACCAAAGGATTTTTTAGGTTTTAACATCAAAAATCTTGCAAAGATAGTTAAAGGGTTCTTCAAAAAGCTGATACTCTTGATGTTTTTGATATTTTAAAATGATTTCTAAAGATTTTTTTATAAGCTCATAGGGCTTAAAGTCTTTTGAAAGCAGGTTTATAGACTGAAAGCCGTTTATTGTGTGGATAACATCCTCCATTATCCCTTCCATCACCATATCAAACTTGTTTTCCTGATAGAATAAGCTCCTCTGTATGTTGTTTTGTAAGCTTTTAGCTAGAGCTATGATCTTAAGCCACGTTTTTACCGTCTTTTCCCAGTGGTCTTTTGGCAGATTTTGAAGCTCTATGGTAATATAGCTTATAAGGTATTTAGCCACATAATCAGAGGCAGTCCTTTCACTTATGAAGTCGTTTGTTTGATAAGAGCTTTCGCTTTTTATAAGGCTGGTTAAATCTTTTTTCACCGTTAATCGCTTTAAAAGCGGTGCTTGAAGCACCGCCGTTAGTTTGTTAGCCTAGCTTCTTTAGCTCTTTAGAAGGTCTCCAGACCGCTGTGGTCCTTGCAGGTATCTTTATCTCCTGACCGGTTTTCGGGTTTCTTCCGGTTCTGGCTTTTCTTGTGCTCACTGTGAATGTGCCAAAGCCAGGTATCGTGGTTCTTTCTTTTTTCTTAAGGCTTTCTGCTAACGCAGCAAATACTGCATTAACGCATTTTTCAGCTTTTGCCTTTGTTATGTCCGCTTGTTGAGCCACATAGCTAACTAATTCTGTTTTTGTCATGGTAAACCTCCTTTACATGTTTTCAGATTACTATTATATCACTAAAAACATTGCTGTCAAGATGTATAAAATAAAAATAAACTTATAAGAAATGCTTATATTAGAATATCCATGCTTGCGTTGAGCCACTTAGAAGAGTGTATGATGGCCCCAGAGGATATAAAGTCTGGTCTTATCTTAGCATACTCTTCTATATTTGATCTATTTATCTCACCAGAAAGCTCTATCTTAACAGAAGAGTACTCCCTCACAAACTCTATAGCTCTTTTAGCATCTTCTACACTAAAATTATCAAGAAGCACTATATCTATATCGCAATTTAAAGCCTCTTGGAGCTGTTCAAAACTGCTCACCTCCACTTCCACCTTGTAAGCCATTGAAAGATGTTTTCTAATCTCTTTTACTGCTTTTGAAATACTGCCATACACATTTATATGGTTGTCTTTTATCAAAACCATATCATAAAGGGCAAACCTGTGGTTTGTGCCAGCACCAGCCCTTACAGCGTACTTTTCAAAAAACCTGTAACCGGGGGTTGTTTTTCTGGTATCAAGAAGCCTCACACCAAAATCTTTTATCCTGTCCACTATATACCTTGTCTCGGTGGATATACCAGATAAAGACTGGATAATATTTAGCGAGACCCTCTCTCCCATAAGAAGCGCTTTGGCACTTCCCTTAAGCTCCATGAGGGTATCACTTTTATTTACAAAATCCCCGTCTTTGGCTTTTAATATGATATTGTTTATTCCTAAAAGCTCAAAAACCCTCTTGGCGAAAAAAAGACCGCTTACAACCCCAGATTCTTTGACCTTTATAAAGGCTCTGGCTTCCAAATCATCGGGCAAGGGAGAGGAGGTGATATCCTCCCAGCCTATATCCTCTTCTAAAAAGCTTTTAAGAGCGTTATCTATCTTAAGCCAGTTCATCAATCAGGATTTTGCATAGCTGTGAAGTCCCGGGAAGTACAGGTTTATGGCAAAAAAGCAGATAAGTATGGCTATAAATCCTATCACCACCATCCAGGCCACCTTGGGTCCTTTCCAGCCCATCATATAACGAGCGTGAAGGTAAGCCCCAAAGAACAACAGCACTATCAGAGCCCACACTTCCTTGGGGTCCCAGGACCAGTAACCACCCCAGGCTTCGTCTGCCCAGGCAGCACCAAGGATTATAGAAGCAGTCCATATAGGGAATACTATGGCCACAGATTTATAAGCTATCTCATCAAGTACTTCCTCGGGTGGAAGCTTTGATTTTATAGAATTGGGTGAATAGTATTTTATAAGGTAAAACACCGCCGCTGCAAAAGCCACCGTAAACCCTGCATACCCTAAAAACGCTGTCAAGACGTGAATATAAAGCCAGTAGCTTCTCAAAGATGGCATAAGAGGTTCTATATTTGGATCAGCTTTTAGCATGGCAAATAGATATATACCGCTTATAAAAAGACTCACCACACTTCCCATAAGTTTGTAGCCATATTTCTGTTCTATGTAAAGATACACCGCACCCACTATAAAAGACCAGAAGGTAAGCGCTTCAAAAAGATCAGTCCAGGGAGGATGAAAAAGCCCTAACTTATAACTGTCAAGCATCCTGGCTATCATGGCAGAGAGGTTGAGAATTACCGCCAGGCTCAAGCTACCGGTGGAAAGTTTTGAAAATAAACTGTTTCTTAAAACAGTATAGGCAAAATATACAAAAAACGATACCGCATAGGCAAAGAAGGCTATCTTATAAAGAAGGAGATTATCAAGACCAGACAAGCCCACCACAAGAGATATGCCTATGCCCGTAAGAGCATACCACACATAGGATGGTATATGAAAACCCTTAGAAGACTCAAGTTTAAGCTCTCTCATAAAAACTCCTTAAAGTAAGATAAACTTTATTTTAAGATACCGCAGTGAAGTTTTCATGATTTTCTAAAAAACGCTTTACATCCTCTATAATCCAGTCCGGCGTTGATGCCCCAGCGCTCAAGCCTACAACATTTGCTCCCTCTAACCAAGAAGGGTCTATCTCATCTTTTGTCTCTATATGATAAGAGCGCTCGTTTAAAGACTTGCTTATCTCAAAAAGTCTTTTTGTATTGCCGCTGTTTTTACCACCTATTATAATCATCACATCTACTTTTGGGGCAAGCTCATATATATCCGCTTGACGCTCTTCGGTGGCGTTGCAGATGGTATTTATAACCTTCAACTCCTTTACCTTTTTTAAAAGCCTCAAAACCACATTTTCAAAAAATACCTCATTTTGCGTGGTTTGAGCCACAACGCCAACTTTTTCCTCTTTTATATCTTCTAAATCTTCAATATGATCTACGACCTTGTACCTTCCTTCTGCCTCCTCAAGATATCCTATGGTACCCTGAACCTCCGGATGGTCTTTTTCACCCACCACCACCACAAAATACCCTTCCCTGGCAAGAGATACAACCGCCTCATGTACAGCCTTTACGTAAGGGCATGTGGCATCTATTACGTTTAGAAAAGTGTTTCTTAAAAATCTTTCCTTCTCTGGAGGTATGCCGTGAGAGCGCACTATAACGGTGGCGTCTTTATCTATATCAACACTTTCGGCGGTTTTTACGCCGATGCTGGAAAGCCTATTTACCTCCTGGGGATTGTGAATGAGGGGTCCAAGCGTATACACTTTATCATGTTGCTTTGCAGCCCTTTCGGCAAGCGTTATCGCTCTTTTTACACCGTAGCAAAAACCAGCGTTTTTGGCAACTATTACCTTTGGCATAGATTAATAGTAGTTAAAAAATCAACGCTTACAATGAATTTACTCAGTGTAATATATATCATCTATAGCTAATAAACAAACATTCGCTCATTGGTAATAACAATACATCTGTTGCACAGGAATATAAAGTGCTTTAAAATATGTCCATGGAAGCTAAGAAAATTTATAAACCTTTTCAGGCTTTAAGTCATCCGCTGGATATAGTAAAAAACTTTACACCAAACTGGTTTACCCTGACGATGGGCACAGGCATAGTAGCCATAGACCTTCACAACTCACCCTATCACTTCCCTTATATGATACCAATAACAAAGTTTATATGGGAGTTAAATATTGTATTTTTTACCGTTATATCGCTTCTATTCATAGCAAGGTGGGTGTTTTTCTTTGAAGGTGCCAAAAGGATGCTCCATCACCCGGTTCAGTCCATGTTTATAGGCGCTATTCCAATGGGTTTTGCCACAATAGTCAACGGTTTTATACTATTCTATGGCAACAAGTACGCTCACCTGGATTATTACCTCTGGTGGATAGATGCAGCCCTTGCCATTATAAGTGGATTCTTGGTGCCCTTTTACATGTTTACAGAGCACGAGCACAGCCTTGATAAGATGACAGCCGTGTGGTTATTACCTATCGTACCCGCAGAAGTTGCAGCAGCATCCGGTGGTCTTGTGGCCCCTCACGTGGACCAGATACATGCTCAATTGATAGTTTATACGAGCTATATACTCTGGTCTTTATCTGTGCCTCTTGCCATGAGTATACTGGTAATACTGTTTTTCAGGCTGGCAGTTCATGGATTACCACCAAAGGATATGGCGGTTTCCATATGGCTTACCCTGGGACCCATAGGTACTGGGGCTCTGGCGATGTTTTTGCTGGGACAGGCATCTTCCGGGGTCTTTTACAACAGCGAATTTGAGCTGTTTTCAAGGCTCTTTTTCAGGGTAGGGTTTATGATAGGTATGCTTTTGTGGGCTTATGGTCTTTGGTGGTATGCGATGGCCATTATGACCACAATTAGATATTTGAAAGAGGGTCTTCCTTTCAACATGGGCTGGTGGGGATTTACGTTCCCGCTGGGAGTATTCACAGCAGCTACCATTCAAATATGGATATTTACAGGTTTTGACTTTGTAAAAATACTATCTGGTATTGAATTAGCAATGCTTACAACATTTTATACAATAGTTATGGTAAGAACGATGCAAGGAGTATGGCACGGCTCACTCTTTAGAGCACCATGCCTTTCCACAGAAACAGGACTGCCCGTAGACAAAGATAAAATGTTGAACGCAAAAATATAACATTATGCTATAATATTAGCTTAAAACGATTTTGGAGGTTAAGCCATGAACATTCAACAGTTGGAAAAGCTATACACTCCCAAGAAAGAATATCCTGAGTTTAAAGTAGGAGACACCATAAGGGTAAACTACAAGATAAAAGAAGGAGACAAAGAGAGGATTCAGGGTTTTGAAGGTATCGTAATAAGGATTAAAAACAGAGGTCTTAATAAGATGTTTACCGTAAGAAAAGAATCTTACGGTGTAGGCATAGAAAGGACATTCCCTTACTACAGCCCAAACATAGACAGCATACAGCTGGTAAAATACGGTAGAGTAAGAAGAGCAAAACTATACTTCTTGAGAAACTTAAAAGGCAAAACCGCTGCTCGCAAGATCAAAGAGATCAAACCATGGGAGAAAGAGGCTCACGAAAAGCTCAAACAAGACGCCAGATCGAACAAATCCTGATCTACGAAGGGCAGTTTTTAAAAAGGGGTATTGCGCTGGCTTGCATAGATGAGGCTGGTAGAGGTTCTCTAGCCGGTCCTGTGGTAGCGGGAGCTATACTTGTGGATAATGTTGATGTGTTTTTCAACGATGAGTGTGCTATCATCAAAGGAGATTCTAAAAAGTTAAGGGAAAAAGAGAGGTTTCTCGCTTTTGATATTATAAAAAAATACTTTAAATACAGCACAGGCTATGCCTCACATCAGGAGATAGACGATATTGGTATACTAAAAGCCACAAAACTTGCCATGAAAAGGGCTTTAGAAAAGCTTAAAGGTTTTGATATCGTTCTATCGGATTTTATCAACTTAGAAGATTATGAGACTGTAGCCATCACAAAAGGAGATGAAAAGAGCTTCTGTATAAGGCTTGCTTCACTGGTGGCAAAAGCCACAAGAGACAGCATGATGATAGAGTATTCAAAGCGCTATCCTTTCAGGTTTGACAAACACAAAGGCTACGGCACAAAAGAACATTTAGAAGAGATAAAAACCTTTGGGCTTTCTGATATCCATAGAAGAAGTTTCTGTTATAATATTTAGTTTAAGGAGGTTTTTATGAGAGTTAAAGGTCGTTCTTCAAAAAAGTTTAGAAAGAAGATTTTAAAGCTTGCAAAAGGCTACAGAGGCCAGAAGAGCAGAGTCTACAGAAAAGCCAAAGAAGCTGTTATAAGGGCCCTTAAATATCAGTACAGGGATAGACGCCAGCGCAAAAGACAGTTTAGAGCGCTCTGGATAGCCCGTATAAACGCAGCCTGCAGAGCAAACGGCATGACCTACAGCAAGTTTATAAACGGTCTTAAAAAAGCCGGCATAAACTTAAACAGAAAATCCCTAGCCCAGATAGCAATCCTTGACCCTCAAGCTTTTAAAGAGCTAATAGAAAAAGCCAGACAGCATGTTGCCTGATAAAGAAGGGCTTTTAAAGGAGCTAAACGAAGATTTAGCTTCCGCTGGCTCTTTGCAGGAGTTAGAGAGAGTAAAAGCCAAATACTTAGGTAAAACCGGCATCATAAAAGAGCTTTCAAAGGCCATAAAAGATATACCACCAGAGGAAAGAAAACACTACGGAAGCCTCATAAACGAGATAAGAGAAAAAGCGGAAGAACTTATAAAAGAAAAGTTTTCTTATTTTAAGAGCTTAGAAGAGTCCAAAAGACTGTCCAAAGATTTTATAGACCCTACACTGCCTGTAAGCTCTTTGTATGGAAACCTGCATCCAATAACCCTTACATTAGAAAGGATTCTCTCTATCCTGAAGTCTATGGGCTTTTTAGAACAGCATGGTCCAGAGCTGGAAAAAGAAGAGTACAACTTTGACATGCTAAACATACCAAAATATCACCCCGCCAGAGACATGCAGGACACTTTTTATGTAAACAAAGAAG
The DNA here is from genome assembly GCA_964342735.1 of uncultured Aquificaceae bacterium. Classification (GTDB taxonomy): domain Bacteria; phylum Aquificota; class Aquificia; order Aquificales; family Aquificaceae; genus Hydrogenobaculum. The sequence goes on from CAYFGH010000049.1 coordinate 7,820, forward strand.
GTTATGTGCTGAGGACCCATACATCACCCATTCAGATTAGAACGATGCTCTCAAGCAAGCCACCCATCTACATCACAGCCCCCGGAAAGGTATACAGAAAAGACGATGACCCCACTCATTCTCCCATGTTTTTCCAGGTGGAAGGTCTGGCAGTGGACAGACACATAAACTTAAAACATCTAAAGTACGTTTTAGATACATTTTTAAATATGTTTTTTGGTAAAAGCCTGAAAACAAGGTATAGAAGTTCTTATTTTCCCTTTACAGAGCCATCTTTTGAAGTGGATATAGAGTGTGTGATATGTGGTGGAAGCGGTTGCAGGGTGTGTAAGCAATCGGGATGGCTTGAGGTGATGGGATGTGGCATGGTACACCCAAACGTGCTCAAAAACTGCGATATAGACCCCTCTTATTATACGGGATTTGCCTTTGGCATGGGCGTAGAGCGCCTTGCGATGCTTTATTACGGCATAGACAACATAAAGCTATTTTACGAAAACGATATAAGATTTTTATCCCAGTTTTAGTGTAAAATATTTGTATGAAGTTAAAAAGAACAGCACTCTTATCCTTGGGAGCTTTTATAGGTTTTACACTGTTTTATATAGGCCTAAACCAGTGGCAACA
>CAYFGH010000050.1:0-8304 GCA_964342735.1 uncultured Aquificaceae bacterium
AACTAAGGAGGCTGTATAATCCAAGATGATAGCGCTGGCATAAAGGTCCTGGTGCAGAGAGTGAAACTCTTCTAACACACCAAAGAGTATCGAAAGAGACACTATGAATATGCTTATAGGCTGATAGGTCTTATAAGCGGTGGAGGATGGAACTTCAAACATTCTAAAAAGAAAGTGTTTTATCGTTTTTAATCTCATACTGGTTTTAGAAAATCTTTCATGATGGTCCTTTCTCTGTCTTTAAACCTCACGCTGGCGGTGTTTTTTGATACGCTTATAACCTCTCCTTCTCCAAACACCTCGTGAAATACGATATCACCTGCTTTTATATCAATCTGAGATTTCTTAGCTTTCTTATCCTGGCTCTTATACTCTATGGGTTTATAGCTGTTTACACTCATGGCGGTGATGTCTTTTATCCTTTCTCTTGGCATAAAGGACATATCTAGAAGGTCTTTGTTTATATCTTTTATAAAATCGCTCAGTTTTCCAGCATCGGTATAGCTTAAAAATAGATATCTCTTGGCTCTGGTGATACCTACGTAAAATAGTCTTCTTTCTTCTTCCATATCAAGTATATCGTCAAAAGCCGAAGAATGTGGAAGTATGCCGTTTTCTAACCTTGGCATAAAAACAGCCTCAAACTCCAGCCCCTTTGCTTTGTGTATCGTCATTATCCTGACAGCCTTTAAATTGTCCTCCTCGTCCTCTTCCATCAAAGAAAGCTCTTGAAGGAGCTCTTTTAAAGCCTCTTTTTTGTTATCCTGATACTTCAAAGATTCCACCTCAAAAAACCTTATAAGCTCTTTTACATTCTCAATACGCTCCTTATAATCTTCCTTATACTCCTGTTCTAAGTACTCAAAATAGTTTATGTCCTTTATAAGCTTTTCAATGTAAAAAGATATGTCTTCGGTACCCTTTTCTATGTTATGTCTTAACCTTTCTACTGAGCTTACAAAGTTGTTCTCGTCAAAGAGTTTATTTCCCAGAACATACTTTGTGGCCTGTATGAGGTCTATGGATTTTTGTTTTGAAAAGTTTAATATCTTTTCTACGGTTTTTTCTCCTATACCTCTTTTTGGATTTGTGATGGCCCTTTGAAAAGATACCACGTCCTTTGGATTTATTGCAAGATGAAGATAAGCCAGTATATCCTTTACCTCTTTTCTCTGGAAGAATCTTAGGGCTCCCACCACCTTATGGGGTATCTTGGCTTTTACCAGAGCCTGCTCTATGAAGTTTGTAACGTAGTTTACCCTTACCAGTATCGCTATCTCCTCAAGGGGTATATCTTTACTGAGCTCGTTTATCTTTCTGGCAATCCAATCGGCTTCCTTTTCCTCTGTAATATGATGGGTGATGATGGGTTTTCTGTTTATCTCGTTCTGTGTTTTGTGGCTTTTTAAAACAGGAACAAGCTCTTTCCATTTTGCTTTTGAATGAGCCAGGACCTCGTTAGCTAAAGATAAAATTTCGGTAGATGACCTGTAGTTTATGTTTAATTTTATTATCTCTGGATTGTAATCTTCTATAAAGTTTATAATGTTGTCTGGATGGGCGTTTCGCCACTCGTATATGCACTGGTTTGGGTCACCTATCACACATATGTTATCAGCCCTTGATATGTGCTTTATTATCTCGTACTGTGTGGTGTTTGTATCCTGAAACTCATCCACTATTATGTAATCAAAATACCTCTGATAATGATCCCTGAAAGCCCCGTCTTGTTCAAGCATATTCTTAAAAGCACCCATAAGATAGGAAAAGCAAACGGCGTTTGATTCAAGCATGGAGTTTAAAAACAAATCCCTGTACTCCAGCACCATCTTATCAAACTTATCATCCTCATCTATGAGTCTTATTCCCTCTATGGCCTGGTTTACCGCAACGTATAGCTTTTTGCCCATCTCTTTGGATACATCTTTTCCTTTTAAAAGCCCCTGAAACAGCCTTTTGGAATCCTCTTCATCCAGTATTCTAAAATCCGCTGAAAGCCCAAATACAGAGTGGTGTCTTCTTATAATCTTAGAAGCCACAGAATGAAACGTCCCAATCCACTCCAGCTTCAAATCATGCCCCAAAGACTCAGAATATCTTTGAATCCTCTCTTTTATCTCATTGGCAGCTTTGTTTGTAAAAGTTATCATAAGAAGCCTTTTGGCCCTCACCTTGGAGTCTTTTTTCAATATCAAATGAAGCGCCTTGTGTATGATGGTTTTTGTCTTACCAGAACCAGCCCCCGCCACCACCAGGATAGGTTTTCCTTCTGAGAGCACCACCTTCTTCTGCTCTTCGTTTAAACCATGAAGCAAGTCTATATCCATAAAAGTTAAACTCTTAACACCCTGGTGGGAGGTCTTGTGTATATTGGTTCTACTGAGAATATATCGCTTGGTTTTTCATCCTTAAAAGCCATATACCCAAGATAAGAAAACATGTGCTGATAATCTTCTATATCCAGTATGTTATCATCTGGAAGCTCCCTGTATTCTCTTATATCAGATATTCTTTGCCCTTTCTCATAAAAAGCCCCCGTATAGGCATCCGATACTTTTCTGTAAAGAAATACCTTTTCATTTTTAAAAAGGGTCTTTGCCAGAGCATCTATGTTTGTAAAAGTATAAATAGGTTTATCCAGGGCTATAGCCATTGCTTTTATAAAGTTTATACCGATTTTTAAAGGTGTGGCATAGCCTATCCCTGTTGATACAAAAAAAGCATCTATATCTTCTGGGTTTATATTAAACTCGTTAAACAAAGAAGGTAAGAGATTTAGCGTTTTTTCATTTGTTTCTTTGTAAAAGCTCAATACTGGTTTTGAGGCTTTTAACAGGCATAAAGATACATTGCTACTAGAAGTATCAAGACTAAGAGCTATCATACATCTGACACGTATTCATAGTGAGGGTAGTGCTGTTCCCAGGCGTAAGAGAGGTTAAGAAGCGTCTGTTCGTCAAAGGCTCTACCTATTATCTGAACACCTATTGGCAATCCTTCTTTTGTAAAGCCCGATGGTATGGATATAGCTGGAAGCTCTGCTAAGTTTACAGATACTGTGAATATATCAGAAAGATACATGGATATGGGGTCATTTAGCTTTTCACCAAATTTAAAAGGTGGTGTTGGAGAAGTGGGGCTTATTATGACATCCACATCTTTTAAAGTCTCCAAAAACTCTTTTTTTATGAGGTTTTTAACAGCCAAGGCTTTGCCATAGTAAGCCTCGTAATAGCCTGAAGACAGAACGTAAGTTCCAAGCATGATACGGCGCTTTACCTCTGGTCCAAAACCCTCATCCCTCGTTTTTGCATAAAGTTCAAAAACATCTTTAAAATCTTTAGCTCTATAACCATACCTTACCCCGTCAAAACGAGCCAGATTTGAAGAAGCCTCCGCCGGTGCCAGCACGTAATAAACTGGTATTGCATACTCTATATGGGGTAAAGAAACTTCTTTTATTATAGCCTTGTTGTCCTCTAAAAATTTTACAAAGTTTTTGAAAGATTGTTCTACCTCTTTATCTATCTTATAAGCCATAAACTCTTTTGGAATACCCACTTTTAAGGGTATTTCCGGTTTCAGGCTTTTAGAAAAAGAAGGCACTTCTATATTGGCACTGGTGCTGTCTTTTGGGTCGTATCCAGATATCACCTCCAGAAGAAGGGCCACATCTTCTGTATATCTGCCAAAAGGCCCTATCTGGTCCAAAGAAGATGCAAAAGCCACAAGACCATACCTTGATACCCTTCCGTAGGTGGGTTTAAGCCCTATCACACCACAAAAAGAAGCAGGCTGTCTTATAGATCCCCCCGTATCAGAGCCAAGGGATAAAGGCACCATGTTTGCTCCCACAGCAGCGGCAGAACCACCAGAGGAGCCTCCGGGCACATAATCAAGGTTCCAGGGGTTTTTGGTGGGAAAAAACGCCGAGTACTCGGTGGATGAGCCCATAGCAAACTCATCCATGTTTGTTTTACCCACTATTATAGCCCCTTCTTGTTTTAGCTTTTTTACAACAGTAGCATCGTAAACAGATATGTAGTTTTGAAGCATCTTTGAAGAGCAGGTGGTGGGATATCCATCCACGTTTATATTGTCTTTTATGGCCACTGGAATACCAAAGAGCTTTCCCTGAGGTGATTTTTTATCAAGAGCTTTGGCCTCTTCATAAGCTTTTTCGTATAGATCGCTCACATAAGCTCTGACTTTTGGTTCTAACGCCTCTTTCCTTTTTATAAAAGCTTCTAAGATTTCTGAGGGTTTTACCTTTTCTTCTAAAAGCTTTGAAACGCTCTTTTTATAAAGCATATTCAGTCTTCTCCTATGTCGTCTCTTTCTATGGTTATATCCTCTACCGGCGGTTCGTAAGTGGTATTTGTCATAGAAGTTCCCATCGTTTCTTCATACTCTTCTGCCCCTTTGGCGGTAAACCTCGTCCAGGGTATGGCCTTCAGTCTTTCATAGGGAATGGGTTCACCGGTCCACTCGCATATACCGTAAGTGCCATTTTCCATGCGCTTTAGGGCCTCTTCAATCTCTTTTAGCACTTCCATATCCCTTTGGGACAGAGATTCTAAAAGCTCTTCGGTGTAGTTGATCTGACCAAGGTCTTCTAAATCCTGAGGTTCTTTGGCCTCTTCGGAGACTCTCTTCTGAGCTTCGATGGTATCGTTGTACCTGGCTATTATCTTGGCCTTCTCATCCAGGAGCTTCTTTTTCAGTTCTTCTAACTGTTTTTTTGTAAGATGTTGCATAAAACCCCCTTTTATTACCACTGAGATGTAATCTTGGATTTTTTGTTAAGATACTTATCCACTGCCAGAGCAGCTTTAACACCATCGGCTGCTGCTATCACCGCCTGCTTTATATTTGTGCAGAGTATATCCCCGGCTGCAAAAACACCGGGTACCGATGTCATCATCTCTTCGTTTATCTCAAGGCAACCGTGCTCGTTCATCTTTACCTGACCCATGAGAAAATCCACAGAGGGTTTGTTACCACCTATGAATATAAACACACCATCCACTTCCAGAGTGGCCTCTTCCCCAGCAGACAGCTTTTTCACGTGAAGACCCTTTACAAGGTTATCGCCTATTATCTTCACAGGTCTTGTATGAAGCAAAATCTCAACGTTTGGAAGATGTGAAAAATGCTCTATCGTCTCTTGAGGTGCTCTTATCTTTGAAGATGGTACCACAAAATATACCTTTGAAGCAAAACGAGCTATAAACTCAGCTTCTTCTATACCATAATCATCATCTCCCACGACCGCCACAGGCCTGTCCTTGAAAAAGGCCGCATCACACACGCCGCAGTAAGATACGCCCTTTCCTAAAAACTCCTCTTCTCCCGGAAACTTATGGGCTCTTTCCATAGCCCCAGAAGACACTATCAAAGCCCTTGCTTTATACTCTCTTCCATCTATGGTATATACGCTTTTAACATCACCTTCTAACGATGTAGCTATGACTTTTCCTCTTTGAAACTCTGCTCCAAAAGCTTTTGCATGGTCTCTCATCAATTTTAAAAGCTCGAAACCCGATAAAGGTCCTCTTATACCGGGATAGTTTTCAATCTTCTGAGTTACACCAAGAGCCCCATCAGCTTCCGCTCTGTAAAGAACTAAAGTGGACAAACCAGCCCTGGCTGTATAAATGGCTGCAGAAGCCCCTGCTGGTCCTGCTCCTATTATAATCACATCGTAAACCTTGTCTTGAGCATTGAGCGTTAGTTCCATATCTTCACTCCTAAAAAGTTAAATAAATATTATATATAAAATTCAGAGCTTACATATGATAAACATGTTATGTAAACTATATTTACATATGCTAACAGAACACATATTGACAATGCTACCAAATCATATAAATTAATATTTACTTATCTTAAATCACTCAAGGAGGTAGTTTTTATGATTTTACCTAAAGAGAGGATACCGCAGGTGGCTCTTATGGAGATGAACGACATCCACTTTGATGAGGTTGACCTTCTCAATGAGCTTTACGATGCCATAAAAAACGATGAGCCCATAGAAAGGATAGAAAAACTCTTTGAAGATTTTTTGGCGGATGTGATGTATCATTTTGAGTTTGAAAACAACGCCATGAAAGAAACGGGATTCTTTGCCTATCCTATGCACAGACAGGAGCATGAGATGAGGCTATCAGAGCTCAACAAACTGAAAGAGGATTTTTACGCCACCAAAAACAAAGAGCTTATAAAAGAGTATCTGGAACAGAAGTTTGTACCCTGGCTCATCATACATGTACCGACGATGGATACCGTCACCGCTCAGTATTTAGCAGATTATCTATAGATTTTTAGGAAAAAAGGGTTATATTAATATATAATAAACTTTTTATCCTTCAGGAGGTGTTTATGCTTTTAGACTTAGAAACAAGAGCACAGCTAAGAGACATATTCGAAAAGAACTTGAAAGAACCGGTAAATCTAAAGCTGTTCTCTCAGGCCATCGGCTGTGAAACCTGTTCTGTGGCAGAAGATTTGATGCAAGAGGTAAAGGAAGTTGGTGGGGATAAGCTTTCTCTGGAGATCATATCACCGCTCACCAATCAGGAGTTAGCTTCTTCTTATGGTATAGAAAGAGTGCCAACGCTTGTGATAGAGGGCGAAAAAGATTACGGTATAAGGTACATAGGTCTTCCAGCGGGACTCGAGTTCAACACGTTAATACACGGCATCATACAGGTTTCCCAGAGAGAAGCCGGTCTTAAAGAAAGAACGCTTGAAATACTAAAAGAGGTGGATGTGCCGATAGATATTATGGTATTTGTAACCACTTCCTGTGGATACTGTCCGGCTGCTGCTATAACAGCCTTTAAGTTTGCTATAGCAAGCGATTATATCACATCAAAAGCCATAGACGCATCAGAAAACATGGATCTGTCTGAAAAGTTCCAGGTGGTAGGAGTACCAAAGATTGTACTGAACAACGGTCTTGCCGAGTTTGTAGGTGCTCAACCAGAAGAGGCTTTCTTGGGATACATAACCTCTGTGGCATCAAAGCTAAAAAGCCTAAATTAAAAATAAAAGCCCCATCATTACAGATGGGGTAGCTTAAACTATCCCCACGCCAGACAAAATCATCTGATAAAATAAACAATACTCATGATATACTATATATTGTTCAGGAGGTGAATATGGATTTTATAAACCCTACAAAGATTAAGGTGTTTGGCGTAGGCGGTGGTGGTTGCAACGCGGTAAACAGAATGTACCTTGATGGTATAGAAAACGTTGAACTTTACGCTTTAAATACAGATATTCAGCATCTTAGCACGCTGGCAGTACCCAACAAACTCCAGATTGGAGAAAAGATAACAAGAGGTCTGGGAGCAGGAGCAAGACCAGAGGTAGGTGAGCAAGCTGCTCTTGAGGACATAGACAAAATAAAGGAGATTTTACGAGATACGGATATGCTTTTTATCGCTGTGGGTCTTGGTGGAGGTACAGGCACCGGAGCAGCCCCAGTAATTGCTCAGGCGGCAAAAGAGATGAACATCCTTACAGTATGTGTATGCACAAAACCCTTCAACTTTGAAGGACCAAGAAGAGCTCAGGTGGCGGAAGAAGGACTTCAAAAGATAAAAGACGTGTGCGATACTTATATAGTCATACACAATCAAAGACTACACGAGATAGCTGATAGAAACCTTACCATAGGAAACGCTTTTAAGATGGTAGACGATATACTATCCCAGGCAGTGCGCGGTATCACAAGCATAGTGGCAACTCCAGCCCTTATAAACGTGGATTTTGCGGATGTCAAAACAGTAATGCAAAATGGCGGTCTTTCCTTAATAGGTATAGGAACATCTAAGAACAGCGATAAGATAGATGTGGCGGTAGAACAGGCCATGCACAGCCCACTCTTAGAAGGAAACTCCATAAAGGGCTCCAAGAGACTCATGGTAACCCTCTGGATAAATCAAGATACACCTTTTACAGAGATAGAAACATCCATTGCAAAAATAAGAGAAGAAGCAGACCAAAACGCCCTCATCATCTTTGGAGCTGTGATGCTCGATGAAAACGAATCCCAGAACGCCAAAGTGGCTATAGTAGCAACGGATTTTGAAGAAAATTCCAAAGCTCAGCAAACGATGAAGGTTATAAAACCCTCTGAAAGAGAGATAAAAGAAGAAAAACCCAAAGTCATCCCAGAAGCTCAACCTCAAGAAGTAGAAGATTTACCAGCTTATATGAGAAGGAAAAGAAAGTTATGAAAAAAGAGATATTTTCACCAAAAGCCCCAAAACCCTTAGGGGCTTACTCTCAAGC
>CAYFGH010000051.1:0-8018 GCA_964342735.1 uncultured Aquificaceae bacterium
CATCCCTAAGAGTGAGCATTTGTATTTGAAAAAAGCTCATTTATGTTAAAATAAAAGCATGAAGACATTAAAAATAGCGGTGTTAAAAGGTGATGGCATAGGACCTGAGATTGTGGATAGCGCTCTAGAGGTCTTGGATAGTTTGGCTTCTAAATTCAAATTCCAGTACGAGATAAAAGAGGGCTTGATAGGTGGTATCGCCATAGATAAAACCGGTACACCTCTTCCGGAAGAGACGGTAGAAATATGCAAAAACTCGGATGCGGTGCTTCTTGGGGCTGTAGGTGGGCCAAAGTGGGACGATTTACCTACCGACAAAAAGCCAGAAAAAGGCCTTCTTGGTATAAGAAAAATCCTTGATCTTTATGCAAACCTAAGACCTGCTAAAGTATTTGATGCCCTCATAGAAAGCTCACCCTTAAAAGAATCCGTGGTAAAAGGCACAGACCTCATGGTGGTGAGAGAGCTCTCTTCCGACGTATATTACGGAGAGCCAAGAGGTATCACCACATTAGAAAACGGCGAGAGATATGGCTTTAATACGATGGGGTACAAAGAATCCGAGATAAGAAGGGTGGTAAAAAAAGCCTTTGAAATAGCAAGACAAAGAAGGAAAAAGCTCACAAGCGTAGACAAGGCAAACGTTCTGGAAGTATCTGGGCTCTGGAGGGATGTAGTGAACGAAGAGCACAAAAACTACCCCGATGTAGAACTAGAACATCTTTATGTGGACAACTGCGCCATGCAACTGGTCAACAGACCTTACTCTTTTGATACCATAGTAACAGGCAACATATTTGGCGATATACTCTCAGATGAGGCTGGGGTCATACAGGGAAGCTTGGGAATGCTTCCTTCCGCATCTTTGGGAGATAGATATGCCCTTTATGAGCCAATACACGGTTCTGCTCCAGATATAGCTGGTAAGAACATAGCAAACCCTATAGCCACCATCCTCTCTGTGGCGATGATGTTTAAATACTGTTTCAAGATGGACGATGTGGCAAAAGCCATAGAGGACGCTGTTGATAGAACGCTCGCTCAGGGCTACAGAACCCAGGATATATATAGAAATCACGGCACAAAGGTAAACACCAAAGAGATGACCCAAAAAATCGTAGAAAACCTTTAGGAGGGGTTTATGAAGAAGTTTCTGCTTGGTTTAGGGCTTTTATGCAGCATATCCTACGCTGGTAATTTAGATTCTTTTCTTAAAAGCCTGAAAAAAGAATCTTACCAGGTGGTGAACGTAAAAGACGATGAGGTATATATAGCGGGTAAAAATCTCCACATAGGAGAGGTGCTTGATATAAAAGAACCGACGGGACGTGTGATAAACCCTCTCAGTCATCAGTTTTTAGGATACTCTTACAAGGAGATAGGCAAGGTTAAGATAGAAAAAGTCTATGACAACTTTGCGGTAGGCAAGGTGATATCCGGTAAAAAACCAAGCGTTGGAGATATAGCAAAGATAGACACATCCGATGTGTGCTTTAAAGGTTCTGACGAAAAGCTATACGACATAGCTGCCATATTTCCAAATGTAAAGTCTGGGGATAACTGCGCTCTTAGCATAAGAGAGTTTCCAAAAGGTTATGGTATAGCATTTTCCGGAGTGCCGGGTGGTTTTGTAAGAAAATCTATATACGAAGAACCCACCCAGGGACTAGCTATAAAAAAAGCATCCATAAGGGATTTACACCTTCTTGTCACATCAAAGTTTATAAAATCTGTGGGCTCTTTAGTATTGAGCGCGGACGTTGGGGACCTCTACGGCAACGGCAAAGAGTATCTGGTGCTTCTTACGAGGGATAACCTTCTGATATACCAGCTTTTAAGAGATGATGTGGTGAAAGTAGCCGAAATGAGTCTGCCGGCGGGACATCCCATTTCGGTGAGCGTAGGAAGGATAGGACAGGGTAAAGAAGATTATATACTAGTAAACATGTTTACAGGCTCTAACATGTCCTCTTTCATAGTGAAGATGGTAGGAGATAGCCCTGTTATAGTGGCAAAGCATATACACTATTTCATGTCCATACTTGATAAGAACCATCCTCACAAAACCTTCTGGGGACAGACCTTCACAGCGGACAGAAAGTTTGGCGGGGTAAAGCACCTTGTCTTTGAAAACGGCGAGGTAAAAGCCACAGACAACGTGGATGTACCGGCTGGTTTTAGAATAGACGGGGCTTCTATCTACAGGGGCGATATCATCTTTATAGACAGCTCCCACAGGCTAAGGGTATTTAAAGGTCAGACAGAGCTGTACTCATCCTCAGCGGTGTTTGGCGGTTCTTACTCTTACGTGAATATACCCTTTATCAATACCACCACCATGAGATATATATTCTATGAAAAAGGAGCTCCTGCTAAATTAGAGGGTTTACCGGTATTTTTAATAGGGGCAAACAAAGAAAGCTCTATAGAGAGATTTTTTGGTATCACAAAATATGCCTACGGAAACCTTTACGCTCTTGATATAGGTGGAAAAGACAACGAGCTTGTCTATATGAAAAAGCTAAGAGGTGCTTCTTTTGAAGAGGCCATAGAGGGCATAATCCCCACCAAAGAGGGCATCTTTGTAATAACGGGTAAAGTGGGCACAATACCCATTCAAAACGACTCCGATATTTATAAGATAAGCTTTAAGGTGCTGTGATATGAGCGCTTTGATAACGCTTGTGGCGATATTTTTAGTACTCTTTTTGATGTTTGTAATTGGTTTGAGGCTTTTAGCAGCTTATAAGATGAACAAACTAAAAGGTGCCACACTGAATGATTTTAAAAACGAGAAAAAGCTGATACTTTACTTTTATTCGGAAAAGTGCGGGGCCTGTAAGGTGATGGCACCCATCGTGGATTCTATAAAAGAGGTGAAGGTTAAAAAGATAGATGTATTTAGCAAAGAGGGGGCAAAGCTAGCTCAGGAGATAGGTATAATGGGGACTCCTACCACAGTTTTGATAGAAAGGGGAAAGGTTGTAAACGCCTTTGTGGGTGTAAAGAAAAAAGAGGATATACTCAATATGTTTAAGCCACAATGAGCTTTTCATCCAGATATTTTTTGTTTACAAGCCATATGAGGTCTTCGCTGAAGCTTTTTTTGTACTCTGGTATCTTTTCTCTTATAAAAGACATGAGTTTTAGATGCTCTTCGCTTTTTAAATCCACAAAGTTAAACTGAAAATATCCAGACTGCGAAAGCCCCAGAACGTCTCCCGGACCCCTTAGCTTTAAATCCTCTAAAGATATTTCAAACCCGTCTCTTGTTTTCACCATCACCCTAAGCCTTCTTAAAGTGGCGTTCTGGTCTGTCAGTTTCTGGCTTTTGATAAAAGCGCTATTTACCAGCAAAAAGCAGTATCCTTCCCTGTCCCCACGTCCTACCCTTCCTCTTAACTGATGAAGCTGGGACAGTCCAAACCTGTGAGCATCCTCTATCACTATCGTGGTGGCCTCTTTTACGTCTATACCCACCTCTATGACGGTGGTGGATACCAGTATATGAGCGCTCTCTTTAAACTCTTCCATGATGCTTGATTTTTCTTTTTCGTTCATGCGCCCGTGCAAAAGGAGTACCTTATAGTCTTTAAATATGTTTTTCCATTTCTCGTACTCCGTCTGGGCGGCTTTTAAATCCAGCTTTTCGGATTCTTCTATAAGAGGGTAGACTATATATACCTTATTCCCCTGCTGGAGTTCTCTTTTTATATGATTTATAAGAAAATCCATATCCTTCTCATTATCAGAGTATAAAACAGCGGTTTTTACGGGTTTTCTCATGGAGGGCATCTCATCTAAAACAGATATATCAAGGTCTCCAAAGATACCCATCGCAATGGTCCTTGGTATTGGGGTGGCGCTCATGTAAAGAAGATGGGGCATGTGGTTGTCGTTTTTCTCAAGGAGGTTTTGTCTTTGAGCCACGCCAAAGCGATGCTGCTCATCTATTATGGCAAGTCCAAGGTTTTTAAACTTCACCTTTTCCTGCACCAGAGCATGAGTCCCTATTACTATATCAACCTCTCCCATGGATATCAGTTTGTGAATATCCTTTTTTGATGTGGAAGAGGTCAAAAGCCCCACCCTGTAATTAAACTTTTTAAAAAACTCCTGAAAATTCTTATAATGCTGGTTTGCCAGAATCTCTGTCGGCACCATCAAAGCCACCTGCAAACCGCTTCTTACAACCGCCAGAGCGCTTGCCATCGCCACCATCGTCTTACCGCTTCCCACATCCCCCTGAAGAAGCCTGCTCATGGGCTTTGTGGAGTTCATATCCGTTATTATCTCCTTTATGGCTCTTCTCTGGGCGTTTGTGAGGGGAAAGCTTATGTTTTGTTCTAGTTCTCTTACAACATCCTCTGGGTTCACATTCACAGGATAGGCGTTAAGGGATTTTACCATAGCCCTTCTTTTTAACATGGCAAGCTCAAACATGAAAATCTCTTCGTATAAAAATCGTTTTTTGGCTTTTAACAGCATAGACTCAAAACTCTTGTAATCTTTAAAATAATCCTCTACATGTATTATCTTAAAAGCCAAAGACAATGGTATCAAATCGTTTTCTTTTAAAAACTCCTCTGGTAGTATATCCTGAAGATTTTGCCAGTAATCCCTGTAATAGCTAAGCACTGCTTTTATAGAGCTCTCTAAAAGCTTCCTTCTTTTTTGAGAGGAAGGGCTTATATCTTTGACCTCTTCAAACCTCTCAAGCGGGTAAACGGGTTTTATAATATCAACCTCTTTGGAAGATTCGCTAAATATCTTTGGATGCACCATATACCTTTGGCCTCTAAACTCTTTTAACAGACCATAAACCACTATAGACTGGCCTTTTTGATACCAGCTCATAACGGATTTGTCTTTTATCTTAAACTTTAAGAATAGTTTTGATTTTCCATCGGTGCTCACGATGGTGAAAGGATATTTCTCTTTCTCATCGTAAAAAAGCTGTTCTATCTTGACAAGCAAAGCCCCGTAAGAGTCTGTGGGTAAAGAGGCGATAGATTTTAAAAGAACCCTGTTTTCATAGCTGTAGGGAAAATACCAAAGCACATCTATGAGGGTGTTTAACCCGCTGGCATGAAGGATTTTTTTCTGGCTTTTATTAAGAAAATCCATATCATCGATAGATATGTTTAAATCCCTCAGCCTTCTTAAATTTTTTGGGGGTTTATCAACGTGTTTGTCAACGGGGCTGTTAAAAACTTCTAGCTCTTGGAGTATTTGCTCTAAAAGGGCTTTTTTCTTTTCTTTTGAAAGCTCGTCTATGATGCTAAGGCTTTTATAAAGGGTTTCTGATATGTATGGTTTTAAGGTGCTGCCAAGATATGCCCCGAAGCCTTTTGTGCGCTCTAGTTTTATATCGTTTGATAAGAGCTCTTTTATGAGGGCTTTTGGTTTTTCTAAGTCCATCATCTTCCAAAATCAAAGCGTCTTTCGTAGGATATGTCCCCCTGGGAAGCGCCGTTTCCATACATCTGGTATTCCATAGAGGTGTTGGGAGTGAGCTTGACAGAGGCCCCATAGTAAGTATCAAGAGGGTTCTGACTGGTGCTTATATGGGCTTTTAGCTTTATATTTTTGGATATCTTTTTTTCTATATCCATGTTTGTGTTTAGGCTGCCGTTGGCGCTCTGGGAAGGGTATACGCTCAAGTTTACGTTTGTACCAAAGATGCTGCTTGCAAGACCAGAGGGTGAGTACTTTGAAAGCTTGCTGGCCATCGCGTTTATAGGTAGGGCTGTAAGGCCAGATTTGTTTAGTATAAAAGAAGAAAGTAGCTGATTTTTTGGCATGGGCGGGTTTGAGTATATGTTGAAAGTGGGGTCTGATATATCACCCACCAAAGATATGTATGTGTTGTAAGAATCCCCCGGCGACATCAAAAGAACGTTTATATACCTTCTGGCGTTTGTTAGTTTTAGCATACCCTGTCTTAGATAAAATGTTTTGTTTGAGTATGTGAGCTCACCGCCAAAAGCCTTCAGCTCTAGATTATAACCTAAGTTTCCATTTTTTGCAAAGACTTTTCCCTGCACACCCGTATAAACATTACCCTCTGGAAGCATTACGCTAATAGGTGTTGAGTTTTTAATCTGTATAAGCATGACAAGGTTTTTTGGGATTTTAGGAGAGGTCCCAGACGAAGCAGTAGAAGGAAGACTTTTAATATACAAAAGCCCACCCGGGTCAAGAGAGCCCTTTATATCTACAAAAGATGAGAGGTTTTTAAAAACGTAGCTTGTGTTTACAAATCCATTTACAAAACCCTGATAGTATCCGTTTTTTGAGTGTATGTAAAGGGGCAAGGCCTTCAGGTTTGAGTTTATATAAACGCTATTTTTAGAGGCTTTTATATCAAAAGCTATAAGATGTTTATTATCAGAGGATGAAAATACGAGGTTTACAGGTGTAAAATATCCATCGCTTGAGGTTCTAATATCAAGGTTTATATCGCTGTAAAGAGGAAGGGATAGATATTTTGAAAGAAGCAAAACGGGTTTTGGGCTTTTAAGATAGATATTTATATCTTTATCGTCTATGTTAAGAGCATAGTTTATATGACCGGCCAGTATGAAAGGAAGCTTTGATTTGATAAAAGCCAGTGTATCGTCTATATCCATCACACCGCTTGAGCTTACAAACAGCTTCTTATCGTATCCAAAATATAAGCTTCCTCTTAAAAGCCCCGATACGTTTGTTTTATCTGATTTTATATAAAAGGGCTTTAAACCAAGAACCCCCGTTATGGGAGAGCTTTCTAAGATGGGCTCGTTGTAAAGATACACCTTAAACCCATCGCTTGCCCAGTGTATATTCCCATCTTTTTGAGAGCTTCCTCTTATGCTTGCAAGCTTTATCCTTAAATTTTTATAGCTTATATCAAAACCCTTTCCATACATGGTGTATACACCAGCGTTATCTTTTATATAAAAATCTACAGGCACTTTAACACCTTTATAAACCACAAAACCAAGAGCGCTTACATTCTCCTCACTATCAATACTGCCATTTAAAGCAAGATCCACATGTAAAAATTTGTTCTTGCCCATTAGTTTTGCGCTAAAGCTTATGGCCTTTGATATGTTTATGTTTGATGTAAGGAAAAACTCTTTCTCTTGAAGGTTTGGTTTTAGATTTAGTATGTTGTTTTGATAAGAGAATAAAACGTTGCCTGTTATATTTTTCAAAAATCTATAGTTTGCGTTTGATATAAGTATGTTTCCAGAGACGTTTTTAAAAGTCCCTGAGGCGTTTATAACGCCAAAAGCATAAAGATTTTGAGAGTTTGAGGCGTTAAAAGATACATCCTTTATATCTATGTTGTTGTTTGATATATTTATAGTCCCACCTGATATGTCAGCGGTGTAAATGGTGTTTTTAATATATTTATAAAGCATGATGTGTTTTGGTTTTATATAGCCATTTAATATATTGTTTTGATAGACAAAGAAAGCATCCATATAAGAGGAGCTGCTGGAAGCTTTTAAGATATTATCCTTATAAGATATATAAACTGGCAAAGTGCCTATGTTGACATAAGGAAGCCTTATGGAAGAGGCGTTTAGAAAACCCTCCACAAAAAACGCTGGATAGAGATTTACCTCCAGAAGCCCATCCACCTTCGCCCCTACCTTATCATAAGACAGATAAAATCCTGATAGGTGCATATTTGTCAAAATCCTGTGTTTTAAAAATGCTATCTCCCCTCTTATACTCTCTTTTCCATACAAAGAGTATGTCAGAGCACCGGGGTTTTCTTTCTTAAAATCAAGTTTTCCTTTTAAAAGCCCCATACCAAAAACATACTTATAAAGCCTTACGTTTGAAAGCTTTAAATCCATATCAAGAAGCTTGTTATCAACACTGTAAAAGAGCTTACCGCCTCCATATATATCAACAGGATATTTTAAACTTACAATATCTTTGTCTGTAAGATGGAGGTTTTTTATGTTTATATCAAAATCATTACCATTATCAGTATAATCTATATCAAGCACCGCCAGTGG
>CAYFGH010000052.1:0-7899 GCA_964342735.1 uncultured Aquificaceae bacterium
AACGTCTCTAAAAGAAGCTCATCGTCTTCTACTATAAGAGCTTTTAAGCTCATAAGCTTATATGAGGCTCAAAGCTAAACCAGCTATCGCAGGTGCATTTGGGAGAATAATCTTTGAAGGTTTCCCCGCAGTCTTTGCACTTCCACAGTTTCAGGCTTTTAAAAACGATATTAAACCCATCCTTTTGGGACTGCTCCTGATAGGCTTTCAAAAGAAAATCCACTATCTCGTTGTCGGTAGTAGTTTCAGAGAGCATCTTTATCTTCTGGGGCGCTCCTATGTGTATGTAGAATATGCCAAGCACATCCTTTGAGGCTCTATTTTCAATGTTTGTGCTCATAAGATAGACTGCGCTTTTGGGGTAAGAGCATCCCACCAGCAAAAGCTTATCCTGCAAACCAGATTGTATAATGTTTTCTATCGCTCTTGAAGCATCCTTTGTTTTTTGTTGTTCTAAAAGCCAGGATACGTATAAAAATCCTGTGAGTTCATTCTTTGTGTCATCGTAAGCATCCTCTAATTCATCCAAAACCTTTGTTTTATCTTCAATATTTGTTGCATTAAGACTCTTTAGGGTGTTTAAGATATCTTTCTGGAATGGCTTTTCGGCTCTTGGGGTGTTTTTTATGACCTCTTTTTGAACCTCATAGGCGTTTTGATAGTCCTTCATATCAAAAAGAATATTTCTTTTTAGCTGAAAAGCCAGATACTTATCTTCCAAGTTTTCAAGGTTTTGAATGGCTTCCTGGGGTTTTTCATATCTAAGAGCTTTTGCCTTTTCAAACTTGCTGTAAAAATCATCCTCATACAATGGCTCTTGCTTTAACATGTTTGAGAATATAAAATAAAGGGGTTTTATATCTTTTATAGAGTCTAAGTTTGTTTTGGGCTTTTGATATTTAAAAAAATAAACAGCTTTTGATGCGTTAACTATATTTGATAGTTTTCCACTTATATTTCTCTCGCGCCAGGAGAATATCAGCGTTGGTATTATAAAGCCTATGAAGGCAAACGTTAGCAATAGCACAAAAAGGGGCACTTTGAAGGTGTATGTGAAAAAGTATACGTTTACATCGTACATATGCTGTGCTATGAAAATAACAATCCCTACTATTAAAAGCCCTAAAAGAAGTATTTTAAAAACGTTTAAAAGTTTCATACATCCACCTTATCTGCATTTGACCAAAGCCAGTCAAGGTTGTAATACTCTCTTGCCTCCTTGGTCTGTATATGTACTATTATATCAAGAAGGTCTAAGAGTATCCACTGGGCATGATCGTTTAGCCCCTCTATATGGTCTATGGTGATGCCCCTTTCTTTTAGCTCCTTCTCCAGATGCTCTGCCAGGGCTTTTGCATGGACGCTTGAGTTTGCTGTGGCTATCACAAAATAATCCGCTATGTTTGTGTGTTTTCTCACATCAAGGATTGATATGTTTTCCGCTTTTTTATCCTCTAACAGGGTTTTTATGAGCTTTAGCCTATCCATTAGTTTCTTTTACTAGCTTTTCCAATTTTGTCACGTAAGGGGTCTGTCCAAACATCTTTTTGTACTTTTCAAAGTAATCTAGGCCCTCTTTTCTTGATTTTTCTGCTAAATCCTGCCATCTTTTTATCTGAAGCTTCCAGAATTTTATTCTTTTTTCTATGTAAGGCTTATCCTCAGCTTTTGCATGGCGAAGCTTATCTTCATCTTTTTTAAGCATATCTTTATACTTATCCTCATATCTTTTGGCCTGTTTTGGTACTAAAAGAAGATTTTTTATAAGCCTGTAGTAGGTCTTTGTTTTGGAGATATACTGTGTGTCGTTTATGAGCATATCTTTGTATCTTTCGGCAGCCGGGTAGTAAAATCCGTAATCTTCGTAAAACTTCGCTATCAGCTCGTCGTGTTTTGCTATCTTTTGCCTTGCTTTGTCAATTAGCTCTCTTACCTCTGAGTCGTAGGGGTTATCTGGATACTTGCTGAGAAACTCTTTTGCAAGTTCTATAGCTTTGTAGGTATAGCTCTGGTCTCTATACGCATCCGGGGCTATGTTGTAGTAGCTTTTTATAAGCATGTAAGTGGCTTGAGGGGCTTCTGGGGAGTTTGGATAGTAGTATAAAAAGCTCTCTAAATATATTATGGCGTTTGTGTAATCATGGTCAAGGTAATAGCTTTTGGCAAGCATGAATCTCGCCCTTTCTATCTGTTCTGGGGTGAGGTTCTCTAAATACTTGAGGGCTCTTGATAGATTTTCTTCTGCTGCTGAGTAATCGCCGTTTGTAAAAGCCTCAGAACCTTTTATATAACCTTTTATAGCCCTCTTCTCCCTCTCTTTTTGAGTGACTTTGGCACAGGAGTTTACCATGAAAGATAATCCTACTATGCTCAGTATTATCCCAAACGTTTTAACGCTTTTTTTCATAATAATAGTATATCACAACAATCATTCTTTATTTTTCTAAAAGCCCTGAAACTAAACACAACCAAAGCTAAGAAGCGACAGATTCCCCATCTCAAACCCATCATATAGAAGTGTAGGTCTCTGGCAGGCTCCCATGAAGTAAAATAGCGGTATGAAGTGTTCTGTCGTTGGATGGGCAAGGTTTCCATACCTGTGATGTTTGAAGTTTTTTAGGCTTTTAATATCATGATTTAAAACGGCATTTTTGACAAACTCAGAAAACTCATAAGCCCAGTCATCGGTGCTCTCTTTTATAAGCATGAGGTTGTGTATAGCCCCGCCACTAAATATTATGCTTGCTTCTTCTTTAAAATAAGACAGCTTTTTACCAAAATCTATGTAAAAATCAAAGTCTTTCTTTGCTGGAATGCTAATCTGCACTATCGGTAAAGAGGCATCTTTTAGCATGTGATAAAGCAAAGCCCAGGCCCCATGGTCTAAGCCTCTTTTTGTTTTCTTTAAATCAAGCTTTGAAGCTATTTTGTCTACAACCTTTTCATCCGTAAAAGCCTCATACTTTATGGTATATAGCTCTTCGGGGAATCCGTAAAAATCGTATATGATGGGAGAAGGGCTTTCGCTAATCATAGGCTCTTCGGTAAGCCAGTGAGGGGATAGAATTATTATGTAGTTTGATAATTTTAGCCTTTTCTCCTGATTTTTCAAAACATCTGTAAAATCGTTGTTTTTTATCAAAAGCATGGGAGACCCATGCGATATGAAGTATATCATTTGTTTGTTACAGGCCGGGCGGAATCTTTATAGGATTGTTCATCTTCTTTTCCAGCTCTGGGTCTGGTGCTACCGCGTAAACCCCATAACAGTATTTTCCAAGGTCTACCATTCTACCTACTTTTATACCAACATCTTCTAAGGCAAGCCCTAATTCCCATTCAGAAGGCACTTCCTCTTTTGGTGGGCCTTTGTCTCTATCTTCTTTTTTCCACTCTATAATACCTATCAGGGCTCCTGGTTTTAAAACCCTTAAGAGCTCTGTTAGAAACTCTCCTGGGTTTGTGAGTTCATGGAAAACAAAAGCCATATAGGCAAAATCTATCAGTTTATCCGGTAGTGGTATCTTGTTTTCTTCGGATTGAAGCACAACGACATTATTAAGGCATAGCTTTTCCACCTTGTTCTTAGCGTATTCAACCGCCTTAGGCTGTGAGTCTATGGCATAGACTTTCCCCTCTTCTCCTACCAGCTTGCTTAGGTATGGCAGGTAAAAGCCAGCCCCTGTACCTATATCAAGGACTTTGTGTCCAGCTTTTAAGCCAAACTGCTTCAACGTTTTTTCTGGGTCGAAAAGCTCAAGACGCTCTTCGCTGTCAAGGCGCTTTAGATGTTCTGGATTAAACTTGTGCATGGGCTACTCCTTTTTTAAGAAAATTTATAAGCTCATTTGTTTTTTTAAGAGAGTATCTCAAAGAGTCGTTGAAAGAGTTTCCTTCCACGTAGTTTCCGGCTATAAACACTCCTCTGTTCATATTCTCTATATCCTTTATGGTGTTTATAAACCTCTCATAGCCTATGTTGTATTGAGGTATCGCCTTTTTCCACTTTTTGAAATAATACTTTTCAAAGTTGTCTATTCCAAGAATCTGTTTTAGCTCTTTTTTGACTTCTGATACAATCTTTTCTTCAGGCCAGTCCGCCACATCCTTTCTTCTTTCACCGCCCACGTATATGGTGATGATGTTCTCTCCCTCTTTGGCTACTTTAAACAGGTTGCTCGAGAACAGTGCCCCTAACATGATGGTGTTTTCTTTTCTTGGTATTAAAAACCCAAAACCCTTTGGAAGGGGATGCTTTACAACCGCACTTATCACTATCACCGGAGCGTACTCTATCTCATCCAGCTCTCCAGACATACTCCAGGTGAGGTTTCTAAGAAGGTAAGAGGCGCTATAGGCTGGGGTGGCAAGAAGTATAGATTTTGTCTGTATTTTACCGCTTTTAGTATCTATGGTATATATATCATCTTTTTTTGTGATTTTTAAAGCCACGTTTTCTAAAGATATATCTATCCCGGAGGCCATTTTCTCTAAAAACGTCAAAAGTCCTCCTTCAAAGGATGTGATCTCTCCTTGAGGACCAAGGGCTTTTTTCTTCATAGCCCCTTTTATGATGGACCCGTACTCATCTTCTAGGGCTTTTACCCTTCTTACGGCATATTTGGCGGATAGCTTGTCGGGGTCTCCGGCGTATATACCGCATACAAAAGGCTCCACTATCTTATCTAAAAACTCCTTCCCAAGGCGTCTTTTTACGAAATCGCTGATGCTTTCACTGGGGTCATCTTTTGGAGGGATAAAGGGCTCTCTTAAAAGCCTTATTTTTCCAAATATTGAAAAGAAATCGCTTGTTAGAAATTCTAGAGGTGTAGAAGGCATCTTTTTCAATTTGCCGTTTAGATAGACGTATCTTGTATTGGCGTGTTCTTTGGGAGGATGCAGGGGTTTTAGGTTTAGTTCTTTGGCAAAAGCCATAAACTCTTCCTGTCCAAGCACAGACTGAACGCCAAGCTCTATGATGCGTCCATCCTCTCTCAGGGTATACGTGGACCCGCCTATGTGGGGCTCTTTTTCTATGACAAGGGGGTCAAAACCAGCTTTTTTAAGGGTATAAGCTGCTACTATGCCACTTACACCAGCTCCTATTACAACGACATCTTTCATTTAAAGGGTACTCCGGTCATTGGAGATGATGGGACTGCATAGGTTCTTTTTGGCATTCTGCCGGCCAGATAAGAGAGTCTGCCCGCTATCCAGGCGTGTTTCATAGCTTTTGCCATTAGTATGGGATTTTGAGCTTCCGCCAAAGCGGTGTTTGTAAGCACTGCATCAGCTCCAAGCTCAAAAACGATGGGTATATCAGCGGCACTTCCTATACCAGCATCCACTATTACAGGCACAGAAACCGCCTCTTTTATAAACATGATGTTGTATCTGTTTTGAACCCCAAGGCCAGAACCGATTGGGCTTGCCAGCGGCATCACCGCTACACAGCCTATGTCTTCAAGCTTTTTAGCAGCGATAGGGTCATCAAATATGTATGGAAGCACCTTGAAACCTTCTTTTACTAGCACCTTTGCAGCTTCTAGGGTTTGCTCCATATCCGGGTATAGCGTCTTTTGATCACCTATGACCTCTAATTTTATCCAGTCTATACCGGTGGCTTCCCTTGCTAGCATCGCAGTGTTTATAGCATCTTTCGCAGTATAGCATCCTGCGGTGTTTGGAAGTATGAGATACTTGTTTGGGTCTATATAGTCCAGAAGATTTTCTTTGGTTCTGTCTGTGATGTTTACCCTTCTTACAGCTACCGTTATTACCTCTGCTCCAGATGCTTCTAAGACCTCTTTGTTTTCCTGAAAGCTTTTAAACTTACCAGAACCTATAAAGAGCCTTGATTTGAACTCTCTTCCGGCTATTACCAAAGGGTCAAAGGACATGATGTCTTCCATTTAACCGCCTCCTACTAACTCTATAATCTCAACAGAATCGCCATCCTTTACAAATACTTCCTGATAGCGTGATTTTGGGACGATATCCTCGTTGATGGCTACCGCAAGACCCACCGGTCTTAGTTTTACACCAAAAAACTCTATGAGTTCTAAAACGTTTAAAGGCTTTTCAAACTCATAGTATTGACCGTTTACTCTGATACGCACAGTAAAAATTTAGTAATATTTCTTATCTTATGTATGATGAAAACATTATTACATCCACAAACTCACCCGCTGGTATCTCCGATACCCCTTTTGGCACCAATATGTAGCAGTTTGCGTTTCTAAACTCTGTAAGCATGTGAGAACCCTGTTTTGGCAAAGCTTCCACCAAAAGCTCTCGTTCTAAGTTTAAAATACCTCTTAAAAACTCTAATCTATCAGCGGACTTCCTTTTTATAGGGGCGGTGAGCTTTGCTCTCATGAAAGGTTTTATTATGTCTTTATAACCCATCATCTTTTTGATAGAAGCTCTTACAAATACGTCAAAATTTATGACACACGATACAGGGTTGCCCGGAAGTCCAAAGAAAAGCTTATCACCCTTTTTTGCAAAAAGCATTGGTTTTCCGGGTTTTATGGCTACTTTGTGAAACTTTACATCAAATCCAAGTTCTTTAACAGCCTCTTTTGTGAAATCTTTATCACTTACCGATACCCCGCCTGTTGATATCAGCACATCAAACTCATCTATGCGCTTTAGCACCTCTTTTATTGCCTCTTTATCGTCTTTTACTATGCCAAGGAATGTTGGCTTTATGCCCATGCTTTCTAAAAGCCCCATTATGCTTATATGGTTGGAGCTTCTTATCTCTGAGTCTTTGGTTTTATCTTGGCCTATATCAAGTATTTCATCTCCTGTTACAAAGATACCTATCCTTGGTAATCTATATACATCAAGGGTTACTATGTTATGAGAAGCCAATATACCAAGCTCATATCCCCTTAATACCTTTCCAGATTCTAACAACAACTCATCCTTTTTTATATCTTCGCCCCTTTTTCTTATGTTTGCTCCTTTTTCTCTATAAGCCAGAAACTCTACCTCATCACCGCTTATTTTTGTAAGCTCAAGCTCTATTACGGTATCAGCGCCCTCTGGTATGGGAGCACCGGTGTATATCTTTATAGCTTCGCCTCTTTTTATGGTTTTTGGAATATCGCCTGCTGGAGACTCACCTGCTATCTTCAGCTTTACGGGCAATCCGTTTCTAAGAGGAAGCAGGTCCTCGTTTATAACGGCAAACCCATCCATCGCTGAATTATCAAAGGGTGGTATGTCGACGCTGGCTTTTATATCTTTGTATACTACTCTATTAAGAGCCTCTGATAAAAATATCCGCTCGCTACCAAGCACACTCGTTTCATTTAAAACAATCCTTAAAGCCTCTTCAAATTCTATCATAACTTTATTTTATCACCACCGGCGTTTTCATGCAAAGTTTATAGGCTTTTAGTATAATAAGCAAATGGATTTTTTAAAGGAGATAAAAGAGCTTGTAATCATAGTAATAGTGGTAATTTTTCTACGAGCTTTTGTGGTGGAAGCTTTTAACATACCCTCTGGTTCTATGAAACCTACCCTCGATGTGGGAGATTTTGTACTGGTAAACAGGCTTGCTTACGAGATATCCCAGCCCAAAAGAGGGGATATTGTAGTGTTCAAGTGGCCTGTCAATCCTAATATAGATTTTATAAAAAGGATAATAGGCGTTCCCGGGGACCATATAGTGGTAAAGGGTCAGACTCTTTATATCAACGGCAAAGAGGTAAAATGGCAGTTTGTTAAAGAAACCCCCAGAAAGCTTATTTACTATGAGTACCTCCCGGTGGGCGATGGGAAGTTTAGAAAGCATCTTATAGCCATATACAAGCATCCTTTCGTGCCAAGAAGAAACGTGGATGTGGTGGTGCCTCCAGGTGATTACTTTGTGATGGGAGACAA
>CAYFGH010000053.1:0-7856 GCA_964342735.1 uncultured Aquificaceae bacterium
TTTATGCTTTTAGTGAGATTTGTATGGGAATTTATAGACATAAGGTTTATAGACATAATTATACATAAGCTGGTGATATGGACATTCTCCTTTGGTAGAAGGATGAGGATTATACAGAGTGGATACCTGAATCAATATATATT
Organism: uncultured Aquificaceae bacterium; assembly: GCA_964342735.1. GTDB lineage: Bacteria > Aquificota > Aquificia > Aquificales > Aquificaceae > Hydrogenobaculum. The sequence continues at coordinate 144 of CAYFGH010000053.1, forward strand.
TGTGATACTGGTAGGAATTGTTGTAATATTAGGACTTATCATAAAAGGCATGAGGTTGTAAATGGAGTATATTACTAACGGCTCAGGACTTATCAGCATATCCATGTTAATACCCATAGTGGCCACTATTCTTATAGTATTTTTACCGGAGAGATTTACCAAAGCTGTTGCTTTCATTGGTTCTCTTTCTACTTTTATAGTATCTTTGTATACGTTGAAGTTTCTTGATTTTTCAAACCTTTCTAACGTATATCTTTATGAGAATTACCCTATTATAAAAGAGCTAGGAATATCCTATTCTGTGGGAGTAGACGGGCTATCTGAAGTATTTTATATACTGTCTACATTTATATCGTTTTTAGCTATAGCTTGGTCTGTTAAAGATATTCAAATAAAATCAAGGTTGAAAGAATATTATTCCATGTTCTTACTCACTACTACCTTTTTGATAGGTGTTTTTACAGCCTGGGATTTGGTTATATTTTACGTGTTCTACGAGCTTACGCTGGTACCGATGATATTTGTTATAGGAGTATGGGGTTATAAGCTAAGGCTTTATTCCGCTTATAAGTTTTTTATATATATCTTTATCTCTAGCTTGTTCTTGCTTTTTGGCATAATGATACTATCAGCAGATAGCTTTAAACAAACAGGACACTTTAGCGCCTTTTATCCTGCCCTTATACATTTACATCTTCCTTTAAACGAGCAGATATTCTTGTTCATACTGTTTTTTATAGCTTTTGCTGTGAAAACCCCTCTGGTGCCGTTTCATACGTGGCTTCCAGACGCTCACGGAGAAGCTCCTACCGCTGGTTCTGTGGTTTTGGCAGCTATACTTCTTAAGATGGGCTCTTACGCATTTTTGAGATTCAACATAGGTCTTTTCCCAGAAGCCTCAAAACATCTATGGCTTATTATGGTGATAATTGGCATAGCTACTATAATATATGCGTCCTGGATGACTATAGCCCAAAACAACATAAAACGCTTCGTGGCCTATTCTTCTGTCAGTCACATGGGATTTATAGTAGCAGCCATGTTCATGCTAAACTTCCAGGGTTTTAGAGCTTCTACAATAGAGATGATAGCTCACGGATTTTCCAGTGCAGCGCTTTTCATGATAGCTGGTTTTATATACAACAGACTTCATTCTTTCAATACGAAAACTATAGCAGGCTCTGTGAGGTATATGCCAGTATTTTCTATAATAGTAGCTTTGACCGGTTTTTCCGCTATGGGTTTACCAGCTGGCTCTTCTTTCTGGGGTAAATTCTTGACTATCTTATCGGCAAGGGAACACAGTTTAGATCTGGCGTTGTTAGTTTTGATAAGCGCATTCTTCAGCGCTATATATATGCTTTATTTTCTTAGGAACCTGTTTCTTGAGGGCAAAACTGAAGGGTCTTTCCTTATATTCACAGACATAAGGGGTATAAAGCTTACTGTTATGCTTTCTCTGGTGGTGCTGATGTTCACAGTGGGACTTTTCCCCTATCTATTCTTTAACGTGTTTGACGCTTCTTTGGTAAAATTGCTTGATATAGTTGGAATGGTTAAGAGGTAGGATATGGACATAAGGCTTTTGCTTGGTTCTACAAACTTATACGAATTTAAATACCTGATGCCCGAGATAACAGTCTTTTCTGGTGCTTTTGTATTGTTTTTGCTTGATATTCTTATGAAAAACTCAGAGACAAAGAAAAAGATATTTTTATGGGTATCTATAATATTTTTAGCGTTGTCCGTTTTTAGCTTTTCTTACTACAGAGCGTTTTTCAAAGATGTATTTTCCGGCACATATACGATAGACACCCTTGGCATGTTTTCTAAGATATTTGAAGTGGTTTTAACGCTTTTAGTATTACCATTTTTACACACTTATATGAACAAAAAAAATACGTTTTACTATGAAGTATATTACATAGCATTCTTGAGCTTGCTTGGAATGATGACGCTCTCATCCTCTTACAACCTCATCGTTATATACGTATCTCTTGAGATGGTATCTATAAGCTTTTATATCATGACAGCGCTTTTTAGAGGTTCTTTTATATCAAAAGAAGGTGCTTATAAATACCTTATAATAGGTGGTATAAGCATCATAATAGCTCTTTACGGTGCAGCATTTATGTACGCTGCTTCTAAATCTCTAGATATAAGAGCCATAATGTCTTCTTACAGCGATAAAAACGCCGTTTATCTGATAGTGGGTATGATACTGTTTCTATTAGCTTTTGCCATAAAGATAGGTATAATACCGTTTCACTTCTGGCTTCCGGACGCTTACACGGCAGCTCCTACTCCTATTACAGGGTATATGGCTTCCGCTGGAAAACTGGCTTTCTTTATACCGCTTTTAAGATTAGTACCTTATGTAAATCAACATCTTTACTCTTCCTGGATGATATCTGTTAGTATATTAGCTGCGGTTACCATGATAGTGGGAAATGCCCTGGCACTTGTACAGAGCGATTTAAAAAGGCTTCTGGCGTATTCTTCCATAGCCCATAGCGGTTATATACTATCTGTGCTGTCTTCAAACTCCAGCATGGGTTTGAAAGCCGCCATATACTTTGTATTTGTTTACAGCATCATGGGACTTGGGGCTTTCCTGGTGTTGAGCGTTTTAGAGCAGAGCGAGGAATGGGACAACCAGATAAAAAATATCGGTGGTATCTATAGAAACACAGGATTTTTGAGCATTAGCTTTGCGGTATTTTTGTTCGCTCTCTTAGGGATACCACCTACTGTGGGTTTTGTGGGTAAAGCTTTGGTATTTTTGGGACTTGCGATAAAGGATATATACTGGCTTGGTTTCGTATTGATTGTAGCTACTGCTATATCTACAGGATACTATGTGAGGCTCGTGGTTCTCATGTTTATGAAGGATGTTGAAATCCATTTTAAACCAAAATATGATATATTAGAGAATGTATCAATTGGAGTTTTGGTAGTTCTTACGTTTTTGCTTGGTATGTTTCCTTTTGTGCTGTGGAACGGCATCAGCAACATTTCGGAATTTTTATTTAAAATAGCTAACTTGAGGTGATGTTATGGCTTATATAGGTCTTATATCTTTGCTGGCAGTTATGCTTGGTTTGAGCGTAGTGCTTGTATCCCTTAACTGGCTTTTAGGACCTAAGAAGAAAGAGCCATACAAAACCTATCCATACGAATGTGGAGTACCCCTTTACGATGATACAGCACAAACTACGTTTCATCAGGGTTATTATATCTTGGGGCTTTTGTTGCTTCTTTTTGATATAGAAGTAGCTTATCTTTTCCCATGGGCTGTGGTGTATAATCTTTTGGGAGTTTTTGGTTTCATAGAGGTGTTTTTGTTTCTTGTGATTTTAACGCTTGGATTAGTGTACGCCTGGAAAAAAGAGGCCCTTGACTGGCAGTTTGATTTGGAGAGTTTGTGATGCAAGCAAGTGAGAAAACCCTAAACGATATAAAAGCGAGACTTCCGTTCGTGGAAGTGAAAAAGGATAAGCTGATTTCCAGTGTTTATGTTCAAAAAGAACTTCTTATCAACACGTTAAAAACCATAAAAGAAGAGTTTGGATTCAAGCTTTTTATAGACCACTCTGTGATAGATACGATGGAAGCTCAAAATCGTTTTGAGGCTTTTTATATACTATACAACGTAGATACGAAAGAAAGACTCATAATAAAAACCAGAACAGAACACTCACTACCCACCATAGAAAAACTCTGGTTTGCAGGTAAATGGGCCGAAAGAGAAGCTTACGACATGTTTGGAATCCACTACGAGGGGCATGAAAACTTGGTAAGAGCCTTCATGTGGGATACTTACAGCTATTTTCCTTTAAGAAAAGATTTTCCATTGCAGGGCTATGAAAACGTAGAGCTTCCATCTTTGAATGAAACTGTGTTTGGGGACAACCTAACGGGTACGATGAACTACAGGCGCACTCACACTTATGTACCGACCCTCAAGGATCTGGAGTATACGGAAAAGAATAGGTTAAAGAAAAAAGCTCAGGTGGTGTTAAACTGGGGTCCACTTCATCCGGGTACCCATGGTACCATGTGGTTTTTGTTTGACTTAGAGGGCGAGAGGGTAGTCCAGACAGATGTTATACTGGGGCAGCTTCACAGGGGTGTAGAAAAACTAGCTGAACACGAACCTTATCAGCAATTCTTAGTCTATACAGACAGAATGGATTATATATCGTCTCTTTGTAGCAACCAGGCCTGGACTGTGGCTGTAGAAAGGTTACTCGGCATAGAGGATATGGTACCTTTAAAAGCCAAATACATAAGAACTATGATGTCGGAGCTCCAGCGTATAAACTCTCACCTTCTTTGGCTTGGAACTTACGCTCTTGACCTTGGCGCTCTTACGATATTTTTGTACGCTTTTAAAGAAAGAGAGAAAATAATGGATATCATAGAAGGTATAACCGGAGCAAGGCTTACCATATCCTATACAAGAATAGGTGGGGTGAGGATGGATTTACCCGAAGGGGCTCTAGAGGTTATCGAGGCTTTTATAAAGTTTTTCCCGAAGGAGTTAAAAGACTGGGAGAAGATACTCAGTAGAAACAGGATATGGCTAAAAAGAAACAAAGATGTGGGAGTACTTACAAAGGAAGACATATATTTTTATGGACTAACGGGTGCTGTGGCAAGAGGATCTGGAGTATTTTACGATCTTAGAAAATTAGAACCATATGACGCCTATGGAATGGTGGATTTTGATGTGCCGTTGGGAGAAAACGGTGATTGTTACGATAGATACCTTGTCCGTATGGAAGAGATGAGACAGAGCATTAGAATCATAGAACAATGTGTTCAAAAGCTAAAAACTATGTCTCCAAATGAACCATTCATGGCTGAATCTCAGGATCCTAAAAAACTAAAACTTACTCTGGATGGTATAGGTCTTAAAGTACCGGCTGGTGAAATTTATTCCTCTGGGGAAAACCCAAGGGGTGAGCTTGGTTTTTACATAAATTCAAAAGGCGGTTTGAAGCCTTACAGGGTGAAGATAAGACCGGGGTCTTTTTATAACCTCTGTGTGTATCCTCATCTTATGGAAAACAGATACGTGGCAGATGCTGTTACCATACTTGCAAGCCTTGATCCTGTTGTAGGAGAGATAGACCGATGAGTTTAGTAGCTTTAGGAATCATCATAGCTATAAAGGTTGTTGTAATACTTGCCATTATCCTTGGTATAGGCGCCTATTTAACCCTTGTGGAAAGAAAAGTAGCTGCTCACATTCAAAGGCGTCCAGGCCCTATGGTGGTAGGATGGCATGGTCTTTTGCAACCACTGGCTGATGGTATCAAGCTTTTAACAAAAGAAGATATATTACCATCCTCTGCAAACTTCTTGCTTTACAACCTTGCCATTATCATGGCTTTGGTACCGGCTTCTTTGGTATTTGCGGTAGTGCCTTTTGGTCCAGAGATACATGTATTTGGATACGATATAAAGCCTATACTCACAGATGTAAACATAGGTATTATAATGGCTTTTGCTTTTGGTTCTCTGGCGGTGTACGGTGTGGCGCTATCCGGTTGGGCTTCAAACAGTAAGTATGCTTTGATAGGTGCTTTAAGAAAGGCAGGTATCATCATATCCTATGAGGTGGTCATCACGTTTGCAGCGTTAGGTCCTATCATGCTGGCAAAATCTCTTTCCACTTACGATATAGTGATGGCTCAGATCCATCAGAAAGTATGGTACATATTCTTACAACCCATATCTTTTGTGGTGTTTGTTTTTGCGCTTTTGGCAGAAACTGGTAGAGTACCCTTTGATATTCAGGAAGCCGAAGCTGAGCTTGTTACTGGTTTTACCGTAGAATACGGTGGTATGAAGTTTGGTCTGTTTCCTTTAGTAGAGTGGTATGTAGAGGTATTATCTTTATCTTCTATACTCACAGTGCTTTATCTTGGTGGATGGAGTCCTTTAAACATACCGTTTGTGGGGTTTGTGGATCCGTTCTTCTTTTTGGGAGCATGGTCTGGTTTTATTTGGTTTATAATAAAAGTAACGATTTTGTTTTTGCTGGTGCTTTGGCTTCACTGGACGTTGCCAAGGTACAGGATAGATCAGATCACCACCATAGCGTGGAAGGTGATGCTACCTTTGGCGCTTTTTAATATACTTATAACAGCTTTTATAGCACCACTTTTGAGAGGTTAGAGGTATGATTAAAAAGGTATTTGAAAAGCCGTTAAACTTTTTAGAAACTATATTCTTCTTAGATTTTATAAAAGGTCTCTCTATCACCATAAGACACGCTTTTACAAAAACCATTACAACCCATTATCCGTACGAAAAACTCACACCACCAAAAAGATTTAGAGGCTTTTTTGGACACAAAACGGTAAATGGACTAGAGCCTCAACCAGCCTTCGATGAATGGGTAGAGAGGATGAAGATAGAGCCTCGCCCAGGTAAATCAAGATGTGTTGTTTGTTATCTTTGTAAAAAAGCCTGTCCTGTACCAGATTTGTTTGAAATAGATGGCCAGAAGCTTGAAAACGGCAAGAAGGTGGTATCTGTTTTTAATATGAACCTGATGCTCTGTACGTTTTGCGGATTGTGTGTAGATGCATGTCCGGTGGATTGTCTTTTCCAAAGCGATATCCATGAAACAGCATCTTTTTCCAGGAAGGATGCCATACTGAATCTAGAAAAGCTCGAAGTGATAGGTAAATCATGGCAGGATAGAAGAGAACATGAGCCAGATCGTATATGGATTGACGATGAAGCCAGAGAAGCTCTCTGGAGAGAAAACAAACTAAACCTCAAACGGGTGAAAGATGCTTAATCAGATAGCGTTTTATGTGTTTGGAAGTATCAGTATAGTCTGTGGTCTTGGTGTTATTTCTGCCTCAAACCCTATATACGTTGTTTTGTGGCTTTTAGGAGCTTTGATAGCCATAAGTGGAATATTTTTTAGCGCCGGAGCTGAGCTTTTAGGTGCTTTGCAGCTGATGGTTTATGTGGTGGCGATAGCTGTGTTTTATATACTCATAATAACAGCGGTGCCCTGGAGAAAGCTCCATAAGAACGAACAACACAACAGGCTTATGGGAGTAGTGGTTCTTCCTTTTATAGCCTTGCTTTATGTGGAAGCTTTTATTGTAGCACTTTCTGGGGTTTCTGTATCTAAAAATAAAATTATAGAAACTATAACAAAAAACTATGGAAATGCTGAAGTTATCGGTATTAAACTATTTAGCACATATTTTTGGGCTTTTGAGCTCATGTCGGTGCTTTTGCTCATCAGCATGATAGGAGCGGTTTTGCTAGGTAGGAAAGAGGAGAAAACATATGATTGAAAACGTGTTAAGCAGATTTTTGGTACCAACACCGGAACAATACTTTGTGTTAGCTTTTATACTTTTAGGCATCGGGCTTTTTGGTATGATGGTAAGAAAAAACCTCATTACAATACTTATGTCGTTAGAGCTTGCTTTAAACTCTGTTAATATAGCCTTTGTAGGTATAGATAAAATGAACAGCTTGATAGATGGACAGATATTTGCCCTTTTTACCATTGCTTTGGCAGCAGCTGAGGCAGCGGTAGGTCTTGGTATTATAATATCTTTATTTAGATTAAGAAAAGCCGAAAACGTAAACGAAATAATAGATCTAAAGGGGTAAATATGCCAGCACTCATCCTCCTCTTCCCACTCTTATCCTTCATCATAATAGGCCTAT
>CAYFGH010000054.1:0-7779 GCA_964342735.1 uncultured Aquificaceae bacterium
AAACCCCCTGGGGATGGGATATAAAACCTGCTGGTAAATATGTTTATACGTATAATTTTCCTACAAACGTAGCGGTGTCTAAAAACCATGTTTTTGTGCTCACAAACGGAGCCACATCCTATCAGACCATCACGATGTATGATAAGAATCTCCACGAGCTTTTTCAGGTAAGGGCCTGGAAAGATGAGGTGAGCCCTTCCAAAGAGCCAAACTACCTTTTCTTACCTTATCAGAGTTTTTATCAGGGTATGTACTACAAAGACCACAAACTCTACGTAGCGGGCGGGTACGCTGATAATATACTTGTATTTGATGTTTATCCTAAAAGCCTGAAACTTGAGAAAAAGATTTATCTCAAATACAAACCGTTCCCAGAAAATCAGTATCCTTACATATATCAGGGTTTTAGATACGATTTGAGACATTTTTACCCGGATGCTGTTGTAAAAGGTGACAAGTATATATACGCTACAGGGCTTTTGTCAAACGCTTTAGCCAGAGTAGATGAAAGATCAAACAAGATAGACTATATAAATGTGGGGGCTTATCCATATTCAGTGGCGCTTTCTCCAAAATATATATTTGTAAGCCTCTGGGGAGACAACGCTATCGCTGTGGTGGATAGAAAATCCTTTAAACTTGTAACAAAGGTTTATGTGGGTGAAAAGCTCAGTAAAAAAAGTGAGTCAGCGGGCGTTCATCCCACAAACCTCTTTTACAAAGATGGAAAGCTTTATGTGAGTCTGGCAAACAGCGGTAACATCGCTATTATAGACGCAAATAATCTCAAAGTTTTGGGCTTTTTGGAGGACAAACTGCTTGAAAATCAGGAACCCGGAGCCTATCCAAACAGCCTTTATGTAAAAGATGGTAAGATTTTTATCTCAAGTGCAGGTACAGATTCTATAAACATATTTGATTTAAAAAGCAAAAAACTATCAGGTGCAATACCCACCGGATGGTATCCAAGCGCCATGAGTGTTGGTAAGAAAAACATATATGTGGTTTCAGCAAAAGGGCTTGGTTCTTTTCCAAACAAAAAGTTTCAGTGGATAGGGATCTTGATGCCAGGAATCCTTCAAAAGATTTCTTTAGAGGATATAGATAATAACTTAAATGATTACACAAAGGATGTTTTCAAATACGACAAGTTTAACGATATAAACAATCAAGAAAAGCTGGTGAAGTTTTTAAGGCGTCATATAAAATATGTGGTTTTTATATTAAGAGAAAACAAAACCTTTGATGAGGATTTTGGTACATATAAAAGGGCTGGCAAGTGGGCAGATCCAAACTTGGCAGTGTATACCAAAAAAGAGCTTCCAAACCTGTTTAATTTCGCTGATCACTATGTTCTCATGGCAAACTTTTATGCGGATGGTGAGGTGACAGCCCAGGGACACCAGTGGACTACAGGGGCCAACGTATCTGATTTTGTTGAAAGAACATGGCAGGAGTATTATTCCAGAAGGGGTTTGGCAGAGAATCCAGGATGGACAGAGGCTCTTACATTCGGATACGCCACCGGCTGGGGAGGTATGCCAAACGGAGTAGACAACCCTTACGCCATATACGAAGATCTTCATAAACTTGGAAAATGGTCAAATCCATGGATAGCCTATCCTTACAAGCTCTATCTATTTAACAACCTGCTAAAACACCATATATCCTTTGAAGATTTCGGTGAGTTTGTAACAAGAGACAGGTGGGGTGATATTCCAAAAGCCATGAAACCGCACATAGCCTATTCCTTTCCAGGATGGAATAGATTTATCTTAGACACCTACAGAGCAAAAGCGGCTATAAAATGGTTTCAAACTCATCCAATGCCAAGATTTTCCTACATATGGCTTCCAGATGATCATACCGCTGGTTTTAACCCCTGCTATTATACACCAAACTACTATGTGGCCAACAATGATTATGCCACCGCTAAAATCATAGAGTATCTTTCTCACACACCTTACTGGAAGCATATGGCGGTATTTATCACCGAAGATGATGCCCAGTCCGGAGCAGATCATATAGACGCTCACAGAACCCTTGCACTGGTGATAAGTCCATGGGTGAAACAGGGTTATATATCCACAAGACACTATTCTCAGATAAGCATTGTAAAAACCATAGAAGAGATACTTGGGATACCACCTATGTCTATATTTGACCAGACAACACCCGTTATATCTGATATCTGGACAGATAGACCAAACTTTAGCCCTGTAAAAGCTGTAAAACCAGAGGTAAAGATGGCTTTTAACAAAGGATACTGTAACGATTATACGCTTTTAAGAAGAGAAGCGGGGTTAAAAGGTGAGTATGTGAATAAAAAATGGTTAGAAAAACATCTTAAGAAAGACAAAAAAGATAGCTCTTATATACCATCTTCAAAGAATCTCTACACTCCCACATCCTTACTTAAAGTATCTGGTTTTGAGCAGTTTAGACAGACCCTTATAGCTACAAAAGGCTATGAAGGGTATAAAAAGATGCTTGATTACATCAAAGGTCTTGCCAGGAAAGAACACAAAAGCATCTGGGCTTTTATAAGTAATTGATTTATATCATAAGATAAAATAAAAAAATTAACGGAATCTTAACAATAGACCTTTAAGATATAAGGTATGAAAGAAGTTGAGATAGTGAGCGCGAAAGAGGGCAGGATAAGATTAAAGGTAAACAAAGTCTATCAGGATGTAGTTTATAAGCTTTTAAAAGAAAAGCTTAAAAACGAAACTGTTATATCAAAGCCCTACACCAACAGCATACTCATTAGCTGTTGCAACGAAAAAGATGCTCTTGATCTGATAAAAGAAGTGTTGAAGGAGAACGGTTTTAAGATAAAGCTAAAAGGCAACGATATAAATATATTATTTGCCTTCCAGTTGATGTTAAATGTAGGAGGGGGACTGGAGGGCATTGCTTTTAACGTTGCTAAAGATATCATACTGGACAGGGTAGGCTTAGGAGCTATATCTTACTTCGTATGAAAATAGAAGATATATCGTTTTCACAGCACAGGATAAGGATAAAAGGTGATGTTGTGTACAACGAAAATTTCATAAAAGTATTGCAGGAGCTTTTTGGTAAGGACAGCGTAAACGTAAACTATCGCACCAAAAGCATAAAAATAGAGTCAGAAGAGATACTATCTCAGGATGAATTCCAGGAGTTTCTGGAAAGACAAGAGATAAAACCCTTAGGTGAAACTGTATGCATCACAGACCTTCATCCTTTTATATCAAGGACTATAAAATCAGATGTTTTAAAGCTTTTCTTATACACCGTTGATTATGGTTTCAGAATAGGTGCTATAAGGTTTATATGGGTAAACTGGCTATTTAACAAGCTTGTAATAAAATTTTTATAGGAGGTAATATATGTTTGAAAATCTTATTGGTTGCTTTTCAAGAAGGTACTTCACGTGGGGACTTGGCACAGTGGCAGCCATGTATGTCCTTGGAAAGGCTTTAGAAGAGTTTAAACCCGTTTTGGTGGGTATCACAAAAGAAGGCATAAGCTTCGGCCAGTGGCTCAACGCTTCTTTAGAAGCCAAGAAAGAAGTGGTTGAAGATATAGTGCATGAAGCCAAGTCAGAGCTAAAAAAAGAGATAGAGCTAAAGATAACGCTCTTACAAAAACAGCAAGAGCTCTTAGAAAAGTTAAAATCATCTTTATAAGGAGGAATGAAATATGTGGTCAAAGCTGGGTGATATAGTTTGTAGCAAGTACACATCTTTTGGTCTTGGTATGTTTGCTGGGGTATTTGGCTTTTACATGATACATAAAATATCTGAGCATCAAGAACTCATGAGGGTTCAAGAAGAGATAAACGAGCTTATGAACAGACTAAACCAAAAAACACTGCAACCACCACAAGAGCAACAATCATGAAAACACTCGTTGTAAAACATAAAACTTACGGTAGGATAAGGGTAAACTCCTTTTATCTAAAGTATCTTGACGTTTCAAAAGAAGCGATAGAGGAGTTTATAAAATCCCAGGATGGTATTTTAGACGCTAAAGTAAACAAAACCACCGGCAGCTTATCAATATCCTACGACCCAAACAAGATATACATAGAGGAGTTTTTAGAACTCATAAACAGCACACCTATAGACGTTATACTTGGGATATTAAAATCCTACAAAACAAAACCAAAAGCAAAACAAGAAGAGCCTTCTAAGTTAAGAATGATGCTGGGGGCACTGGGAGGGATACTTTCTTTAGCACCTGTAATGCCGTTAAACTTTGTAAAAGCTATAGCTATATTTGGCTCTTTACCGTCTTTTAAAAACGCTTTAAAAAACCTTTTGAAAGGTAGATTGTCTTATCAGCTTTTAGATTCACTGGCCCTTGGCATCACAATCCAAAGAAACATGCTCCTATCGGCAAACATTATGAACCTCTTCATAGGGCTTGGAGACTATTTAGAGGATAAGCTAAATCAAAAAGCAAAAGCTTCTATAGAGGATTTATTGCAAGTAGATGGTGAAACAGCGTATATAGAAAAAGACGGCACAAAGCTAGAAGTGCCTATAGAAGAGATATCTATAGGAGATACGGTGGTAGTATATCCCGGTGGAAGAATTCCGGTAGATGGCGTAGTGGCAGAAGGGAAAGCTGTAGTAAATGAATCTATCCTCACCGGAGAGGATAAGCCTGTTTTAAAAGATGTGGGCTCAAAGGTATTTGCCGGTACAAACGTCGTGGATGGAAAAATCTATATAAGGGTAGAGCAAAAGGGTGCTGATACAATCATCTCCAAGATTGCCTACATGGTAGAATCCTACATGGAGCAAAAACCAGCCATCTACGACAGATTCAACAAGCTTGCCGATGCTACGGTGCTTCCTATTTTAACGATAGGGCTAGCAAATCAACTAATCACCAGAAACTTAGCCAAAACCTCCAGCATACTGACGATAGACTACAACACCAATCTAAGAGTATCTATACCTATAGCGATAGCTTCTTCTATATCAAAAGCCTCAAACCATGGACTGCTTATAAAAGGCGGAAGAGCTCTAGAGGAGCTTTCAAAGATAAACTGTCTGGTGATGGACAAAACAGGCACCATTACCAAAGGAGAACCCATCATCACAGACTTGATGCCTTTAGAGGAAGGATTATCTCAGGAAGAGCTTTTAAGAATAGCCGCTTCGCTAGAGCAAAGACTAAAACATCCTATAGCGGATGCAATAGTAAACTTGGCAAAAGATAGAAACCTTGAGCTATACGAAAGAGAAGACTCAGATTACGACATAGGGCTTGGCATATCGGCAAAGCTAAACGGCGAGGAGTACAAACTGGGTTCCTCAAGATACATGGCCAATCACAAGATAGCCATACCAAAACATATAAAAGACCTGGTAAGAATAAAGCATGATGAGGGGAAAACCGTATTATACCTTGCAAAAGGTAAAAAGATACTTGGTCTTATAGCTTTTAAAGATACCATAAGAGAAGAAGCCAAAACCGTGATAAAAAAACTCACGGATATGAACATAAAAATAGTGATGCTAACCGGAGACAACGAAGAGGTAGCTCAGGCTATAGCCAAAGAGGTGGGTATAAAAGAGTTCAGAGCCAGAGTATCCCCTGAGGAAAAAGCCAAATACGTAGAAGAGCTGAAGAAAGAGGGCTATAAAGTGGCCATGGTAGGAGACGGCGTAAACGATTCTGTGGCTCTGTCGGCGGCTGATGTGGGGATAGCGATGGGTGATGGTTCTCAGGTGGCTATAGATGTGGCTGATGTGGTGCTTATAAAAGAAGATTTAAACATGATATACCAGGCTATAAAGCTTTCTAAAGATACTATGAGGGTGGTGAACAACAATATAAAGTTCAACTTCGCCATAAACACCTTAGGCATGGTTATAGGCATACTGGGTTCTGGAAACCCAGCGTTCTCAGTCATGATAAACAACGGCTCTACAATATTGTCAGCGCTTTATTCTATCACACCGGACATAGAACATGGATGAAAAAAATCTTGGGAGAGGGCTTTATTTTGTCTTTGTTATAACGTTTTTAGATTTCCTTTTAGAAGTTTATTACGGATACGTTTTCAACAGCCTGGCTTTGCTCTCTGATGCGGTTTATATGTTTATGGACCTTTCAGGTCAGGCTTTAGCTATCTTTGCCATGTACCTTTCTAAAAAGCCACCAAACCAGAAAAGAACCTTTGGATACTACAGGGTTGAAATACTATCAGCCCTTTTTAACGGCATAACCGCTGGATTTTTCCTTATCATGATATTTCTTCACGCTTTTAAGAGGCTTTTACATCCTGAATATGTAAACGCCGGTGGGGTTTTCTGGATATCTATACTCGGGCTTATAGTAAACATAGTTGGCATAGTGATACTCTATTTCGGCTCAAAGCACAGCCTTAATATAGCGGGGGCATTCTTAAGGGTTTTGATGGACGGTCTTAGCTCCGTGGGAGTCATAGCCTCTTCCATACTAATAGAGCTAACCGGCAACTACATATTTGACCCTATTATGAGTATACTTGTAGGCCTTAGCGTAATATATCCCATCTATAAAGTACTTTCAAAATCCATAGATATACTTATGGAATCCTCTCCAGAATATATAAACTTGCAGGAGTTAGAAAACTTTATAAGACAGCACTTCCCGGAGATTATGATAAAGTCTATACATGTCTGGAGTCTGGTACCCGGTAAAAACATAATGTATGCCAGATTAAGAGAACAGGATTTAGAAGCTTTAGAAAATACACCTCTGAAGGAAGTAAGGGAAAAGATAAGGGCTATGAAAAAAGAGTTAAAGGAAAAGTTTGGTTTTGAAAGGGTGGTGATAGAGCTCTATTGAAAGCTTTTCAGGAGGGTATCGTATGATAGGAGTACTTTCTAAAAAAACTTACGGATTTCGTTTAAAAGCTTTTAGACCAAAGATAAGCTTTTCATTTGAAGTGGGTAGTTTCACTGTAAAAACAGTCCAGAATCACAAAGAATTTAAAAAAGCCCTAGAATTAAGATACAACGTATTTTACAAAGAGCTCTTAAACAAAAACAAGTTCATAAGGCTTGATATAGATAAGTTTGATTTCATAGCAGACCATATAATTATCATAGACAACAAAACCCAAAACGTCGTAGGCACTTACAGGGTTATAGCTTCAAACTTTAGCGACAAGTTTTACTCGGAGACAGAGTTTGACATAACAAGTATCAAGCTTTTAAAAGCCACAAAACTTGAAATCGGAAGAGCAAGCGTTCACAAAGACTACAGAAACGGTGCCACAATAGCGCTACTCTGGAAAGGTATAGCCTATTATGCTAAGATTGTAGGTGCCAAATACGTCTTTGGTTGTTCAAGCGTTCAGACTGAAAACATCTTTGAAATAGTCTTTGCTTATAAGTATCTAAAACAGTTTGAAAACAGGATAGTGTTTCCATTGCCGGAGTTTCAGATAAAAAACTTTGATACGTATATAAAAACCCTTGACAGCGTAAATATAGACATAAACAGTTTGAAGACTTTTGTACCATCCCTTATACACGGCTACTTAAAAGCGGGTGCTACCATATGCGGTGAGCCCGCCTTTGACAGGCATTTTAGATGTGCTGATTTTATAACCCTTCTTGATGCTGATAATCTTAATAGTTCTTTCAACAGAAAATTCAAATCATAGAACCAGAACATAACCAATAGTTATACTAGTCCTAGAGGAGGTTATAATATGAACATATTTTTAGATGTTTTTGGTTTTGCTCTGTTCTTTGGTATTTTGACAATCATCTCTCCACTCTT
>CAYFGH010000055.1:0-7575 GCA_964342735.1 uncultured Aquificaceae bacterium
AAAAATCGTATTGAGATTTTGACATAAATTAAGTTGCAAAAATGACAATAAAAGCTTAAAATGTATATATGCTAACCCAGGAAATTAAAGACGCCATAGAAAATCATGTAAAGTATTTTGGCTCTAAAGAAGAAGCTTTGCTTTTATCGCTTCATTCTATCCAGGAGCATCTTGGACATATACCGGAGGAAGCGTTAGAAGAGCTTTCTGAGATTTTGGAAATACCACTTCATCATATAAAGGGTGTGGTGGCTTTCTATGAGATGTTCGATACCGGCGAAAAAGCAAAGCACCGTATATACGTTTGCAACAGTATAGTGTGTTATCTTCTTAAAAGCCATAAAGTATTTGAAGCAATAAAAGATGTGCTTGGCATAGAACCCGGTCAGGTGACAAGGGACGGCAGGTTTAAACTGGTAGAGGTTCAGTGTCTTGGTGCCTGTTCTGAAGCACCGGTTTTTATGATAGACAACGATATTTATAAATACGAATCGAAGGAGAGACTCCATGAGCTACTTGCCAAATATAGCTAATATACACGCAGAAACCGAGTTAAACCTCCTTTTAAAAAGGGCCAAGAAAAAGCAAACCGCCAGCATAAGAGATTACCTCAAAGATGGTGGATATCTGGCGCTGGAAAAAGCCCTTAACATGAAACCAGAAGACATCGTAGAAGAAGTGGACAAAAGCAATTTAAGAGGAAGAGGCGGTGCTGGTTTTCCAACAGGTAGAAAATGGAAGTTCTGTCTTCAAAACCCAGCTCCCAGATATCTTGTCTGCAACGCCGACGAATCAGAACCGGGCACTTTTAAGGATAGACTTATCATAGAAAGAGACCCTCATCTTCTCTTAGAGGGTATGATTATATCCGCTTACGCTCTTGGCGTAAATAGAGCTTACATATACATAAGAGGTGAGTATCCGGCTGGATATTATATACTTAAAAACGCCATAGAAGAGGCAAAGAAAGAGGGATTTCTGGGTAAAAACATACTGAACTCTGGTTTTGACCTTGAAATACTGGTGGCAAGAGGAGCTGGTGCTTATATATGTGGCGAGGAGACAGCGCTTCTTAACTCCATAGAAGGCAAAAGAGGTCATCCAAGGTTAAAACCTCCGTTTCCAGTTCAGGTGGGGCTGTGGGGAAGACCTACGGTGGTAAACAACGTAGAAACACTGGCAAATGTACCTATTATTATAAACCTGGGATCCGAAGGCTACAAAGAGATAGGACCTATGGATTATCCCGGTCCAAAGCTATTTCCAGTAAGCGGTAAAGTAAAAAAGCCGGGTGTTTACGAGCTTCCGATGAATACCACACTAAGAGAAGTCATATTTAAATATGCAGGCGGAACTATAAGGAACGTTCCTGTGAAAGCTGTTTTTTCTGGAGCACTTGATTGTCTCAGCGCAAATGAACTTGATACCCCTATGGACTATTCTCAGTTTGGATTTGGTGGGACTGGAACTGTGATAGTGCTTACAGAAGAGGACGATATAGTAGAAGCCTGCTATAAGATAGCCGAGTTTTACAAACATGAAACCTGCGGTTTTTGCACTCCCTGCAGGATAGGGTGTCACGAACAGGCTTACCTTCTTGAAAAGATTGTAAAGGATGAGGCTAACCCTCAAACCTGGGAAGGTCTAAGATTCGTAACAAATTACATACAGCCCACATCCGTTTGCGGTCTTGGGGCGGTGGCAAGCAGGCTTATAAAACAGGCTATGCAGAAGTTTCCAGAAGATTTTGCCAGAAAAGAGCAAAAAGCTCTTGTAAACATCTAACATTTTATTTTTTGGAGGTTTTATATGAGAAGCGATATTATAAAACAGGGATATGACAAAGCACCTCACAGAGCTTTACTAAGAGCCTGTGGATTCAAAGATGAGGATTTCGGAAAACCCATAATAGGCGTGGCAAACTCTTATATAGATATAGTGCCTGGGCATGTGCACCTCAGAGAGTTTGTAGAACCTATAAAAGAGGAGATAAGAAAAGCGGGTGCTATACCGGTGGAGTTTAACGTCATAGGGGTTGATGATGGTATAGCGATGGGACATTACGGCATGCATTATTCCTTGCCCAGCAGGGAGCTTATAGCGGATGCCATAGAAACGGTTGTGGAAGCCCACCAGCTAGATGGTCTTATCTGCATTCCAAACTGCGACAAGATAGTCCCCGGTATGCTTATGGGCGCAATGAGGGTAAATGTGCCTACCGTGTTTATAAGTGGCGGACCTATGGCCACCGGTAAACTTGGAGACAAAAAGATAGACCTTATATCCGTATTTGAAGGCGTTGGCAAACTAAACAAAGGCGAGATAACCGAAAAAGAGCTGCTTTTGATAGAGCAAAACGCCTGTCCTTCCTGTGGGTCCTGTTCTGGGCTTTTTACAGCAAACTCTATGAACTGTCTTACAGAAGTACTTGGGCTTGGGCTTCCCGGAAATGGCACTATCCTCGCTATAGACCCAAGAAGAGAGATGCTAGCAAGACAGGCAGCAAGACAGGTGGTAGAGCTTGTAAAGATAGATTTAAAACCAAGGGATATCGTCACAAAAGCATCCTTTGATAACGCCTTTAGAGTAGATATAGCGATGGGTGGCTCTTCAAACACGGTGCTCCATCTTCTTGCCATCGCCAGAGAAGCTGGAATAGAATATAAGATGGAAGATATAGATAAGATTTCAAGAGAAACCCCCACCCTTTGTAAAATATCACCATCCTCAGAATATCACATGGATGACTTAGAAAGAGCAGGTGGTATAAGCGCTATCATGAAAGAGCTTTTAAAACATGGTCTTCTTGATGGCAAACAAAGAACCGTCACCACCAAAACCATAGAAGAGATAGTAAAAGATGCGGAAATACTGGATGATGATGTCATAAGAAGGGTAGAAAACGCATATTCAAAAGATGGTGGTCTTGCGATACTATTTGGAAACTTGGCTCCAAAGGGAAGCGTTGTAAAAACTGCCGGCGTCGCAAAAGAGATGCTCCAGTTCAAAGGAAAAGCCATATGCTTTGACTCTGAAGAGGAAGCCATAGAGGGTATAAGGGGTGGAAAGGTAAAACCCGGACATGTGGTAGTAATAAGGTACGAAGGTCCAAAGGGCGGACCGGGTATGAGGGAGATGCTAAGCCCCACTTCCACTATAATGGGTATGGGACTTGGAAGCTCTGTGGCACTCATAACCGACGGAAGATTTTCAGGTGGCACAAGAGGTGCATGTGTGGGACACATCTCACCAGAGGCAGCATCCGGAGGTCCCATCGGGATAGTACAAGATGGCGATGAAATCCTGATAGACATACCAAACAGACGTATCGAGCTTTTAATATCTCAAGAAGAGTTTGATGCTCGCATGAAAGCTTTTAAGCCAAAGGAAAAAACTGTAAAAAGCTCATGGTTGAAGCGTTATAGAAAATTTGTAAAGGATGCCTCAGAAGGAGCGATTTTAAGCGCTGATTGATGTTTAAAATAGAGAAAACCGATGGTCTTGCCAGGGCTGGGATACTCTCCACAGCCCACGGTGATATCCTGACACCGGTTTTTATGCCGGTGGGCACCAAAGGCACCGTAAAAGCGATGACTCACCGCCTGTTAGAAGAGCTTGGAACTCAGATAATCCTGGGAAACACATACCATCTTTATCTAAGACCCGGCACACAGCTGATAGAAAAGTTTGGAGGGCTTCACAGCTTTATAAACTGGCACAAGCCCATCCTCACAGACAGCGGCGGTTTTCAGGTGTTTTCTCTGTCTAAGAAAAACAGCCAAAACGTAAAAGTAACCGATGAAGGTGTTTACTTTAAAGACCATCTTCAGGGAGACAGACATCTTTTTAGCCCGGAGAAGGTGATAGAGATTCAGGAGATCCTTGGCTCTGACATTATAATGCCCATAGACGAGTGCATATCGTTACCGGCCTCTTACGAGTATACAAAAGAAGCCTTATACAGGACTATAAGGTGGCTGGAGCGCTCTAAAAAAGCCAAAAAAAGAAAAGACCAGATGCTCTTTGGTATAGTCCAGGGCGGCGAATACAAAGACCTCAGAAAGCTCTCCGCAAGGCTCACCGTAGAGCTTGACATGGACGGATACTCTATAGGTGGGCTTTCGGTGGGAGAATCAAAAGAGGTGATGTATTCTATGACGATGGCGGTGGTGGAAGAGCTTCCCTTTGAAAAGCCACACTATCTTATGGGCGTTGGAAAGCCAGAGGATATCTTAGAAGCTATATCCCTTGGGGTGGATATGTTTGATTGCGTGATACCCACAAGAAACGCCCGCACAGGACTTCTTTATACATCAAAGGGAGAGCTTGTCCTGAGACATGAGCGCTACAAAGAAGACCCAAGACCCCCAGATGAAGAGTGCGAATGCTACACCTGTAAAAACTTCTCAAGGGCTTATCTTAGACATCTTTTCATGATGGAAGAGATATCCTCTTATATTCTAAACACCATCCACAACCTTCATTTTTTCCTGAATCTCACAAAAAAAGCAAGAGAAGCGATATTAGAAGGCAGGTTTCTGGATTTTAAAAATGAGATGTTAGAAAAGTTTAATATGAAAAATCATAGCACAAAAGAAAGTTTAATCTAAATTTAGACCATGAGTTTTAAATCCTGGAGCTATTATATACAGCTAAGAGCTTACGATGAGAATGGCAACGTAAGAGAGGACTCCGCCCTTTACATAGTGGGACTTCCCATAACAGATGAGATTTTACAGGCTGTGGAGATGGAATGCTACGCCCAAAACTACATACCTCAGGAGTTTGCTATCATGTACGGCAAGGCTTACGCCATAGGCACCGATATAGATATAAAAAATTTGGAGGATTACAAGCTAAAAGCCTATGACCAGGAAACGGATTTATACATATTCAACGAAAATGTAAACTTCCATGAAGGCCTAGAACAGGTTTTCAGGCTTTTACTGGATAAATCTTTCAAAGGTATCGAACCAAGCAAGGTAGAACCAGTTATAGATGTGGGCATCCCTCCGGTAGAAACCCTGAGAGAGGTCTTTGAAAAGGTAGTAAGCCAGATATAACTACTTTATATACTCTCCAATCCTGTCCTTTAGCTCCCTCATCGCTTCAAGATGAGACCCTAGCCTGCCGTAAATCTCCTCCGCCAGAGCCTCTTCGTAGGTATGAACGCTAAGATTTCTATCCTCTAATATCAAAAGCCATTCTTTTTCATCTTTTAAAAGCCCCATAGAAAATGCTTCTTTAAGACAGGACCTTGGTGAACGACAAAAAATCCCCTCTTCATTGAGAAAATCCTTCAAAACCTTCCAGCAGAGCTCAAAGCAAAGCTCAAACCTTTTTATAGCGCTGTCTCTTGATATATCGCTTTTAGGTGCTTTGAGGGCCTCTTCTAATCTCTTTAAACAGGTTTCATACTCTAAAAATCTATCCCTTAGACTCATATATCAAGATACCCTCTTTTTTTACCACATCTTCTAAACCGGGAGACTTGTTGAGATACACAAGGTCAATCTTTCTCAGCGTTCTTAAATCATCAAGCTTTTCTTTTAGATAAACGATATCTTCTTCTTTTAGAGCATCTTTTGTTTTGATGGCTATATCAACATCTGAATATCTGCTGGCTCTGTCATCTGCAAAAGAACCGAAAAGATAAAGCTCAAAAGGCGTACGCAAGCTCTTAGATACAACGTTTATTATATCTTTTATAAGAAGCTCAACATCTTTATCAAGCTCCATAAAACATGTTTCTTAGATAAAGAGCCTCTTCCAAAGATAGCTGTCCCGGAGCGTTTGGCTTTTCCAGATATACGTACGTGATAAAAGAGCCAAATATAAAACCTGCTATTCTTGAAATCTTCCCAAGATCTCCCATTGATATCAAAATCTTTGGCGTTTTTACATCCTGAGCGCTACACAAAAGCCTTGAAACATCCTCATAGGAGTTTGCCTTCAGGGCTATCTTTGGAATATCTCCGTATCTTAAAGCCTCTCTTATGGTTTCTTTTATGACGAAGTTTGCAGGGGTCATCTCAAAGTTGTGATAAGAGACGATGAGTTTTTTACCGTATTCTTTTGAAAGCCTTGATATGTAGGATATGATGTCAATGGATGAAAGCTCTATGTCTGTGTAGTCTGAAAGAGGCATAAGCTTTTCAAACATCTGTACTCTATTTTCCACGTAAGTCCCGCCTTCTTTTTCGCTTCTTATGGTGAGTATAGTCTCAAAACCCTTTTCCTTTGCCTTTTTTAAAAGCGATGAAACAAAATCTACATCTTTGTTGGAAAAAGAGTCCACCCTGAACTCAAGGATATCTGCGTTTTTAGCTTTTAATAAAACCTCATCAAACCTCTCATCGGTTACAGGAAGTGCTATCTTCATCAGAAAGACCTCACGTATTCAAGATATTTATTGTAATTTATTATAAGCTCTTCCATGGAATCTGCGCCAAACTTTTCCAGTATATGATAAGCTATCACAAAGCTTAACATCGCCTCTCCCACCACCGAAGCTGCCGCTATGGCGGTGACATCGCTTCTTTCTTTGCTGGCTTTTATAGACTCTTTTGATATGATATCGACGCTCCTTAAAGGGTTCATAAGGGTAGGTATAGGTTTCATAGCAGCCCTCACCACTATGGGCATACCGTTTGTCATACCTCCTTCGGTACCCCCAAGATGGTTTGAATATCTCGTATATCCATCCTGATAGCCTATCTCGTCCATCACCTCCGAACCAAAAAGCGTAGCCCCTTTAAAGCCAAGCCCTATCTCCACCCCTTTTATAGCCTGTATACTCATCATAGCCTTTGCTATATCCCCATCTATCCTCTTATCCCACTGGATGTAAGACCCAAGCCCCGGCGGGACGTTTATCGCCACCACCTCAAAGATACCCCCAAGACTCTCACCCTGCTCCTTGGCTTTATCTATATACTCTATCACCTCCTGGTCTTTTGAAGGGTCCACAAACCTTATAACGGATTTTTCAGCCTCTTGGGCGTTTATGGCAGGGTCCTCTGATGGTGGAGCTGCTGATATCTTCCCTACACTTGTTACATAACTATATATTTCTATGTTTAAGGCTTTTAATAAAAGCTTACAAAAAGCACCTATTGCCACCCTTGAAGCGGTTTCTCGGGCAGAAGCCCTTTCTAACACGTTTCTTAGATCTTTCTGGTTGTATTTTATACCACCTGCCAGATCCGCATGACCGGGTCTTGGTCTTGTGAAGTCTTTAAAGTCCTCTGGCTTCTGACCAAAGGGAGCCATCTTGTTTTGCCAGTTTTCCCAGTCTTTGTTTTTTATCTCTATGGCTATAGGAGCTCCTGTAGTTTTGCCAAACCTAACACCTGAGAGTATATTGGCCCTGTCCTGCTCTATGGCCATACGGCCACCCCTTCCATAACCCCCTTGCCTTCTTCTAAGCTCGCTGTTTATAAAATCTATATCCACCTCAAGATTTGAAGGAAGCCCCTCTATTATAGATATAAGAGCCTGCCCGTGAGATTCTCCAGCGGTTAAAAACCTTAAACCCATTCCATAATTATATCAAAAGCTATAGCTTACGTTGGC
>CAYFGH010000056.1:0-7329 GCA_964342735.1 uncultured Aquificaceae bacterium
CTCATGAACTTGGTGGGTGAGCTTGTGCTGGATAGAAACAGACTCGTAAAGGTAGCATCCACCATAATGCAGAGCGCATCAGAGAACAACCAGCAGATAAAAGGATTAGACGACCTTGAATCGGTGTTGTCCTCTATAGACAGGATAGTGGGTGATTTACAGGTAGCTGTAATGAAAACCCGTATGCAACCTGTAAAAAGGCTCTTCCAGAAGTTTCCACGTGTAGTAAGAGACCTGGCAAAACTTCTGAACAAGCAAATAGAACTCATCACCGAGGGCGAAGATACCGAAATGGATAAATCCGTATTGGAAAAGCTTGAAGAACCCCTCATACACATCATAAGAAACTCCGTAGACCACGGCATAGAACCCCCAGAAGAAAGAGAGCTCTTAGGCAAACCAAGAACCGGTATCATAAAGCTAAAAGCCTACTACCAGGGAGACAGGATAATCATCACCATAGAAGACGATGGGCGCGGTATAGATATAGAAAAGGTTAAGAAAAAAGCCCTTGAAAAGGGCATCATAAGCCCCGACAGACTTGAAAAGATGACAGATAAAGAGGTGCTATCTCTTATCTTCCACCCGGGATTTTCCACCGCAGATCAGGTATCCGAGGTATCCGGTAGAGGCGTTGGTATGGACGTTGTGATGACCACCGTTATGAACTTCAGAGGCACCATAGACATAGAAACTCAGAAAGGAAAAGGTACAAAGGTCATAATGGCGTTCCCTCTAACGGTAGGTATCATAAGAGCCCTCATGGTCTCCATAGGAAACAGAAATTTTGCAATCCCGATATACTCAGTTTTAGAAATCATCCAGCAAGAAAACGCCACTATCACCACAGTATCCGGTGAGGATGTTCTGATATTGAGAGAGTCCACGATACCACTTATAAACTTGGCAGAAGTCCTTGGCATTCCAGACAGCAAGATAGGATACGTCATCATATCTCAGCTCGGCAATCAAAGGGTGAGTTTTACCGTGGAAGAGCTATATGGGGATGAAGAGATTGTGGTAAAACCGCTCGGCAAGATATTTGGCGAAATAGAGGGTATTTCTGGTGCCACCATCACCGGCGATGGTAACGTGGTGCTTATACTGGATTTGGCTGGAATACTAAAGAGGATAAGCCAGGGCACAAGAATTTAAGCGTTGATGAAGCTTATATGGTTTGACAGCATAGATTCTACGCAGGATTATATTAAAAGCCGTATAAACGAGCTATCAGACGACACCTGCGTAGTGGCAAATATCCAGCACAAAGGGCGCGGTAGATATGGACACGTATGGTATTCCTCTTTAAAAGATGGGCTTTATTTTAGCATACTGAAGAAAAATATAGATATACCACAGCTATCTCTGGTGGTGGGCGTCTCTCTTTTTAAAACTATAAAAACCCTTTACAGCATAAGTCCTCTTATCAAATGGCCAAACGATATATACGTTCTTTTAGAAAGCCCCAAAAAAGTAGCAGGCATTCTGATAGAAAAAGTAAAAGACAGTACCATAATAGGGGTGGGCGTGAATCTGAATCAGGAGGATTTTCCACAGGATATATCAGATAGAGCCATCTCTTTAAAACTCTTCACCGGTAAGTATATATCAAAACAGCATTTTCTCACAGCGTTTTTTGATTTTTTATACGATGATATAAACTATTTTAATACAAATGGTTTTGAGGCTTTTAGAAATATCATAAACGAAAACCTGCTTTATAAAAACAAAGAGATAACCGCCAGCGATGGTAAGATAAAAGGCATTTTAAAAGAGGTGGACAAAGAGGGCAATATCCTCATAGAAAAAGATGGTTATATACAAAGCCTCAACGCCGGTGAAATAGAATCTATAAGAGCTCAAAAAATGTGGTAAAATATTTTTAACTTTAAAAGGAGGAAAAGATGAATATCAAAAAGCTGTTGAAAAATGCAGTTTTATCTGTAGGCGTCTTATCGTTGATGTCTGCTTCTTCTTATGCGGGTAATTTTGCCTGTGTGGATACTCAAGCGGTGATGCAAAAATCCACCTTTGCCAAGTCCCTTGGTAAATCTTTAAACGACAGAGTGGCTCAGATAAAGAAAAAACTCCAGAGCTACGAATCACAGCTACAAAACCTTCAAAAGGAGATAGAGAGCAAAGCCCTTTCCAAGCAGGCTAAGAAAGAAAAGATAAAAGAGTATGAAAACCTAAGGCTACAAGCTTTAGAATACCAGCAGGACGCCCAGAAGGAGCTTCAGTCCATGCAGGAAAAAGCTGGAAAAGAGTTTACAGAGGCTCTTAAAACCGCTGTCACAAACTACGCAAAATCCCACAACTTAGAGGCTGTTTTTGACTGCAACCAGATGCTTTACACCGCAGACAGCATTGATATCACAAACACCATCATAAAAGCCTTAGACAGCTCCCACAAATGAAGATATCTGAAATAGCCTCCCTCCTTGGGGGCGTTTCAAGATACGAAAAAGATATAGACATCTCTGGTATAAGCTCAATATCTTCTCAAAAGCCCAATACCGCTGTTTTTGTGGATGAACGCCACAAAGATACTGATTTTAAAGAAGATATCCTCTATATCTCAGAAATAGATTTAAACGCCAGAAACCACATAAAAGTCCAGAATCTCAAGTATGCTATGGCACTGCTTCTTGACACCCTTTACAAAGAAGACAAACCAGAAGGCATATCAGATAAAGCCATAATAGAAGATGGAACAACACTTGGGACTGATGTTTACATAGGAGCTTTTTCCTACATAGGAAAAAATGTAAAAATAGGAGATGGCGTAGCGATATACCCGTTCTCTTACATAGGAGATAATACGATAATAGGGGATAACAGCATCATCTACAGCGGTGTTCACATATATAAAAACACCGTCATAGGTAAAAATGTGATAATACACTCAGGGGCTGTCATAGGGGCGGATGGGTTTGGATACGCCGTTGGAAAAGAGGGTATAAAAAAGCTAAACCACATAGGAAACGTCATCATAGAAGACGATGTGGAGATAGGGGCAAACACCACCATAGATAGGGCGCTTCTTGATAGCACCATCATAGGAAAATCCACTAAAATAGACAACCTCGTCATGATAGGTCATAACTGCAAGATTGGTCAAAACTGCTTTCTGGTATCACAGGTGGGGCTTTCTGGTAGCGTAAGCATCGGGGATAATTCAATACTGGCGGGACAGGTGGGTGTGGCAGACCATGTAAACATAGGTTCAAACGTAAAAGTGGCTGCCAAATCAGGGGTGGCTTACGACCTTCCTTCCAACAACACCTACGGGGCAAACCTGCCTTCCATAGAATGGACTAAATGGCGAAGGGTCTATGTGTCTTTGTTAAAACTTCCAGACATCATTAAAAAACTGAACAAAGCTTAGGCAAAGCTTCCATCTTTGATATCAAAGAGTCTTTTAACAGCATAACCAAGCATAAACATATAAACCGTTGCAAAAAAGACAGGGTTTAAGTTTATCTTAGATGACAGGCTGTAAGGAATCGCAATTCCCATACCAAATAAAAAGGCATGCCACAAAAACGCCTTATACCAGTCTATAGTATTCTGGCTTTTGGCTATATAAAAAGATGCCACCGCTATCATAAGAAACGGCAAGAAAGAAAACTCCAGCTTAAATATGAGTGTGGATATATAAGGAAACGTGTTGAGTCCCTCTTTTCTCATAATAATGGCTGTTTTCACAAGCTCTGTCAGAGACTCTTCATCCGGGGTCTTAATCCACAAGTTTAGCTGTGATAAGTTTATATCTGTTTTCATATTAAAAGCCTTAAAACGTGTTTTTTCAAAAGGGTTGAACTTCAGGATATATCCGTTTTCAAATCTCAGCACATCATCTTTTAACGTGGCTTTCTGGGCTTTCAGGATATAGTTAAATCTATCGTTTTTAATGTTTATAAGCTTGACATCGTAAAACACACCATCAGAGGTGGCCAAAGACACACCTATAAAGGTTTTGCCATTAGCGTTCTCTTTGGCTATCCAGAGATTCCTTGCCACACCAAGCTCATAGCTCTGGTTTTTCTTATAAACATGCTCTATATACTTTAGATGTTTTGTGGCGTTTGGTATATAAAACTCGTTTAAAAATACGTTTGAAAGGGATATCAAAATACTTCCTATTATAAAAGGTCTAAATATATAATTTAGCGGTATACCAAAGCTCTGGGGGATGATAAACATCTTTATCCTTTTAAGATAATGACTCACCACAAAAAGCGATATAGAGACATTGATGCTTGCTGTGTAAAAAAGCACTATCGGTAGAAAGTACAGGATAGTATCAAAAAGTACTCTTGGGCTTTTAATATGGTATGTGATGAAAAAATTTGATATCTGGTATATAAAAAATATGGCAATTACCACCGCATAAACAAGCAAAACAGTAAGTAAGAAATACTTTGTTATAAACCTTAAAAGCACTATTTTTTATTCTGGGTGGTTTTGTAAGGTATAGGTATATACTGCACAGACGGCACCTGAGAGTTTACAGGCTGGTCGTAGAGTTCCATAAGCTCATACACCTCTTCCGGCACATCGGTGTTTATCTTAAGCCCCAGAGCCTTCAGACGTTCCACATCAAGGGGATAGTCATGTGTAAACTTACCTGTAGAAAGCTCCTCCGCAATATTTTTTGAAACCTCTTCAGAATGTCCTTTTTTCTTTAAAAGCTCATAGACAAAGCTCTTCATCTGTTCTATGGCCTTTTTTGATACATCAGCCATTATCATGGTCTCGTCGTCTATGTCTTCTGGCTTTTTCACATCAAGCACTTTGAGTATAGAAGCGGCTGGCATCTGACCTATCTGAGGGTCTACAGGTCCAAGCACAGCGTTGTGGTCCATAATTATCTCATCAGCGGACAAAGCTATAAGAGTTCCACCACTCATGGCATAATGGGGCACCACAACTATAACCTTTGATTTATGCCTTGCAAGAGCGCTTGCTATCTGAGAGGCTGCCAGAGCAAGACCCCCTGGTGTATGAAGTATCATCACTATGGGCATATCCTCCGGTGTCATCCTGATGGCTCTTAAAACCTGCTCCGAGTCTTCTATGTTTATAAACTTCATAAAAGAAAATCCAAAAAACGACAACCCCTCTTGTCTGTGAATCATCGTTATCACTCTGGCGCTGTATTTTTTCTCTATAAGCCTTATCATCGCCTCCCTTTCCCTGT
Organism: uncultured Aquificaceae bacterium; assembly: GCA_964342735.1. GTDB lineage: Bacteria > Aquificota > Aquificia > Aquificales > Aquificaceae > Hydrogenobaculum. Next base: position 5,204 of record CAYFGH010000056.1, read on the forward strand.
TAAGAAGGTTTCTCCTCCAGAAAGGCCAGAATACAAAGAAAAATATAAACAAAAACCACAGCAGGTTAAAAAATCCACCTATATCTTGACCAGCATTCATACCAGTATTATACCATGGCTAAAAAATATTTGTCTATTACAGGACCAAGCGCACTCAAAAGCCACAGGCTAAGCCTTATACCCCTTGGAAGCGCCCTTTTTGTGGTATTGAGACTTTTAATAGCATCGTCTAAAACCTCATCAAAACCCTGTTTTAGCATGAGCTTTTCCAGTTTTTCTATAAGGCAGTCCATAAGCTCTTCCTTTTCTTTCACATCCTTAATATTGTCTACTTTCAATATGTTTTCATAAAAGCTTTTAGAAAAAAGCGCTTCACAAAGATGGTGTTTTGAAGTCTTTCTTTCAAAAAGCTCCAGAATGATAGAGCGAGATAAGATAGTGGGTATTATGTTTGACAAAGAGTCTGCTGTGATGATGAATTTAAGATAAACAGGGGGTTCTTCCAGGGTTTTTAAAAGGGCGTTGGATGCCTCTTTTAGCATGTTCTGGGCATTTGTGATAAGGCATACTTTGTAATCAGAGTAGTTTGGTTTTAACATGGCAAAATTTGAAAGCTCCCTCACATCATCTATCTTAATAGAGCCCTCTTTTCCAATCCACATAAAATCCGGATGCTTCTCATAAAATATCTTACAGCTATAACACTCACCGCATCCCCATGGGACTTTCTTCTGACAGAGTATCCCTTTAGCGTAAGAAAGCCCAAGAGATTCAATATCCTCTTTTGTGGATGCTATAAGAATGGATGTTGGAATTCTTTTACTTATCTGAACCTTTTCTAAAAAGTCTCTGGCACTCATTATCCTTCTACTCTTTTTACGGTTTTTGTGTGGTTTTTGAGGCTTTTATTAAAATAGATGTTGCCCTCTTTATCGCTTACAAAGTATAGATAATCTGTATGGGCTGGGTTTATAGCGCTTTTTATAGAGTTTATGCCGGGGTTACATATGGGAGTGGGGGGAAGTCCTCTTACAACATAGGTATTGTACGGGCTTTTAATGGATAAATCTTTTTTTGTAAGAACGCCGTTCCATCTGCCCTCTTTTTTAAGAGCATAGATTACCGTAGAATCCATCTGAAGGGGCATATTCCTTTTAAGCCTGTTGTAAATGACAGATGCCACGATGGGTTTGTCCTTTAAAAACTTCGCTTCCTTTTCCACTATAGAGGCTATTATAATATCTTCTCTGGTGGGATTTAAATGATTCTCTCTCATGCGCTCTTTAAAATCCCGATACATAATATCTATTATAAGCTCCGGGTTTTCATGCTTGTAAAAAAAATATGTATCTGGAAACAAATACCCTTCAAACCCATCCTGATGAAGCCCAAGCCTGTAAGCATAGTCCTTATCAAAAGCATACTTTAAAAAATCCTTTTTGCCACATATACCCTTTTCCTGAAGCCTCTTGGCTATCTCGTATATGTCAAAGCCCTCTGGTATCGTGATTTTATGAAGCAAAAACTCGCCCTTTGTGAGCTTTTTATAAACATCAAAAGGGGTTGTAAGCCCGCTAAATTTATACTCCCCATACTTTATATGAGCCCCTGTAATATCAAAAATAAGCTCAAGTACATACCTGTTGGCGATACCCTCATCTGATATCCTCTCAAGCGCCTGTTTTTTGCTGAGTCCATATATATCAACGGTTTTATTTACTATACGAGGTCTTAAAAGCCAGAAAACTAAGATAAGGACTGTGCCTATACTTATGAAAAGTATCTGCTTAGAGGTTCTGGCTTTCCACATAATCTCTTAATATTATATAAGCGCTTATATGGTCTATCTCTTTTTCCTTTGAAAGGGTCTTTGCTTCAAAGGTTGTATACCTTTCATCGTAAAGGACTATATCTACATTCAACTCTTTTTTTAAAAGCTCATAAAACTTTTTAACCTTTTTAGCCCTCTGCCCTTCTTTACCAGAGGGGGTAAGAGGATACCCAAGCACTATCAAATCTATATTGTAAGCTTTTACAATATTCTTAATCTCATTTATGGTATTTTTATCCTTTGGTATTATCTTAAAAGGCTTGTATATCTTAAGATGCATATCCCCTAAGGCAAG
>CAYFGH010000057.1:0-3298 GCA_964342735.1 uncultured Aquificaceae bacterium
AAAAGCTCCAGGATCCATCCTATGCCTGTGTTTGCGGTATTGTAAAATTAGCTCAAACTGAAAAGGATGTATAACTTTTTGAGTGTAATGCTTTACAATGTAGTGAACTCATATAGAGGTTAGAGGTAAGTGTTTGCAGCGTTTCTGAACTTATGTAGTGGGTCCCTGTGTTTCTTTGCGGTATAAAGTTCTACCATATTTCTTAATATATTCAATCGCTTCTCTTATATTCATTTTCACAAACCTGTCGTCTCCGATATAGTATTCAAGGGCTTCCTCAGCACGCTTTTTAACAATCTCTGCATCAAGTAATCCTTCCTTTGCCAAAGAGATTATATCTTCCCTATCAGGGTCCAAAAACCTGCCTATTTTAGTAACAGCAAGGTCAGTGGGAGTTAAAACCATCAGCTTAATTTTTTGGTTCGCAAGAGAACTTACAAATATAGCATCTTTTTCTGCATCAGGATGTAAAAGTCCTAATGTAGAATTATAATTACTATCCCACATCAGAACTTTGGTTTTACCGTTTTCGTCTACGTATGATACCATCATATCTTGTGGCAAAAGGATTCTATGCGATAATATAGCATCTACATCATTTGACACTCTTGAGTTGCAATATAATGAAATTGCTATTCCACCAGTTAAAATGATTCGTAGAGGATCTTCCTTTATTTTATCTGGTAGTACTTTTCCAATTTGTTCTACTAATTGTACAACCGCTTTATAAATAGGCTTATCAGTTTTCAGAATAAATTCTTTCATACATGCTCTATCCTAACACACATACGGTGGTTTCAACATTTGCATCAAGCGCTGAAGCGGAATACCTTTTGATAATCCCCAGTATTTTGCAAGGTCATCAAAAAGAAATTCAGGGGGAAGTGGTTTTTCTTTGTGGAAAAATGGTAAACCCTTTCCTTCTGTCGTGCTATCCACTATCTTTTTAGCCTCATTAAGTGTTTTGCCAATGTCTGGGGGTTCGTAATCTGACAACCTTCTAGTAAAGTCCAGTATATAACCCGCCCTTCTGAGATACACACCTTTCAGCTCTTTGAATAAAGGCAGAACAGTAAGGCTATTTTTCTCGTTATTTATGAGTAGTCTGAAGACTTCCCCGAGAACAGGCTCCATCTCTCTCAAAGACTGGAACTTCTCGTTAAATACCAAGTCTAAGAATTCTTCTTTTATTTTTCCTGAAGTTTGCATAATTTTATATTATATCGCTGATAATAATATTTCTATATGTAACTCCAATGCATCATGAATACTTAAACCTGACTAGATTATTGATAAAGCAACGAAATGATATTGACATACTTCAACTTTTTAACTAGGCTAGAAGGATAAAATATTGTCTGAATACCAATCCTAGGTCGTGGTATAGTTGTTCTCTCATGGTGCCATACTTTCTATCGTAATACCTCCTCAACAGTTAGAGCTTAAAATAGTCATATGCGTTACCTTTTATATAGAAATCTTATTAGAGGTAGGTGTTCACAGTATTTTCTGTACTTGTACACTTGTTAAGGTGCTATTTTAATCTCAACGTAGCCGTTTCCTATATTACCATTGCCATTAGTCCAATCTAAAGCTCTGCAAAAGCCTAAGTACTCAGCACAATAACCACCTCCTCCTCCACCACCAATCCAAGCTCCACCACCACCGCCATACCCTCCTCCACCGCCTGCGTCTATACCACAGCTTGCCCCACCACCTCCATATCCACCACTGCCACCAGTAGCACATCCTTCACCACCAATATATCCGTTACCAGCATTACCAGTATACCCATTACCACCACCGTAATATCCATGCCCACCCTGGCCTGATCCATCTGTGCCTACTCCACCCATCCCAGGAGAACCAGTGCCACCACCGCTACCAGCACCAGAATTTGCTCCCCATCCACCACCGCCTCCGCCACATATATCTACAAGATTTGGGTCATCAGAGCCCCCAAGGCTACTACCTGAGGCACCACCTTGACCATTATATCCACCCTGACCAGCTATGGTAGGAGATCCCGTCCAGACTGATTGATCTCTTTTTCCATTTTGACCGGAATCGTTTCCACCACCGCCTCCACCACCTTTGTAAAATTGATGCCTACTACCCGCAGACCAGAAACTGCTACCTCCTCCACCACCTATTACTAAAGAGATACCACCATTATGAGGCCAATTGTTAACAGCAATCATAGAAGCCCCACCACCTCCACCATTTTTTTCTATTCCCTTAATACCACCAAAATTATTAAATACTGTAGGAGTGATTTCTGTAGAACCCTTGCCTCCTATTACATAATAAACCTCAACCGTTTCACCAAAACGCTGTATAAAATTTGATAGAGGTATCTTTAAAACGGTAATGCCACCTTTACCACCGTCGTCACCACCCTGTCCACCAGCAGATATTAACACTATATTAGCGTCAGGGCAAAGATCTTCGTAAGAAGCCAAGGATATGAGAGTTCTTCCAGCTCCTGGGTTATGTTTTTTAAATAGCAAAATAGGAGAATGCAATCCACAAGATAAGCTATTCTGAGAAGACGAGTTGTTGTTATATGTGTTTTGGTTATAATAAATGCTGTTATTTAATTCATTTGGATTGTTGTTAGCACTAATTTCATTTGTATTGTTATCACTCATTACACTACTCGTAGTGTTAGTGTTGAACGTGTTGGGATTCTGATCAAAAGAAACTGTCGGATAAGACGATATTTTTATGTTCTTTTTACTCAAACAATGTTGAAGCTTATCCAATGCTTTGTTAAAGTTGTAATACCAAATTTGATTGGTATTCCCAAACTTATCCACAGGTAAAGAAATGGTTTCGTTATTCTTATATAACTGAATTATTGTATCTGGAGATAAGTTGGTGGCAATTAGAGCATAGTGAACTGATAAACTGTGAGGGTCATTCTTTTCTATAACAGGTCTTAACTTTAGGTAAAACACCTTTGATTTGTCATTTAACAATATTGGGTATTTACACTTATGATAAAGCAAGCAATATTTTTTGGCGAGTGGGCTTTCTACTACTAGTTGTTTTGAACCATCTTTATAATATCTAAGCTTTATTTGAGTGTAGTTAGATACCTCAGGAGATATTAAGACGCACTTGTTCTTATCTTGAACAACCTCCCAGTGGGAAGAGTCATGTAATTTTAACTTTAAAAATAGTATGAGAACCCCAACAGTTATTATTCCTATAATTATAAAAAGTGGAGCTAAAATTATAAGGGTTGTCTTTTTAAGTATCTTGGTGCCTGTCTCAATTGGTTCCATGTTAAAGC
>CAYFGH010000057.1:3398-7098 GCA_964342735.1 uncultured Aquificaceae bacterium
AACAAATCTTGCAAACATCTCAGACTTATTACCGTTTTTCATGGCTATAATCTGTATCTGGTTTCCAACGTTGCTTGGCGAATAAAGCATGCATATTTTGGCACCATTAGATTCGGCTCTTTCATACTTTACACCCCAGCGTCCTGATTTAATCTCTCCGTCACAAGAGACAAACTTAGCAATAATAAAGATTATAATCCCAAATATTACGACAGCTAATCCAATCCTGTATAGATAGATAAGTATCCCGATGATAATCAACAATAGTGCTGTTCCTATAACCCCAAGAAATATATAAAACACTATCATAGCCTAATTAAAATTATAATACTGATAATATGATGTGAACCCAGTTTATTGCAAAAACACATGGATCTAATGAAATTATTGCGACATATACAATTTATAAAGCTCTTTCAAATCCTTCTGATATGGAATTCCAAGTAGATGTATAAATCCTTCAGATTTAGCAATTTGCAAAGTTTTTGTCTTTTTTTCCTTCATAAACTTTAGATAGTTTGCTTCTAATTCTTTATTCAGTATTATCATCATCTGGTTATCCGACCCTTTCCATATCAAGTCCGTATCCATTCCTTCCACAAAAGCCTCTGTTATAAGAACATCAGCATAATTAAGAATATCCTTCCAGTTGCTTTCAACCTTTCTATACGAGTATCCCGTATAAACCAGTATATCTTTTTTTGTCTTTCTCACACCTTTTAGTATCTCTTGTAATGCCTGCGGTTGATCAAATGGCTCTCCTCCACTAACGGTAAGTTTGTCAGAAGGAAGCTGATTAATCTTTTCTACCAGATGTTCTACTTCCATTAAATACTTATCCTCAAACTCCCAGGTATGGTTTGACATACATCCTTTACATCTTATAGTACAGCCCTGAAGCCATAAACCTACTCTCTCACCGGGTCCAAGGACTTTAACTGGGAAATAGAGCAGGTTTACGTAAACTTTCATCGTAATCTTCCCTGGAGCTTCCAGGTGTCGTTATCTTGAAAAATATTTTCTATAATCACTGTATCTCCTTCGGATGGCATTAATTCAAAAAGCAAAGACGACAAAGGATTTACAAATACATCCTCAAGTTTATTTCCTATTCCTCTTCCACCCATACTTAGGTCGTTACATGCTTCTTGATATATTTTTTCTGCTACATCTGGTATTATTTCTATCTTTATCCTGAACGTATCCTCCACTTTGCTTATTGTATTGTTTATCATCTTTTGGGCTATCTTGTAGGCTATTTCTGAACGTATAAAGTCAAAAACTACTATGTTCTCTCCTATTCTATTCAGTATTTCTGGTCTGGCTATTTTGTACTTGAAAAAGTCTCCTATGTACTCTGTTAGTTTTTGTTCTATTTCTTTGTAATCCATATCTGGATTTACTCTCTGTATCTTCTCTCCAGAAGGTGTTATATCATATACGCCTAAGTTAGACGTGAAGATTATAAAGCTTTCTGAAAAGTAAACCACTTCTCCTCTTCCTGATGTAAGCCTTCCATCGTCTAGTATCTGGAGAAATATATCTAATATTTTCGGATGTGCTTTCTCTATTTCATCAAACAGGATAACGGAAAAAGGATTTTGTTTTATTGCGTTTGTAAGCTCACCTCCTACGTCGTATCCTACGTAGCCTGGAGGAGCTCCTATCAATCTCTGGTCTGAATGCTCATGAGAGAACTCTGACATATCAAATCTTATATAGCTTGTTTCACTTCCAAAGATAAGTTCTGTTAATGCCTTGGCTAACTCTGTTTTACCTACTCCTGTAGGACCTGCTAAAAACATTACTCCTTTTGGCCTGCTTGAATGTTTAGAGTACTGAGACCCTGAAAGGTTAAAATAAGCTCTTTTAAGTATAGATACTGCTTTTTTAACTGCTTTACCCTGTCCCACCACTCTTTTTTTGATTATTTCTTCGGCTTTCCCAAGTTTGTTTCTATCTATTTTTGCCCAGGGGTTTTCTGTTATTCCTACCCTGTATCTTCTTACAGCTTCTGCTATCTCTTCCGCTTTTAAACCCTCTCTTTTAGAAAGCTGGATTATTGAGAGCATTTCTCTTGCGTACATTCCATTTGTGAGGTCAACAAATGATTCTATCAATTCTTTTCGTTTTTCCTCTGCAAGCTCTTCCCATCCATCAAATCTATTCATAAGTGATTGTGCCAACCATCTACGGATGTCTATATCTGGTTTTGGAATAGGTATACTCCTTACTCTGGGATTTTCAAGGGTATACCAGGGTGGTAGATCGTTATCTTTTTCTACCAAAAATATAACTGTATTGAAAATAGGAGGATTGCCTTTGGGGTTAGTTTCTAAACTTAGTTTAAAGAGTTTGTACATAAACTCTTCATAGTTACCTCCGCAAGATGAAGGTGTCAATTCTTTAAGCCTTGAAGAAAAGTTAAGTATTACAGCTGTTGGTTTTTCTGAGTTTACTGCTTTTTCTACCATTTCATGGACTTCTTTTAATACTACAGCTTTTTCTTTTATGTTTTCTAAATTCCCCTTTACAGCTTTAAAACCTTCAAGCGGTGTAAACTCTATTACAGAACTGTATCCACCTAATTCTGATAAGAGATCACCTAAGAATTTTGTTAACTTCAAAGGTAAATACGTATCATCTTTTGGAAAAGGATATATATCGTAGATGTTTCCAAATAGTATAAATTGTGGATTTACAGAACTAAATCTTAAAATCTCTTTAGCCCACTTAGGTAGTCTTTCTTTGTTGTTGTGGTTTTCCATATTGTTCCTCCTTTGAGGCTACTTTTTTCTTTCGTTCCCTGACTTCGTAATCTATTCCCTGATCTTCAGGCTCTACCCTTGTTTTGACATTTAAGGTTATTCCTGCGTCTTTTAGTTTGTTAAGTAGTTTATCAAAGTCATTGCACCACTTTTTAGCTACGTATATATCTTTTTCCTTCTCATAAGTTGATAGTTCTCCTTCTTTGTCAATCAATTTTACAAATTTTGTGATTACCTTTCCTTCTTGAACCTTAACTTTTAATATGTAATCTTCCCCGTGAGGAGTTTGAAGTTCTACTATTTGCCCTTCTTCAATTTCTTTTTCTTCGTCGTTTAACAGTGTGTATCCAAGTTCTTTGAGCTTAGATATAACTTCCTGAGGTTTTATCAGCTGTTGTTTGCTTTGCCTTATGTTTTTATTTAAAACCTTTTTTCTAAAGGCGAAAAACTCTTCCCGGTTTATGTATTTTTTAGAAAGTAGTTCTTGGGCTTCTCTGAGTAGTTCTTTGTTTTTTATTGATTTTTCCATTTGCTCTATTTCTTCTTTAAGGACTTTTGTAAGCGCTACCTTGTTTCTGTATTCTATGTAAGTTTTTTTCATCTCTTCTAGAAGAAGCGTTAATCTGAATGCATCCTGGCTTTCTGATACCTCTTTTTCCATGTGAGAAACTTTTTCTGATAGTGAACTGTCTAAGGATTTTACTTTTTCTGCAAATGCGTAAAAATCTTTTTTTATTAGTTCTATGTTTACCTTTTCCTCTTCTGTATCTTCAAAAGTTTTTTTGGAACTTATTTCTTTGAGAACCTGATTTTTTAGTATTTCCCTACCAACTTGATTACGGACTTTTTGAAATTCTACAGGTATTATGTAGTATAATTGTGAGATTAATTGGTCTTCTGAAGTTGAAGGGTCGCTTTGAAGAGTTTCAAGT
>CAYFGH010000058.1:0-6847 GCA_964342735.1 uncultured Aquificaceae bacterium
ATGATGGCGGACAACGATGCTGGTGGTATCACCACCTACGCAGTTACAGGCGCTCAGACCAAGTATACGCTCGTTGGGGCAGTGGTTATAATGTCTTTGCTGGCTTTTGTGGTTCAGGAGATGACAGTAAGGCTTGGTGCTGTCACAAAAGAAGGCCATGCGGAGCTAATATACAAAAAGTTTGGTAAGTTCTGGGGATTCTTTTCTTTGGCAGACCTTTTTATTGCAAACACGTTTACACTGGTGACAGAGTTTATCGGAATCGGGGCCGCTGTGAAGATGGTGTTTGGATTGCCTTATGAGGTCACTATACCAATAGCGATAGGGGTTATGATACTCCTTGTCCTAAGCGGTGGATACATGTTTGTGGAGAAATCCCTCATAGCCTTTGCACTGCTGCAGCTCGTTTTTATACCAGCAGCTATAAAAGCCCATCCTGATATAGATGAGGTGTTAAAATCCTTTACGTTTCAGGGTATAGATATACTATCGCCTACTTTCCTTACTCTGTTTATAGCAAACATAGGAACCACCATAGCACCCTGGATGCTGTTTTTCCAGCAAAGCGCTGTGGTGGATAGAAACATGAAAGAAGAGGATATACCAATAGGTAGAATAGATACGTTCATAGGAAGTCTTGGAACTGCCACAGTGGCTGCTGCTATTATAATCACCACCGGAGCCGTTTTGTACGGACACCCACCTTACAACAACATACAGGATGCCTCAGAGGCTGCCAGAGCTTTGGTGCCTTTCTTGGGTAAATACGCTGGGACTATCTTTGCAATAGGGCTTTTCTCCGCTGGTGCTGTGGCTGCTGTAACGCTGGCTCTTTCTACATCCTGGGCTTTTGGAGAGGTCTTTGGATGGGAACACAGTCTCAACCTACCTTTTAACAGGGCAAAGTGGTTTTATACCATATACATACTGAGTGTAAGTATAGCAGGAAGCATAGTTCTTATTCCACACGCTCCTTTAGTTTTAATAAACTTGCTTGTTCAGGTGATGAATACGTTTTTACTACCACCAGCTTTGTTGTTTTTGCTGCTTTTATTAAACGATAAAGAGCTTATGGGCAAATACACCAACAGTGTATGGTCAAACGTATTTGTGGCTTTGATAATAGTATTTGTTATGATACTTTCTATGCTATACGCTTTTCAAGTGCTTTTCCAAGGAGGCTAAATATGAACAAATATAATTTCTGGGTGAAGTTTTCTTTAATATTTTTAAGGGTTTATGTGCTTTTGATGCTGGGGCTTTTGTTTTATAAATTTTATCAGATATTACAGCATTAAAGGATATCTTCTTTTTTAATCCTGGGGTCGTTTAGGAAAAGAAGTATGTCTGCAAGGATGTTTCCAGCTATTAGCATTATGCTTCCTATGTAAAGGCTTCCCATCACCAGAAATATATCTTTTGATAACACGGCGTTTAGCATGAGAAGCCCCATGCCGGGCCAGTTTGTAACTATCTCCACAAGAGCAGCCCCAGATATCAAAGAGGAAAATTCGTATCCTAAAAGCACTATAAAAGGGGATAATGCGTTTCTTAAGACGTGCCATACTATTATACTATTTCTTACTTTTGAGGCTTTTAAAAATATATACATAGGGCTGTTTAATATCTCCAAGACGTTTGCTCTTACAAGTCTAGAAAGTCCACCAAAGGAGGATAAAACGAGGGCGCTCACCGGTAGCATAAGATGTTTTATGTTTATACCGCTTAACATATCCGATATGTTTATAAAATGTGTTTTATAAAAAAACATCATAATCAAAAATCCCATTACAAAAGAAGGCGTTGACATAGAAACATAAGAAATCCCCTGGATAATTTTATCAAGCATGCTGTCTTTTTTAAAAGCCGACAAAACACCTAATAAAAACGCCAGACTCCATGATAAAAAGGCAGAGGGTATCGATACCATAAGCGTGTTTGGTATGCGCTCAAGGATCAGTTTACCTACGCTTTCGTTGTATTCTATAGAGTATCCTAAGTTAAATCTAACGGCGTTCCACAGCCAGTCTGCATATCTTACAAGGAGCGGTTTATCAAGTCCATAGAAAGCCTCAAGCTGTTTTATGGTCTCTTTTGATACGCTTGGGTTTAATTTGAGCTGGTCAAAGAATCCACCGGGAGCAAAGTTTATGGCTAAAAACGAGAAAAAGCTTATTACAACAACCACAAAAATCCCCTGTATTATCCTAAAAGCCAAAAACTTTAGCATTACTTTATCCATTGTTTGTTGATTGAAATTTCTGTTTCCACTGCTACATCTTTTAGTATGATAGCACCTGCTTTTTCCATGGATTTTTTAAGGAGATTTGCCACCTCTTCTTTGTGCTCTTCTTTGGCTTCCACCACAATTTCATCGTGTACTAGGTTTACTACGTTTGCCACCTCATGGAATTTATCGGGGAAGCTTCTTTTTAGCTCTTGAGAAAATATCAAGACAGAAAGTTTTAAAAGCTCTGCACCTGTGCCCTGAATAGGATAGTTTGCCGCATCTGTGAAAGTGTGTGCTATCATAGTTTTACCACAGAGCGTTTTTACCCTCACCTCTCCTTTTGTCTTTAACTCTTTTTTTATCCTCTCATGCCATGTCTTTATGCCCTGAAATGTTGAGAAAAACACCTCTCTAAAACGTCTTGCTTCTTCTATAGACATATCAACACCGTAAGAGTTTTTAGCATACAAAGATAGAGATTTTTCAGAAATGCCGTATATCAATCCAAAGTTTGCCGCTTTTGCCATCTGCCTTTCTTCTTTTGTTATAGCGTCTATTGGCTTTCCGGTTATAAGCGATGCGGTAAACCTGTGCAAATCTTCACCCTTGTTTATAACAGATATCATTATCTCATCTTTTACATACTCTGCTGCAATCCTTAGCTCTATCTGGGAAAAATCCGCTATTACAAGGGTATATCCTTCTTTCGCTTTTATTATGCCCCTTAAATCCCTTGGTATGTTTTGAACGTTTGGCTTTGAAGAAGACATCCTGCCTGTTATAGAACCAATTTGCCAGAACTCCGGATGCACCCTTCCATTTTCGTTGTATTCTAAGATTTCCGATAGTTTTTCCTGTAGCTTGTGGAGCTTTCTGAACTCCAGTACCATGTTTACAAAATCCCTCAACCTTTCATCGTCGCTTTCAAGATACTCCATCAGGACGTTGTCGTCTGTGGTTATGTTGTCTTTTTCGGTGCGGGGCAGAGATACCCCGAAGCTTCTTTCTAAAAACTCACCCACTTTTTTAGAGCTACTTATATCTATCCTGTATTTTATGTAGAAGTTCATCGCAAGCTCCTGGGTTTTTTTCTGAAGCTGCTTTCTGGCGTTTTCTACCTCGGCTGTGTCTATTCCCACCCCTACGTGCTCTATCTTGGCCAGTTCCTGCACAAAACCCATCTCTATTATGGCATAGGCGTTTTCTAATCCAAACACCCGGGCTACCCTTGATTTTTGAAGTATGTCTATGATAACAGGTTCTTTGTTGAGTTCGTTTTTTAGCTTTTCATATAAAAATCTTAAAACCTCAACATCTTTGGCTGCATAAAAAATTTGGTTCTCGCTCAGCTCTTTTGATGCCCAGTTTGAAAACTGTTCTTTTTTGTCTAAACTTTCACCGGAAAAATGAGCGTACACGCTTGCAAGAGATACCCTGTTTAAACCTATAAGCTGTGCTCCTATCATCGTATCAAAGGTAGTGTAAGGATGTATATCGTATCTCATAAGATATTTGAGGTCGTATTTAAGGTTATGCCCCACTATTCCCTTGTTTGCTATGGCATTTTTTATGAGTTTAGGGGCTTCCTTTACAAGCCAGAAATCAATCACATAGACAGGCCCATGTTCTAAAGCCACCTGAAAAAGTCTGATGCTTTTGGGCGTGGTTTCTGTGTCTACAAACCAGATGTTGCCCGATGAAAGATGTTCCAGGGCTTTTAACAAAAGCGGTTCTTTGTCTACATAGATATAGTTCATTGATTTAGTTGACTGTTTTTATACCCGTAAAATGCGTATATTAAAAGCCCGGCAATGCACCATACCAGAAATCTTATCCATGTAAGCAAAGGAAGCCCAGCCATTATAAGAAGCAGTGTAAAAAGGTTAAGGGGTAAAAGCAACTTTGCCATAGGCATCTTAAACTTTGGATTGTAGTCTTTGGATTTTCTTATCAGTATAATGCTTATACCCACCATGAAATAAGCAAACAGCGTTCCTATATTTACCATCTCCGCCAAATCCTTTAAAGGGAATAGCCCCGCTGCCAGAGAAAGCACAACAGCCCCAAGTATTGTAGCTTTGTAGGGGGTGCCAAACTTTGGATGCACATCGGATAAAGATTTAAAGAGCAAGCCATCTCTTGAAAGGGCGTATACTACCCTTGTAAATCCAAGACCCATTACCATAATAACGCTTGTTATAGTTATAACGGCTCCTATTGATATGATACTGGCTATTGTTGGCATATGGAGTTTTTCCATAGCAAAAGAAAGGGCATCTGGTACGTTCAGCTCTTTATAATTTACAACGCCTGTTAGTGTAAAGCTTACTATTATGTAAAACAGAGTGCTTAGGCTCAAAGAACCTATCAGGCCTATGGGCAAGTCCCTTTGAGGGTTTTTCACCTCTTCTGCTACAGTGGAAACCGCATCAAAGCCAAGGTATGCAAATATGATAAGTCCTGTGGCATGCCATACCCCAGATATACCAAAGGGTAAAAAGTCTTTGTAGTTTTTAAAATCTATGTGAGGTAAAGCAAATATGATAAAAATAAGAAGCACCAGAATCTTTAATATTACCACCAAAGAGCTTGCAAAGGCGCTTTCTTTTATTCCTAAAAGCAGGATAATAAACATAAAAATTATAATAATAAACGCTCCTATATCTATATAAGTGCCGTTAGCTGGGTTGTAAGCACCTGTAAGAGCATGAGGTAGTGTGATTCCAAAGCTGTTTTTCAAAAAAGACCTGAAGTAAGAGGACCATCCCACAGCCACAGCTGCAGTGGATATGCCATACTCTAACACCAGATTCCATCCTACGAGCCATGCTACTATCTCGCCCAGCAAAGAGTAAGTATAGCTATAAGCGCTACCAGATACCGGTATAGCAGAACCAAGCTCAGCATAGGCAAAGGCGCTTATGCCAAGGGAGAAAGCTCCAAGGATAAAGGACAAGACAATACCGGGTCCTGCCATCGTAGCAGCAGCCATACCGGTTATAACAAATATTCCGGCGCCTATTATGGCACCAACACCCATCAAAACGAGCTCCAGAGCCCTTACTTCTCTTAAAAGCTTATGCTCTTCTATGTAATGCTTTTTTCTGAAGATATTTAAACTCATACATTAAAATATACCACAACTCTTATAGCATTGACAAAATCTTTTTCAGATCTTATAATGTAAACCATGATAGTGAAAAAACCAATTTTAGGCGGGGATTACATAGAAACCCATCAAAAGCTTGATGTGATTTACCCTTACAATAACTCAAAAATAGGCGAGTCTTATGTGGTGGATGCATCTTACGTAGAAGATGCTATAGAAAAAGCAAAGATAGGGCTTAAAAAACTATCAGGCTTAAGCGCTTACGAGAGATCAGAGATACTTTATAAAACATCCAAGCTTTTACAAGAAAACAAGGAAGAGATAGCAAAAACCATAGTGTATGAGGTGGGAAAAACCATAAAAGAGGCCAGAGTTGAAGTAGATAGAGCCATAGAGACTTTTAAGTTCTCGGCAGAAGAGGCAAAGAGGTTAAACGGTGAGACATATCCAGTGGATGCTCATCCAAACGGAAGGTCAAAGTTTGGATTTTATATAAGGGTCCCAGCCGGTATAGTGGTGGCGATATCTCCTTTCAACTTCCCTTTGAATCTGACGGCTCACAAGGTGGGTCCTGCCATAGGAGCTGGTTGCCCTGTCATAGTAAAACCCTCTGAGAAGACACCTCTTAGTCCCATCATGATGGGAGAACTCCTGTTAGAAGCTGGTCTTCCAAAAGAAGCGATATCTGTCTTGCCCGGATACGGAGATCTTGGTAAAGCCCTTACCATGCATAAAGACGTAAGGGTGATATCTTTCACCGGCAGTAAGATGGTGGGTGAGCTCATAGCAAAGCAGGCCGGTATAAAAAAGCTTGTTTTGGAGCTTGGTTCTAACTCAGCTTTAGTAGTTCATAAAGATGCTGATCTGGAAAAGGCTGCTATAAAGGCTGTCCAGGGTGGTTTTTCAATGGCAGGGCAGGTATGTATATCCATCCAGAGGATATTCGTTCATGAAGATGTGCTTGATAAGTTTTTAAGGCTTTTAGAAGAAAAGATATCCAGTATAAAAGTAGGAGACCCGATGGATGAGAGCACAGACATGGGACCGATGATAGATAAAGCCCAGGTAGAACGTGTGCAAAACTGGATTAAAGAGGCCATAGAAAATGGTGCCAAGATGATTCAAAAGGCCCAAAATCCTGAGCATATAAAAGGCACAAACTATCTTTTACCAACACTTCTTCTTGATGTGAAAGAAGATAGCACCATCTTTAGGGAAGAGGCTTTTGCCCCGGTGGTGAATATAAATAGATACAGGGATATAGACGAGGTTATAGATGTTGTAAACAAAGGGGATTATGGTCTTCAGATAGGGGTTTATACAAACGATATAAATGTAGCTATGGAGTTTATAAGAAGGTGTGAAGTGGGCGGGGTAAACATCAACGAAGGACCAAACTTCAGGGTAGACCATATGCCCTATGGTGGGTTCAAATACTCCGGTATAGGAAGAGAGGGTCCAGCCTTTGCCATAGAAGATTATACAGAGATTAAGAATGTCATAATATC
>CAYFGH010000059.1:0-6568 GCA_964342735.1 uncultured Aquificaceae bacterium
AACACCAAAACTTGTGTCTACTCTGCCAAAAAGAAGAAAACCTGAAAAACATGATTCTTGATTTCCTAAAATGAAAAAATCTCATTGACATCTATCAAAATTTTGATTTAGAATATCGTTGTGAAGTTTAAAACCAAAGTAAACCTAAGGATATTGCTCGCTCTTATTTTTCTCTGGATAGTAAGCACTGTGGCTATACTTTACAACACAAGAACACTTGCTATAAAAAGCGCAAAAGAAACCGCTTCCATAGCCGCCAACACTGTAAGAATAGCTCTTAACTCAGACATGATAAATGGAACTATGGCAAGCAGAGAGTTTATATTGAAAGAGGTAAAATATATAAAAGGTATAAAAGATGTGTATGTGATAAGGGGAGAGGCGGTGGATAAACAGTTTGGACCCGGTTTTAAAAATGAAAAACCAAGAGATGCTATAGACTACAAAGTTTTAAATACAGGAAAACCTATTTACACATTTGATGAGAATTTAAAAAACGCTTCTTTTAGAATTACAATACCTTATATAGCCAAACCTTATAAAGGTATAAACTGTTTGCAGTGTCATCAGGTTAAAGAAGGCACAGTCTTAGGGGCTATAACCCTAAAACTAGACCTGAACAAGTTTAGAAATATAGGTTTACTTATCTCCATTGGTATATCCATATTCTACCTGGTGGTGATAATTGTTGTATTTTTTGCAATGAGCAGATTTTTCTCAAAATATACCAACATATTTTCTAAAATGGAGGTTTCTATAACAAGCCTGTCAAAGGGTGATTTTTCAGATTCTTCCGGTGATTTTGAGGCTTTAAAAAATGTAAACATAAAAGATGAAATAGGCAACATCGTATCTTCTTATAGAAACTTAGTCAACGTATTAAAAACCATCTTTGGTGAGCTTTTTGAACTGGCAAAGTCTCTATCACAGGGTGATTTAAGGTACAGGATATCCTCGGAGTTTTCTGGTGAGTTTGAAAACATTAAAAACAATCTTAACAAGTCCATAGATGAGCTTGCTAAAAGCCTTAAAACTTCTATAGATAGCTTCAACGAAATAGCCAATCATATAGAATCTTTTGAGGTGGATATAAAAGATATCACAGAAAACATATCTTTACAAAATCAAGAGATTAGCTCTATATCTTCTATGATAGAAGAGTTTTCCGCCACTTTGAAAGATATATCAAACAGCACAGAAAAACTTGACAGCTCCACAAAATCCATGAACGATTCCATAGCATCCAGCAAAGAAAAGATGGAAGCTCTAAATAAAGCCTCTTCAAAGATAATGGAATCTGGTAAAAAGATATCTGAGTTTATAGAAAAGATAATAGATATATCAGAACAAACGAACCTGCTCGCTTTGAACGCTGCCATAGAAGCAGCACGCGCCGGTGAACAGGGAAGAGGTTTTGCGGTGGTGGCCGATGAGGTAAGAAAACTAGCGAACAACACTCAAGAGGCCGCTTCTGAGATAAGTGCAATGGTAAGCGATGTTATAAAAGCCATAGAAGAAACAGTGAAAGCCACAGAAGAGTCCACAGAGGAGTTCAACACCATAATAACCAGCTTTGAAACCATGTCCCTTCTTATAAGCCAGATAGCAAAAGCCATAGAACAGCAAAACGTAGCTTTAAACGTCATCGTAAACGCTGTATTCAACATAAAAGAGTCCTCAGAAAGAAACACCTCAAAGATTCTAAACATAAAAAGCAAGTCTGAACTCATAAAGAACATCGTGGACAAATCTAAAGAGTTTATAAACAGGTTTAAACTATGAAAGACATCTTAAACTCCTTCTGGGACACTGAAAAGATAAACGAAAACCAGTGGGAAGAGACCGCTCAGGGTCTAAACGAATACATAGAGAAAGAAGACTGGACTCTTATAAACTTTGAGGATTTTGATGCTGTAGAAAGTGTGGCTTTTCTGGATGGCATAGTAAGGCTTGACGGAGAGATCTTCCACAAAGAAACAAAAGCAAGGATAAGGCTATTTAGTCTGGCAAGCGGTGTATGCGAGATGAAAAACGGCGTTTACAACGATTTTGAGGCTTTTAAAAGCATAAAAACAAAGAAAATAGCCATACCTGACAAAGATTTACCCAAAAAGTACATAATCGTAAGAGAGTCAAGATACGAGATAACATCAAAGGATGAAGATCATCTTGTGCTTTTAAAACAACTTGAATACGAAAGCCTCATGGATTATAAAGAACGTTCAGCCACAAGGCTTATAATATGGGACGGAGCTCTACCCATCGTATTCTCAGGCATAGATGGTAAAATAATATGTGGTATTATAAAATCCCACAGAAAGTATTTTGTAAGCCCTCAAAATCTTGAACTTTTATACGAGATAAAACCTTTCCAGAGAACACCCATAATACATTATTCAAACCAGGAGCTAAAGCGCTTTTACTACACGTGGTATACCACGTTAAACGAGGATATCACAGGTCTTGTAAGAGTAGAAACGCTTGCTGACATGGATGTAAAAGAAGCATCAAAGCTGGCTAACAACGTGTGCGCTATCTTAAGAAGGTTTGCCTCAAGCCCCATATACGAACAAAGAGCCCCTCAAAACCTAGCCCCTGTAAGCGCTTTAGAGAGTTATCTAAGAAGCTATCTTGGACATTACTTTTTTGACAGCCCCATATTTGCCTGATGCTTATACACTTCCCACAGACATATGGCTCCAGCGGCGCTTACGTTCAAAGATGTTACCCTTCCTCTCATGGGTATAGATACCACCACATCGGATACTTCTAAAACGCTCTTTGATACGCCTTCGCCCTCAGAACCAAGCACTATACACATAGGATAGGCAAAATCTATACTGGTTATCTCTTTTCCGCCTTTTTCAAGGCTGTACACCCATCCTCCCATATCTTTGAAGCGCTTCAGAGCTTTGCTTATACTTGGAGTTTTTGAGATTTTAAGATGAAAGATGGCTCCCGATGAGGATTTTACCACGGTAGGGTTTATGGGGGCGCTTCTGTCTTTTGGTATCAAAAGCCCTATACCTCCAAACACCTCCACGCTTCTTGCTATAGAACCCACATTTTGAGGATCTGTGATATGATCCAGCACCACAAAAAAGCCCTTTTCTTGGATAGTTTTTTTAAAAAGCTCCTCTTCTGGTATATATGTAATAGGGCTTAATATCGCTATCACCCCTTGGGTTTTCTTGGTGTTTGCAAGCTCTTCTAACTTTTGTCTTGGGGCTATCTGGACCTTTATACCCCTTTCTTTGGCAAGGTCTAAAAGCTCTTTTGGTGCTCTTGAATCATGGGCTATGAGTATCTTTTCCATGGACTGGCCAGATATCAGAGCCTCTATGACGGGGTTTCTTCCCCATATTATGTAGTTTTGCATAGTATCTCCTTGACAATATCTATATCCTCTTCCACGTCAATCCCATGGTAAAAGTTTCTTGTATAAACCATCTTTATCTTTATGCCGTTTTCTAAAAGCCTAAGCTGTTCTAGGCTCTCTATCTTTTCCAGCGTGCTCTGGGGTAGTTTTACAAAAGTCTCCAATACATTTTTCCTAAAAGCATAGATACCTATATGCTTTAACGGATATATAGAATCTACATCGTTTCTCTTAAAAGGTATCAAAGCCCTTGAAAAATAAAGGGCGTTTGAATCCTTATCAAGCACCAGCTTTACGTTGTGGGGCGAATCTTTATCAAGTTCTGTATAAAGACTTGCCACAGAAGAAGTTTCAAGGCTTTTAACAAGGTTTTCTATATCTTCTTTGTAAGAAAATACCTCATCCCCCTGATGATTTATTATGGCATCCACATCAAAGTCTTTTGATGCCTCATAGACTCTATCGCTACCGGAGTTTAGCTCCTCTTTTGTTTTAACAAAGGCTATATCAAGGTCTTTTACCTCTTTATAAACATCATCGCTATCAGAGGTAAGAAGTATTTCAAAACCGGTTTTTTTGAGATTTTCAACCACCCACCTGATAAGGGGTTTTCCACATATATTTATAAGAGGTTTATGTTTTAGCCTGGTGGATTTTAAGCGGGCTGGCACCACTATGAGGGTTTTCATGATTTTAGTGAAAATAAAATGACTATAGCAATCAAAACAAGCGTGGCCACAAACAGAGCTATGTTGAGCGCAGTAAGCCTTTTTCTCTCGTCTTCTAAAGATTTTATATACTGGTCTTTTGATTCTATGGTGGCTTTTACATCGTCCACTATCTTCAGTATGTTATCAAGCTCTTGCCTTATTTCTTTGTTTCTTTTCTCTAAAAGCTCGTATTCGGTTTTACATTTTACAAGCTCTCTATCTAGAGTCTCTATGGTCTTGTCCTTTTCCTCTATGGTCTTTTTTTGCTCTTCTACGGTTTGTCTTAACTTAATTAGTTCTGTGTTTATGTTTGCCATGCTATCCATTGGTCTTCTCCAGATATTTAAATATCGCTAAAAAACAAACAGCCCTTGAAACAGTCTCCACACTCATAAATATCCACGGTATATAAGGATTAAAAATATATTTTAACATAACAAATATTGGTATAATCCTGAAAATCCAGAAAGATAAAATATTTATCACCATAGGTATATAGGTTTTCCCAAGACCTTTTATAGCCCCTGAAAGCACGAAGCTATAGGACAAAAACGCCTGTGTCATACCCACCATAACAAGATATATTTCGGCAT
Source organism: uncultured Aquificaceae bacterium (assembly GCA_964342735.1). Taxonomy (GTDB): domain Bacteria; phylum Aquificota; class Aquificia; order Aquificales; family Aquificaceae; genus Hydrogenobaculum. The sequence goes on from CAYFGH010000059.1 coordinate 4,683, forward strand.
AATGTATTATTTCTTTATCAGCAGTAAAAATCATCGCCATGTACTTTGACAGGACAATTACCACAATCCCCATAAGACCCATCGCCATAGCGCTGAAGTTTGCAATAACCTTAGCACCTCTAAAAGCCCCCTTTAGATTGCCTGCACCAAAGTTCTGACCCGTTAAAACGCTTGCAGATATACTAAGAGCATACCCTATCATGAAAGATATACCTTCTAGCCTTAGTCCTATCTGATAGGCTGCCAGCACCGTATCCCCAAACCTTGCCACAAACCCCACAAAAAGGTTGAACGACAGGCTTGTGAGACCTCTATCAAAGGTTACCGGCAGTCCAAGCTTTAGCATATCTAAGATAGTTTTTAGGCTTTTAAAAGAAGCATCGCCAAAGGGTTTTTTAGTAAACAGTATGTAAGTATAGATTAAAAATCCAACCACCTCAGATATAACGATACCAAAAGCTGCTCCTTCTACACCAAAAGCCTTAAAACCAAATTTCCCATTTATAAGAACATAAGAGCTAACTATATTTGTAATACTCATCACCACAGACACTTTAAAGGGAAGCTTCGTCTGACCCATACCGCTGTAAGTGGCATAAAACACTTCTGTAGCAAACTGCACAAAAGCCGCCAGAAAGATGGGCTTTAAATATATCCTGGCTATGCTTGCTATATCCTCTTTGGCCCCAAACAAAATCATCAGCTTCGGTATAGCTTTTGTGCCGTAAAGAGCAATGGGTATTGATAGTAAAAGCGATAAAACCATACCACTCAAAAACACGTCAAAAAACCCCTTACCAGCCCCTACCCTGTGAGAAACCATGATGGACGTGCCGTTGTAAGTAAGCGCCATCAAGGAATATACAAACCACATCATGGATATAGAATAACCAACACCAGCTATAGCGCTTTTCCCAAGATGAGAAACCAGAATAAGCGATATAAGCGTCTCAACGGTATAAAGAAGGTTTGATATGATAACGGGTGTGGCAACACCAAGCACCGCCTTTAATATATCTTTGCTGGTTTTAGACTCATCAACAATAAGGTTTGCTTCCAAGGTGTTAATAGTATATCATAGGTACTGGTATTTAAAACCTTTTATTATCCTAAAAGCCCTAAAAAATTACGGAAACTCTTTCAAATCTTGGTTTATAAAACTTATAGCGCTGTTTTCAAAGTAGCCGTTTGAGATGAGAATTAGCTTACCTTTGGAGTTCATGCTGACGGCGTAGTATTTTGGTACAAACTCTATCATAGTTTTATCGTTCCCCGGGGTTACAAACATATCCATCGTCAGTGTCCATGCCGCCAGACCACCCAAAGATGGTGCATTTACCACAAACTTAGACACTTCTTTTGGTGTCTGGTTTTCATAAAACTGTGCTGTGTTTGTAGTGATATCACACTCTATAAAACCCTCTTTATAGCTTTGTTTTAATATGTGATAGTTGTTTAAAGCACAAAACTTTATAAGCTCTTGAAATACTCTTTGGTATGGTGCTTTTATAATAGCTATCTCTCTTTTCAAGTGGACTGGGGTTTCTTTTACAGTGTTCGCAGAACTATTATTTATAGCGTTTGGATTTACAGATGTGGGTTTTGGCATTGAAGCCTCTTCTTTAGCCTCAGCTTTGCTTGGATTATAAACTTTTGCAGGAGCTCCCATTATGTACTTAGACTGAGAATGTGGATACAAAAAACCATTTGATTCTAAACTCTGCACATCTGTACCAGCACAAGAACTTAGAAAAGACCCAATGGCTATAACGGATGATAGGACTAATATTTTTTTCATAATAAAACCTCCTTCACATATTATAAATCTTAATTTACTAATTTTTATATGATATATAACATATCTATAGCAACTTATAATATAAACA
>CAYFGH010000060.1:0-6324 GCA_964342735.1 uncultured Aquificaceae bacterium
TTTTTGTGTAAATTGAAAATTTTTATTTTTGACGACATGCCTAGCTTACACACCGTACAAAATTTTAAAAATATTTTATAATATAGATATGGAATTCGAGTTTTCTGAAAGACTGAAGGTTTTACCACCTTATTTGTTTGCGGCTATTGACAAGAAGAAGAGAGAAAAGGCTGCTCAAGGAGCAGACATAATAGATTTGGGTATAGGAGACCCAGATCTTCCTACGCCTAAGGAGATCGTAGAGGCTGGAAAGCTGGCTTTGGAAAAACCAGAGCACCACAGGTACCCTTCTTATGAGGGTATGTACTCATTCAGAAAAGCTGTGGCAGACTGGTATAAGAAGCGCTTTGGTGTGAATCTTGACCCAGACAAAGAAGTGGTGACACTCATTGGGTCTAAAGAGGGTATAGCTCATTTCCCGCTTGCTTTCGTAAATCTTGGTGATTATGTGCTCTGTCCAGACCCAGGATATCCGGTTTATAAAATATCTACAATATTTGCAGGCGGCATACCATATATGCTTCCTCTTAAGGAAGAAAATGGTTTTCTACCAGATATAGACTCGATACCTCAAAATATTTTACAGAAGGCAAAGATTATATGGGTAAACTATCCTAACAATCCCACCTCTGCAAAAGCACCAGATTCTTTTTATAAAAAGCTTATAGACTTTGCCCATAAGTATGGTATCATAATAGCCTCTGATCTGGCTTACTCTGAAATATACGCTTCGGAGCCTCCCCGTTCTATACTGGAATTTGAAGGGGCTAAGGATGTAGCTATCGAGTTTCACTCTTTATCAAAAACCTACAACATGACTGGCTGGCGTATTGGTATGGCGGTGGGCAACGAGAAGCTTATAGCAGGTCTTGGAAAGGTAAAAACCAACGTTGACTCAGGACAGTTCCAGGCCATACAGGAAGCTGGTATAAGGGCTCTAACCTTAGATGATAGCGTAGTACAAAATCTTAGAAACATATACAAGGAAAGAAGACAGGTGATGACCCAGGCCCTTAGAGCTATAAACCTTGAGGTATTTGAATCAGATGCCACTTTTTACCTCTGGATAAAGGTGCCAAAAGGTTTTACATCTGCCAGCTTTGCTGAGCTTTTACTGGATAAGCTGGCTATAGTGGTAACTCCGGGAAGTGGTTTTGGTGAGGCTGGGGAAGGATACTTTAGAATATCTCTTACGGTGGATACAAACAGGCTAAAAGAAGCTGCCGAGAGGATAAAAACTCTTAGTATATGATAGATAAAGAGCTTTTAGATATACTGGCTTGCCCTAAATGTAAGGGCGAGCTCCTTTACAACGAAAACAAAAATATACTTATATGCCCAGAGTGTAAACTCGTTTATGTGATTGAAGACGATATCCCTATTATGCTTATAGACCAAGCCAGACCCCTTGATGAGTATATCAAAAAAACCTGATACTATATGTGGATGGGGTAGATTTCCCTGTATAGAAGCAAATATATTAGATAAGATAGATTTTTCTAAAAGCTTCATACCAAGGGGATATGGCAAAAGCTACGGCGATGAATCCCTTTATTACAACGTTTACGATACCACTGGTTTAGAGCTTTTTATAGATATAGATTTAGAAAAAGGGTATATAGAGCTTCAAAGCGGAGTGGAGCTTCAGAAGATATTGAGGTTTTTACTGCCAAAAGGCTATACCTTACCTGTAGTTCCCGGCACATCTCTTATAAGTGTGGGTGGTGCTATAGCAAACGATATACATGGTAAAAGCTCAAGAGGGGCTTTTGGGGATTTTATAGAGAGTTTTGAGCTTTTAACACCAGAAGGATTGTATGAGTGCTCTAAGGATGAGAACAGCGATTTGTTTTATGGGGCGATTGGCTCTATGGGGCTTCTGGGGGTCATAACAAAGGCAAAGCTCAAGATAGTAAGAGGAAGTCCCTACATAAGACAAAATATCATACCCACAAAAGGACTGGAAGGGGCTTTAGAGACTCTGGAAAAATATGATAAAGAGTATGAGTTTTCTGTGTGCTGGATAGACGCTTTCAGTGAAAATGCTCTGGTGATGTTTGGAGATTACGCTTTTTACGAAGAGCTTCCTCTTGATTTAAAGCTTGGTTTTGGGGCTTTTAAAAGCAAAAAAACCATAGAAATACCTCTTGTGATGCCAGATTTTGTTTTAAACGATCTTGATATGAGGGCTTACAACGCCTACTATTTTCACAGGATGCCAAAAGGTGAGGCTTTGGTAGATTATTTTGATTTTTTCTTTCCACTGGATAATGTTAAAAACTGGAACAGGCTCTATGGCAAAAGGGGATTTTTGCAGTATCAGTTTGTGGGTCCAAAAGAGGCCTCTCTTGAGGTTTTTGAGATTATAAAATCTCACAAGATATATCCTTATCTGGTGGTGTTAAAAAGGCTAAAGGCTTCTCCAAACAGAGTGTTTTCTTTTGTAAAAGAGGGCTTTACGCTGGCTCTTGATTTTCCAGTAAGGGATGATGTTTTAAAGATGCTTCAGAAGTTTGACGAGGTGATGATAAAGTACAACTGCCTTATATACATGGCAAAGGATTCTAGACTCCCCAAAGATGTGTTTCAACATATATACAAAGACCAGATAAAGGCTTTGATGTCTTTAAAAGCCAGATACGATAAAGATTTTGTATTAAGATCTTTGATGTTTGAAAGGCTTTTTATGAGATAATCAATATATGGAAAAAATCGTTATAACCGGAAGGGCAAATGTTGGAAAATCCACACTCTTTAACAAAATTGCAAAAAGAAGAATATCCATAGTAGAGGATATACCAGGCATCACAAGGGATACTATAGAATCCAAAGCATCTTTTCAGGACAGGGTGTTTAAGATAGTGGATACCGGCGGTCTTACAGACTCAAAAGAAGAGATACCAAAAGCCATAAAAGAAAGGGTGCTTAAGCTCTATAAAGAAGCTTACAGGATAATATTTGTGGTGGATGGAAAAGCTGGTCTTATGCCTGAGGACAAAGATATAGCAAAGCTTCTTTATCCTTACAAAGATAAGGTTTATCTGGTGGTAAACAAAACAGACAGCAAAAAAGCTAGTGCTTCGGAGTTTTACGAGCTTGGGTTTGATAACATCTTTGAGATATCGGCCACCCATGGGACCGGGGTTTTTGAGCTTTTAGAAGAGATAACAAAAGATTTACCACCCCAAGAAGAGCAAATCGAGGCTCAATTTATAAAGCTAAGTTTTATAGGAAAACCAAACAGCGGAAAATCCTCCTTACTAAACGCTATACTCAAACAAGACAGGGTCATTGTTTCAAACATAGCAGGCACCACAAGGGATGCGGTGGATGTGGAGTTTAGCTTTGAGGGAAAAGATTTTATACTGGTGGACACAGCAGGTATAAGAAGGGCTTCAAACATAGAGTACGGTGTTGAGTTTTTTGCGGTGAACAGGAGTCTGGATGCCATAGAAAAATCGGATGTGTGTGCTCTTGTAATAGATGGTCTTGAAGGGGTTTCAAGGCAGGATATGAGGCTTGCAAGTCTAGTAACCAGAAAAGGCAAAGGGCTCATAGTGGTGATAAACAAGATAGACCTTGTAAAAGATTTAGAGGCTTTAAAAAAGCATGTGGATAAAAAACTGGAGTTTGTTTATTTCGCCCCAAGGGTATATGTGTCTGCAAAAGAGGGAATAAACGTATTTTCAATACTGAAAAAAGCGATAGAGGTATATGATGAATATACAAGGCCTGTAAAGACGTCGTTTGTGAATAGAGTTGTTGAGAAGATATTAGAAGAGTATCCTCAAAACTCCACAAAACCTGTAAAGGTGTATTACGCTGTTTTCTCATCAAAACCGCCTACTCTGGTGCTTCATACCAACAACAAAGACTTCTGGAGAGAAGATTACCTCAGGTTTTTTGAGAAAAAGCTAAGAGAAAAGCTTGGCATAAACTATGCACCTTTACATATAATATTAAAAGAGCATCAGAAAAAAGAGGTGTAATATGAACAGCATTTTGATGGGTGTTGCAAAAGCCGGGATAAAAGAATCGGGCAAGGAAGACCTGGTAGTTATCAAGCTTCCTTTTTCTTGTAATGCACATTTTGCTTTTACCACAAACCATTTTGCGGCTGCGCCGGTCCTTTACTCTAAAAATATGCTGGAGAGCTCTGGGGGAAGAGTTAGTGCTCTTGTGATAAACAGCGGAAACGCCAACTGCGGGACTGGTTTAGAGGGGTATGAACATGCAAAAATGATGGGAGAGAAGGTAGCAAGCCTTTTTGATATTCCAAAAGATGAGGTGCTTGTTTTTTCAACAGGTATCATAGGAAAGCCCCTTCCTATAATAAACGTCTTAGAAGGTATAGAGTATGCCGTAAACCATCTGGAGGTTTTAGACTTAGAAACCGCTGCCAGAGCGATATCCACCACCGACAGGTTTCCAAAGTACGCTTTTTGTAAGAAGGATGAGCATGAGGCTTTTTGTTTTGGAAAGGGCGCTGGCATGATTCATCCTAACATGGCTACGATGCTTTCTTTTTGTTTTACAAACTCAAAACTCATGCCAAGAGAAGATTTTGACAATATCTTAGATCAGACTTTCAACTCCATAGATGTGGATGGATGTCAGAGCACCAACGATTCTTTTGGTGTCATATCCTATGGGGATTTTGATTACAACGACGATGTTTATAACTGCGTTTACAAGGTTTGTAAAGAAGTATCAGATATGATAGTAAAAGATGGGGAAGGGGCTACAAAGATAGTTACTATAGAGGTAAAACATGCCAGCATAAAGACAAAAGCAAAGGTTATTGCAAACGCTATAGCCACATCTAACCTTGTAAAAACTGCCATGTTTGGAGCTGATCCAAACTGGGGCCGCATACTGGCTGCAGCTGGTTCTACAGTATTTCCAATAGATCCTCTAAAGATAAGCCTTCACATAATGGGTGTAAAGGTTTATGATAAAGGTGCAGTTCATTTTAACAAAGAAAAGCTTGCTGAAAAGATGAGGGAATCTCAAGAGATAGATATAGTGCTTGATCTAAAAGAGGGAAAAGAGAGATTTAGCTACAGGTTTTCAGATCTTGGATATGAGTATATAAGGATAAACGCCGAATATACCACTTAGGTTTTTCTTTTGAAAAGGTTGTCAAGAGAGGTGAGTCTGTCTAAAAACAGTATGCCGTTTAGATGGTCTAACTCATGTTGAAATAATACCGCCTCTGGACCTTCAAAATCCAGTATTATCTCGTTTTCTTTTTCATCCAGGGCTTTTACTGATATAAACTTATGTCTTTGGATATTTGCAGTGTATTCTGGTATGCTAAGGCATCCTTCTCTAAATATGATGCTGTCTTCGGCTTTTATGATAACAGGGTTTATAAGCGTTAAAAGACCGTGATGCTGTTTTGGAGGCTTTCTAAATCTAGAGGCGTCCATAACGATGATATTTTTTAAAACGCCTACCTGAGAGGATGCTATCCCTGTGCAAAATTCTTTTGAGTACATAGTTTCTTTGAGATTTTCTATGTGTTTTATAATATTATCATCAATCTTTTCCACATCTTTGGATTTTTCTTTAAGTATCGGGTTTGGATAGACAAGGATATCGTATATCAAAGTACCTCCTTGCAAACCTCCTGCAAGGATATATCCACGTTTAATTCTCTTGATAGCTCTTTTAAAGATTTTTCTAATGCTGACAAGCTTATATCCTTTAGCTCAGCTTCCATAAGCATTATGTAGATATCTTTTAGCTTGTGGGTTCTTAAATCTGTGATATTTATGTCTTTTGATGCTAAAAGCCTGGATACTTTATAAACGATACCTGTTTTATCAGCACCGTAAATAGAGATTATCACGCTACAGTTTGATGGTTTTGAGATATTTTCATCTTCCACCTGATTTATATATACCTCTATATCTTTCAGGTTGAAATCTTCTTTTGACACTGGCTCTTTTGAGGTGAACAAAAGCATTATAACAAACTGATCCGAAAGCTTGCTCATAGAGGAGTCTTCTATGTTTGCCCCCTTCTGGTATAGAATCTCGGTAATAGAGGCCACTATACCTGGTCTGTCTTTCCCAAAAGCTGTTAGTATGTATTTTTTCATAAAATTTAATGGAGCGAGTGACGGGACTCGAACCCGCAACAACCACGTTGGCAACGTGGTGCTCTACCATTGAGCTACACTCGCTTAGACTTTTTATTATATCACATAAGCTTTAAATATGCAATATGATATGTATTATATTTCAAATTTCATCTACAGGCGTTAACAGTTTTCGTTTTACCATCTATGTTTACCTGCAGGATACAGCCAACAGCAAG
>CAYFGH010000061.1:0-6298 GCA_964342735.1 uncultured Aquificaceae bacterium
ATGGTATAATAATCTATGATGCAAGAGTATAATGCTGATGCAATAAGGGTTGTTACAGGGTTAGAGCACGTAAGGTTAAGGCCCTCAATGTACATTGGTGATATATCAGAAAGAGGTCTTCATCACCTTATATGGGAGATAGTGGATAACTCTGTGGATGAAGCGATGGCAGGATATGCCACCCATATAAGGGTTCACATACATCAAGATGATTCTGTGACGGTAGAAGACAACGGAAGGGGTATACCCGTTTACATACATCCAGAGGTAGGAAAGCCAGCGGTAGAGGTGGTGCTCACAGTCTTAGGAGCCGGTGGTAAGTTTGATAAAAAGGTCTATCAGTACTCCGGCGGGCTTCATGGGGTTGGTGCTTCTGTGGTAAACGCACTTTCAGAGTGGCTCATAGTAGAGGTCTATAGAGATGGTAAAATCTACAGACAGGAGTATGAAAGGGGAGTGCCAAAATATGAGCTAAAAGTCATAGGAGAGACCACAAAAAGGGGCACAAAGATAACGTTTAAGCCAGATCCCGAGATATTTGAAACCACAAAGATAAAGTTTGATATCGTAGAAAAGAGGATTAGAGAGCTTGCCTATCTAAACAAAAATGTGAGTTTTGAGCTTATAGACGATAGATTGAACAAGCATCTTAACTACAGGTTTGAAAGGGGCATTATAGAGCTTGTGGAGTATTTAGCCGAAGGGAAGGAGCCTCTTTTTGAGGATGTGGTTTATATAGAATCTTCAAAAGATGGCACCGTCGTTGAAATCGCTTTTAAATATACAAAAGATTACAAAGAGTCTTTAGAGAGCTTTGTAAACAACATAAAAACCATAGAGGGCGGTACTCACGTTACAGGGTTTAGAAGCGCTCTGTCTAAAGTGGTTTCAAAGCTGGCTCAGAATATGAAAATCTCAAAAGAGCTAAAAGATATGTTTACTGGAGAGGATTTGAGGGAAGGGCTTGTGGCGGTTATCTCCTGTAAGGTGCCGGAGCCTCAGTTTGAGGGCCAGACCAAAACAAAGCTTGGCAATCAGGAAACCAAAACCATAGTAGAATCAATTACCACAGATTTTCTTTTAGATTATTTTGAAAAGCATCAAGACATATTAAAACTCATCGTAGAAAAGGCTATAGAAGCAGCTTTAGCAAGAGAGGCTGCCAAAAAAGCAAAGGATCTGGTAAGAAGAAAATCCTTCTTAGAAGATACGTCGCTTCCGGGTAAGCTGGCGGATTGTTCTGAAAAAGACCCTTCAAAGTGCGAAATATTCATAGTGGAGGGAGAATCAGCGGGTGGTTCTGCCAAACAGGGAAGGGACAGGAGGTTTCAGGCGATACTCCCCCTCAAGGGTAAGATTTTGAATGTTGAAAAGGCAAGGCTTGATAAAGCCCTATCCAACGATGAGATAAGAGCCATCATATCAGCCTTAGGATGCAACATCGGTGAGGATCTTGACCTTAGTGCTCTGAGGTATCACAAAACCATCATTATGACGGATGCCGATGTGGACGGTTCACACATCAGAACGCTTCTTCTTACGTTTTTCTACAGATTCATGACCAAACTTATTGAAAACGGCCATGTGTATATAGCCCAGCCTCCTCTTTACAAGGTAAAGATTGGAAAAAAAGAATCCTACATAAAAGATGACAAGGAGCTGGAGAAGTTTTTACTGAATATCATCAAGTCAGACCTCAGCATCACAGACGCCACATCAAACACGTATAGAGGGGATGTTTTGATAAACATCATCAATATCATAAAAGAACAGAAGGGAAATGTCTCTGAGCTTTTAAACAAAAAGAACAAAGAGGTGGTGGAATATCTCATAAAAAATAAGATAGATGAGAGCTATCTAAAGGATGAGCAAAAGGCAAAGAAACTGCTGGAGGACTTAAAATCTTTAAAGAGTGTAAGCAGTGTAAAGTTAAGATACGATGATTTTGACGGATCTTACTCTATCGTAATATACGATGTGCATCAAAACTTCAGCATCATAGATGTTGATTTTCTTACATCTGGGACATACAAAAAGCTTTTTGAAGAGCATAAGGAATTTTTTGTTTATCCTATAAGCATAAAACTTGGACACAAGACAAAGTATATAGAAAAGCCAGTGGATGATCTTTATCAAGAACTTATTGGCTTTGTGAAAGAGGGTATAGAGATTCAGCGTTATAAAGGTCTTGGTGAGATGAACCCGGAACAGCTCTGGGAAACCACCATGAATCCAAGCACCAGAAGGCTTTTGAAAGTATCTTTAGAGGATGCTGCGGAAGCGGACAGGATATTCTCAATACTAATGGGAGAGAGCGTAGAACCAAGACGTGAGTTTATAGAGACCTACGCCAAGGAGGTAAGAAATCTAGATGTTTAATAGGGTTATAATAGGACTGGACGGGTCTAAACCATCCTTTGTGGCATCCTCTTACGGGCTTGAACTAGGTGCCAAGTTAAATATACCTGTGGTGGGAATACACGTTTTAGACAGCACTCTGACCGAAGAGAGCCTTTTGGCGGATCTGGCTGGGGTTTTGGGCTTTTCATACTATGAAGGGATTAGCGCTAAAGTGAAGGAGTTTTTAGAAAAAGAATCGCAAGCTCTTTTAGATGAATTTAGCGCCCTTGGTAGAAAGCAAAACGCCAAAGTATCCACCCTTCAAACCTGGGGCAACCCTGCCAAAGAGATAAGCTCACAGGCCGATAAAGAGGACATCATATTTGTAGGAAAACCCTCTCACGAGAAATCTATAAAAGGGCTTCACATAAGCTCCACATCGGAACAGGTGATAAGAAGAGCAAACTCTCCTGTGTTTGTGGCTTTTAAAGAAGAATATAAACCCATAGAAAAGATTATGATATGCCACGATGGTAAAGAAGAGGATGACAGGCTTGTGGATTTTACACTGAATCTAAACAAAGTTTACAACGCAAAACTATACCTATACCATGCAGATGAGCTTGGCTCTAAGAAAGAACGTATAGAAAACCTTGTAAAGGGTAAAGATATTGAACTTATAATAGAAAAAAACATAGCAGAGGATGGTATTGTAAAAAACTCAGAGGCGTTAGATATAGATCTTGTGATACTTGGCTCTCACAAGAAGAGGCTTGTGCACTTTTTCATGGGAAGCACCACCACCTTCGTATTTCACTATATAAAAACCAACATATTAGTGGTCAAATAATGTTTAACAACACCCTCATAGTGGGTCTTGGTCTTATAGGCGGGTCTTTGGCTTTTGATATTAAAAACAAAAAACTATCAAAACACATATACGCCATGGATAAAGATCAAGACACGATGAAAAAAGCCTGCGAAATGGGTCTTGTAAGAGCCTTCGAAGAGGGTGTAGATTATGATTTTGTTATATTTTGCAGTCCCATATCAAGCTTAGAAGATGTGGCTAAAGGGCTAAAACCTCATATAAAAAACGCCCTTATCACAGATGTGGCTTCTGTAAAAGAGTACACCGAGAGTATTTTAAAACCCGTTTTCAGAGAAGACTATATCGGTTCTCACCCTATAGCGGGCTCTCATAAAAATGGGTTTGAAAGCGCCTTTGAGGGTCTTTTCAAAGACAGGCTTACTATAATATGCCCCACCGATATATCAAAAAAGGAGCATTTAGAAAAGCTAAAAGCCTTCTGGGAAGAGCTTGGGTCAAAAGTGGATGTTATGGATGCTAAAACCCACGATAAGATATTTGCCATCACCTCTCACCTGCCGCACCTTGTAGCCTACACCCTTACAAAAACGCTACCAGAGGAGTATGAGCCCTACGTGGGGCAGGGGTTTTTGGACAGCACCAGGATAGGGGCAAGTCAGGGTAGCCTCTGGACGGATATATTCTTATACAACAAAGGTTATCTTTTAGAGGGTATTGAGCTTTTCAAAAAACATTTAGAATACTTAGAAAACCTCATCAAAAATGAGGATAGAGAAAACCTTCAAAAGACCCTCCGGGAGATATCTGACAAAAGAAAAGCCCTATAAAAACCTCTCTAAGGCCTTGCCAAAGAACGCAAAGGCCAAAAGCTTCAAAGCCCTTGAGAAAATAGCCATCGTTATAAACCTGTAGTATCCAAACCTGAGGATGCCAGCTATCCAGTTTATTACGTAAAAGGGCTCTCCTATGAGGATGGCAAAAGCCCCGTACTTATTGAACAAGGCTTCCGTTTTTCTAAACTTGCTCTCCGAGACAAACTTAGAAAGGGCTTTGTATCCATATTTATAACCGATATAATAAACTATGGAGGCCCCTATGAAATCTCCAAAGAGCGCCACAAGCCCTATAAGATAAGGGTTCATCTTATAAACAGTGCCGGCGGTCATAAGAGGGAGCGTTGAAAGTGGAAAAACGCTTGATTCTATAAGCCCCACTAAAAATATACCAACGTATCCAAGCTTTAATAGATTCATACCTACTCCTTGTATAGATTATGAAAAGTGACTTTAAAAGCCTCTTTATCAGAACACACCACAAATACCTCCTGAACAGATGTGCCGTTTTTGTATAAAAGCTTAAAACCAGAGGAGGTTTCATACTGTAAAAAAAGACCCTTGGAACCGCGCCCTTTGTTGTTTCTAAATATCCTTCCGGGTATCACAGCTTCTACTATATCAAGCTCCAGCACAGGTCTTATGTACTTATCAAAACCCTCTAAGGTATGATGTTCAAGCTTTAGCTTGCCTTTTCTATATTTGCTCATATAAGATGGCAGGTGTTGTTGAGATAGTCTATATAAAATCTGTCGTTTACAAGCCTTAGCTTTGAAACACCGGTGTTGTCTGTATGGATGCTCCAAAGGGGTGCTTTAAGACCGGTGGCTTCCATTATAAACCCGTGTATAAATCCTCCGTGTGATACCACCGCTATATGGGTGTGTTTCTGGCTTTTAACAACATCTATAAACTCTCTTACACGTTTTAAAAAAGATTCTTTTGGCTCTTGAGTGGGTAAAGGGTTTTCAAGGGGGTCTTTGGACCAGGCCATCATCATATCTTTGTGCTCTCTGAACATGTCTAAGAAGTTTTTACCTTCTAAATCCCCAAAGGATATCTCCCTTATACGGGGTTCTACGATGAGCTCTTTGTTCAGGGCTTTTGATAAAAATATGGCGGTTTTTAACGCCCTCTTTTGGAAGGATGTATATATGACATCTATTCTTTTATTCTTAAAAGCCAAAGACAAAAGCTTTGCCTGGATGAAACCAAGGGGTGTCAGTTCGCTATCTAAGCTTCCTTGAAATATGCCTTTTTCGTTGTATTCACTCTGGGCATGTCTTATAAGATATATATGTTTCATCGTTTGTATATTTTAGCATAAAAGAACCCTTTAACCAAATCTACCGGTGATGTAATCTTCGGTGAGTTTTTCCTTTGGATTTGTGAATATGGTCTCTGTTTTATCAAACTCTATGAGTTTTCCAAGATACATAAACGCTGTATAATCTCCGATACGAGCCGCCTGCTGCATGTTGTGGGTCACTATGACAATAGCCATCCTCTTTTTAAGCTCTATGATGAGTTCTTCTATCTTGGCTGTGGATATGGGGTCAAGAGCCGATGTGGGTTCATCAAACAACAGCACTTCTGGGTTTACCGCTATAGCTCTCGCTATCACAAGACGCTGTTGTTGACCACCGGACAGTGAGAAGGCGTTTTCGTGAAGCCTGTTGCCCACCTCATCCCAGAGGGCTGCCATCTTTATAGCCGCTTCCACTCTGTCTTTTAGCTCTGTCTTGTTGTTTATACCCATCAACCTGAGTCCAAAAGCCACGTTTTCAAATATTGACATAGGGAAAGGGGTGGGCTTTTGAAATACCATACCAATTCTACTTCTTAAAAGTATGAGGTCTGTGGACTTTGAAAGTATATTTTGATTATCAAAGATTATTTCACCTTCATACATGATACCAGGATAGAGATCATGCATACGGTTTAAACATCTAAGCAGTGTGGTTTTACCGCAACCGCTCGGTCCTATAAGCGCTGTGACCTTTTTATCTGGTATTGGCATGTTGATGTTTTCCAGAGCTGGTTTTAAACCCTTCTTGTAGTAAAAGTTCAGATTCCTTATTTCTATTTTGGGGTTTTCGATAGACACTCCTATACTCATAGCTTTTTCTCCTTATCCCTTGTTTATCTGTGCTATGCGCCTTGCCACGTACATAAACGGTGCAGTAAAGGATTTACCATGCACGAGGTACTTGGCCACTATCACCGCCAGAAGCACTCCCATAGTAAGGACAAAACCAGCAGCCCATGCTTGCTCATGCCATTCGTGATAAGG
>CAYFGH010000062.1:0-3072 GCA_964342735.1 uncultured Aquificaceae bacterium
GATCTTTCATACATTATCAAGAAAGCGTATGAAAAAAATAGTATTTTTACAAAAAGTCTTTCGTTGTAAGCTCCCACAAAGGCTATCACAAAAGCCATGGCGCTGTCCCCTGATGGAAAAGAACCCCAGTAGAGTTTATAAAGAAGGTGAACGTGCTTTAAAACACTTGCAGGTCTTGGCTGGTCAAAGAGGTTTTTAAGAATCACCACAAGAAGGGTTTCTATAACAAGGGCTAAAAGATATACCTTTAGCTTGTATCTTCTAAACGTGTATATATAAGCTAAAAATGGCAGCAAAACCCAGCCGGAACCAAGGGATGCATAGGTGTAGAAAAACCTGTCAAACAATGCGTTGTGATGATGGTTTATAGCCTTAAATAGCTCTATGTTTTCTTTAAAAGCCTCAAAAACCATCAATGAAACTCTTTTATCTGGTTTAAATACCCTATGGCAAACTCTCTGCCGGTTATCCTTTTTCCTTTTAAAGACATGATTTCTAATATCTCAAGCGGTAAATCCCCGGTGCCCACAAAAAGGGATTTTCCATCGTAAAAAAGCTCTCCGGGTTTTAAAGAGAGGTCTTTTTCTATTATCCTTGTTTTGAGGATTTTAATGTTGTGATTGTTTGAAACCCCGTAAGCGTTTGGATATAACCCTCTTATCTTGTGGTGTATACTAAAAGCGCTCGTTTTAAAGCAGATCCTAAGCTCTTCTTTTAGTATGGGCATAGCGTAGGTGGCCTCTTCATGGTTTTGAGGTACGGGTGTGATATTCCCATTTACCCAGTTTATC
Organism: uncultured Aquificaceae bacterium; assembly: GCA_964342735.1. Classification (GTDB taxonomy): domain Bacteria; phylum Aquificota; class Aquificia; order Aquificales; family Aquificaceae; genus Hydrogenobaculum. The sequence continues at coordinate 792 of CAYFGH010000062.1, forward strand.
AGGGTGTTTTTTAAAAGCTCAGCACCTTTTATGGAAAGCCTGTAAGATAGCGTCTCGTAGTTGTCCTCCTCTTCTATGGGGATAGATTCCATAGAGAGAATGTCTCCTTCATCCATTTTAGGGGACATTAGGATTACGCTGTTGCCCGTTTGTTTTTCGCCCTGCATCAAAGCCCTCTGGATGGGGGCAGCGCCTCTATACTTTGGCAGTAAAGACCCGTGAAGGTTTAAAGACTTGTAAGCTGGTATTTCAAGCATGGATTTTGGTATTATCTGACCATAGGCCACCACTATCATAACATCGGGTTTCAGGCTTTTAATATCATCTTTTAGATAAGATATTTTTTCAGGCTGGGCTACTTTTAAATTTAGTTCCAGAGCCTTTTGTTTTACGGGGGGTGCTGTTAGTTTCTGGCCTCTTCCGGCTGGTTTGTCTGGCTGTGTGATTACAAGAGATATCTCAAACTCTCTTGCTAAAAGCTCCAAAGAAGGCACCGCAAAAGCCGATGTTCCGCAAAACACTATCCTCATGAGGATTTCCACCTTTTGTATATGTTGTGTTCTATTCTGAGGCTATCCAGCACCTTACCCACCACAAAATCAACGCTTTCTTCTAAGGTTTTTGGTTTGTGGTAAAATCCGGGGCTTGCACTCATTACTATAGCGCCAGCATGCGTTAGTCTCAGCATGTTTTCAAGGTGTATGGCGTTGTAAGGCATCTCTCTTACAAGCATCACAAGGGGGACTCGCTCTTTCAATGCGGTATCGCACACTCTGTGTATGAGGTTCTGGGCAACACCGCTTGCTACAGCCCCAAGCGTTCCCATAGAACAGGGTATCACCATAACCCCTTTAAACTTGCAAAGGTAAGACCCGCTTGAGATGGGTGCTGCAAAATCAGTGTAATCATACGTTTTTGCCTCTTTTTTGAAAAACTCCTCGGATATACCTGTTTCATACGCCATAACGTACTTGGCGGTTTTTGACATCACCACGTGGACCTCGTATCGCTCTTTTAAAACCTCAAAGGCTCTTACAGCGTATACGCTTCCGCTGGCACCGGTGATAAGAAGGGCAACAGGTTCTTTCATAGCACCTTTTTAATATATTCCATGCAAAGGTTTACCACCTCTTCCTTGCTCATACAGGTGGTATCTATTTTTATGGCATCCTCCGCTGGCACAAAAGGATATTCCTTTCTATTCTTATCCGTCTCATCCCTTTTCAATATGGCTTTTAATATCTCATCGTAAGAGCTTTTCTCCTGTAAAAACCTTCTTAAAGCCCTCTCTCTTGGGTCAGCGTCTATAAAAAACTTCAAAGGAGCCTCTTTAAATATGTGTGTGCCAGCATCCCTTCCTTCTATTACAGCGTTATCCTTTACTAAAGACCTCTGAAAAACAATAACTTTTTCCCTTAAACTGGGCTCTTTTGCCACTTCTGATGCCAAGCTTCCCACATACTCTTTCTGAAGCTCGCTGGTGATATCCTCATCTTCAAACAATACTTTTGTCTCTCCTACTAAAAGCTCAAAAACCAGTCTATTTTCTTTTACAGCCTCAAAAAAATCTATGTTTCTGGCTTTTAGAAAACCAATAGCCCTGTAAACGAGCCCTGTGTTAAAATATACGTACCCTAAAATTCTGGAGAGCTCTTTTGCAACGCTTGATTTTCCGCTGGAAGCTGGCCCATCTATGGTTATAACTTTTATGTTCATCCATATTATTATAATGGAAAGCCCCGCAAAGGGGCAAAAAGGATTACTTTAACTCGCCTTCCCAGTATTCTATAGCGCCTGCTATGTTTTCAGAATTTTGTTTCAGGTTGTCATACATGGCTTTCATGAAGCGCTCACAGCCTTCTACCGGAGCGTGCTTTGCTACACTTTCAATCTCTTTTAAAAGCTCTTCGTTTTTGGCTTTTAAAAGCTTCAAACCCTCTATGTAGGCTTTTACCTTCTGTCTGTCAAACTCCTGTTCCATATAGCTTCTCCTATAACTCTATCCTTTCGTTTTCACCGTATATATAGAGCTTTCCTTCCGCTTCATCTTGAGTCTTCTTGTGAGAACCATCGCAAAACGGAAAGTTCTTGGAAAGCCCACAGGTGCAAACCCATTTTTCCTCCTGAGCTTTTACCTGCACAGGACCCTTGCCGCTTAATCTGACAAGTCTTGCCATAAGACATACCTCCTTTGGTTTTTGATAGTATAAACTTAATGTATATAGTCTTTCCTGTCAAGTAGGCACTTTAAAGAGAGTAAGTATATTAGAGGATAGTATTA
>CAYFGH010000062.1:3172-6214 GCA_964342735.1 uncultured Aquificaceae bacterium
TTTATTATCCAGTGCTTTTTTGGATGGTTTAACTCTATTATCTCTTTTGATACTATCTTTTGCTTTATAGTGTTTATTATGTCTGTGACGTGATTTCTTTTGTCGTATAGGATTATATAGCTGTCAAAAACGCCAAGATAAAACGGATGAAATCTTTTTGCCTCTTTTTCTGTAAGTATTAAAGGGCTAAGAAAATGCTCTTTGAAATAGTATCCAACCCTTTTATAAAATTCGTCTATCCTCTGCCTCAAAGACAAGGGGCTATCTTTTAGAATGATAAACATATCTATGTCTGAGTTTATCGAAAAATCAGGCCTTGTGATAGAACCAAAGAGCACTAAAGTATCAAGGTTATCGCCGTATGCATGTTTTACTTTGTTTAAAATATCATCTTTATTATCTAATACCTTCTTCTTTACTATGTTATCATACATCAAACGAAAACCGTTTCCGGGATACCAAAGCCGTTGAAGTTTGCAGCGTATACGGTGGTGTAAGCACCCGCAGCCATTATGTATATCCTGTCTCCTACGTCCACCTCTGGTAAGTATGTGGTGTTTGATATGATGTCCATGCTATCACAGCTTACCCCTGCGACGGTATAGGGTTTTATATCGCTTTTAGTAAGAGCATACATAGGATACGATATGCCTCCAAGCACCTCTGCAAGACCGTTGAATACACCGGTGTCTAAATAAATCCAGTGGGATTCTTCGTTGTTGATGTGTTTTGTGGTTTTACCTATAACAGAACTCACCAGTATTCCAGCATCACCCACTATGCCTCTTCCGGGTTCTATCTGTAGCTCCATGGGTTTTATGATGAAGTACTTTTGCAAAAGGGCTTCTATGTAAGAGCCTATATCCTCTATGCTGAGAGATTCGTACTGGTAGTTTATGGGTATGCCTCCACCAAGATTTAGCATCGTAAGTTTTATGCCTTTGTATATGGCTTTTTCCCAGAGCTCCCAGGCTTTTTTGATGCCTATAAACCAGTTTCTTAGATTGTTGCACTGAGAACCTACGTGAAACGTAATACCGTAAGGTACAAGCCCCTGAGATTTTGCATACTCAAGAAGCCCTAAAGCGTCGTCCACATCCACTCCAAACTTGTTGGTGAGGGGCCAGTCGCTTCCTTCGTTTGGCACTATGAGCCTCACGTACACCCTTGAGCGTGGTGCTATCTTTTTTAGCTTGTCTATCTCTTTGTAAGAGTCTATGCTAAAAGCCCTGATACCAGACTTATAAGCATAATCTATAAAATCCAGGGGTTTTACCGGATTGCTCGATATAATCCTTGAACCATCCACTCCCAAGCTTAAAACCTTTTCTAGCTCCCAGGAGGAAGCCACTTCATAACCGCTTCCAAGAGAGTTTAAAAGAGCGAGTATCTCCTGATGGTCGTTTGCTTTTACCGCATAGTATATTCTCACATCCTCTAAAGCCCGCTGGAGCTCTAAAAACCTCTCTTTTATCCTGTCCAAGTCTATTATGAGGGTTGGAGTTTTTACGCTTTTAGCAACATCCAGTATAAAGGGTTTTCTTGATGTTATAGTGTGAAAATACTCCTTTGCAAACCTGTACTGCAAAGGATATACATCCGGCACCTCTTCAGCTTCCAAGAGTTTTTCCTGCATAAGATTAGTATAATACCTTTTTGTTAAATTTCAATTATTTTTTGCCAGGTCAATATAAAGATACGGAGCATCGTATTTGGCTTTTGTTGGCTCGTAATCTTTTAGCTTTCTTGGAAGCATCACGTGGGATTTGAAGTTGCCAGCTCTTACTATTATCTCGTCCTCTCCTTTTACCACTGAGATGGCATCTTTTCTAATGTATGGGGCTCTCAGTCTCAATACATAGTTGCCATTTGATTGGATAAACTCAAAAGGCTTGTCTTTGAAAAGGATATCCGCCGGGTTTTTGTCTTTGTAGATGAGGTCTGATAGTATTTCAAGTTTTTCTACACCGCATACCTCTTCCTTCATCGTGGGAACGTCAAATATAGGAGTGGGAGCAAAAAGGGATTTTATCTCCTCAAGATAGTTTTGCTGGGATTTTATCCACTCTTTGAAAAACTCGCAATCTGCCACCTTATCCTTTGGAAGGACTTTGTTTACTATAACAGCGTCTACGTTTACGCCAAAGAGGTTAAAATACATGTAAGCCCTCTGGCTTTCTTTTACCACCATCTTCTCTGGATTTGCCACTATCCTCACGGAGGTGGTATCTGGGTCTATCAGTATCTCGTCCACACCTTTTAGCTTTTCATAAAAGTTTTCTAACGCCTGAAAATAGTTGTCATCGGGGATAGGGACATCTGTAAGTCTTTTAGCAACCGGTCTTGCCACTTTAAATATCATACGTTCTGTTTTGAATATCCTCTTCATGTACCATTTTAGAACGGTGGGCATCGACACAAATCTCAAAGACTCACCGGTGGGTGGTAAATCGAGTATCAGCACATCAAACTCTTTGTCTTTGTAATATTTGTTTACATATAGAAGGCTTGTGACCTCTTCCATGCCAGGAAGTATGGCAAGCTCTTCAGACAAAACGCCGTCAAGCCCGGTGGTGTTAAAAAGAAGCTCTAAAAATCTATAAACATCTCCCCAGTATCTGTCTATCTCTTCCTGAATGTCTATCTCCTGAATGTATAGGTTTTCATTTATCTGTATGGGAAGACCTTTCACGGCATATTTTTGCTCATCTGGTATATCAAAAGAATCCCCTAAGCTGTGAGCTGGGTCTAAAGATACTACAATGGTTTTATAGCCCATCTTTGAGAGCTTATAACCAGTGGCCGCTGATACGGTAGTCTTTCCTACACCGCCTTTTCCAGAAAAAAGTATTATTCGCATATAGAAAATTTAATATGTGCTTGTAAAAAGTCAACTTTATTATTCCAATAAATAGTTAATGCTTACTTTAATTATCTTAAAATAATCCTTAACCTTCATTTTGTAAAGATCTACATCCTGTCGATAAGCTTCTTAAACTCCTCAATATTAGAAACTGTTTTGGCTTGAGTTTTAAGATAATC
>CAYFGH010000063.1:0-6161 GCA_964342735.1 uncultured Aquificaceae bacterium
GTATATAATCAAAAATCCTCTCTCTTACATTTCTGGTAAGAGCCTCTAAAAACGCCAGGATGCAGAATAAAGTATTTATAAGAAGAATGGCCTCAGGTTTTATCTTTAGCATTCTTGTTTGCTAAAAGATAGTAAAACGTAGGTACATACACAAGGCTTAAAAATGTACCGGCTATAAGACCTCCTATCGCAACAGCTGCCAGCGGTGCTAACCTCTCCAATCCTATAGCCCATTCTAAAGCGATAGGAATCATACCTACAGCGGTACCAAAAGCGGTCATCAAAACAGGCCTTGTCCTTAGCCTTATACTCTCTTTGATAGCCTCTTTTAAATCCATACCTTCTTTTTGTCTTTCTTGAATAAAATCAATCAACAGTATTGAGTTTTTAATTATGATGCTTCCTAAAAGCACAAAACCCATAATAGCTGGCAAAGAACCGTGTTTGTTCATTATCAAAAGCGCCCAGGCCCCACCTATGGCTCCAAGAGGTATGGCAAGTATGATAGCAAGAGGAGAACGCCAGGAACCAAATGTGGGCACCAGTACAAGATAAAGAAGCACTATACCTATACCTATAGCCTTTGCCATCCTTCCCATGGAGTCCATCATCGTAGCGATGTCCCCGGTCTGCACAAGCTTAACATCTGGGGGTAATTTTATATGGAGCTTTTTCATCTCCCTGTTAAAACTATCCATTATATGAGTTATAGGATATCTAGCTCTATAACCATATATATCAAGAGTATATTCCATAGCCTGTCTTGTGATGAGGGTGGGCTGATGGCTCACCACGAACTTGCCAAAAGCCTCAAGCGGGATAAACCCAAGAGGGGTTTTGATGGGATAGGATTTAAATTTATCTATCCTGTCTCTGTCGGTTTTGTAAGATATCACCCTTATAAGGTATCCGGTTTGATTTGGTATTGTGAATACAGAGGATACCACACCGCTTAAACCCTGAGCCACCTGAGATGCCACTGCAAAGGGGGTTGTATGGTAAAAAGCACATTTTTGTTTATCTATCTTAAAGTCATATTCAAGAGCATCCATCGTCCAGGAACGCGAATAGGATTTTAAACCTTTTGTTCTTGCCACCGCTTTTAACACTTCATCTCCTGCTTTGTTTAAATCCTTTAAAGAGGGGCTAAAAAGCGTAGCATCAAAATTTGCACTTATAGAGGATACCGCCGTAGCCCCGTAATCGTATACGTTGGCGTACTGTACATCTGGAAGCGTATGAATATAATCCCTTATCTCATGTTCCAAATCCCATAAACTTTTGCTGCGCCTAAACCTGTTTACAAAGTGGATAGTCATACTCACCTGATAAGGCGTACCACCACCTATTGTAAAAACCCCGGGTTCTGTACCTATGGCTGTGGATATGGTCTCTGTTACAGGTTTGCCATCTGATTTAAGACTGTATATGTACTTTTCTATCTTTTTCACTTCATCGTTTACTCTATAAATAGATGTATTGGGATAGAAGGTAATTTTACCTATGGCAATACCAGTATCCATAGGAGGCATCAAATCCCTTCCTTCTAGGGGCATTATGTCTTTTAAAGAGACTACGAAAAGGAGAATCGCCAGCACCATGAAAATTCTCATGGCTATTTTGTTGTTTATCATCAAAAGATTCCAGGAAGTGTAAAAGTTTTTAAGAGGAGATAGCACCTTTTCTACAGCGGTGTTTATCATCTCCTCAAACTTCGTCTTTTTGGTTTCATGCTTTAAAAATCTCATGCTTACTATGGGGATAAAAGTTATAGACACCACGTAAGATACTATAACAGCTATTATAAGAGTACCAGCCAGTGGTCTAAATATACGCTCAGGATAGCTTCCTACAAAAAGTAACGGCAAGAGAACAATTGATGTAGAAAGAGTCCCTGCAAACACCACAAGCATAACCTCTTTTGTACCGTTTATAGCTGCCTGTAGGGGGTTTTCCTTTAATTCTACATAATGTCTTTCTATGTTCTCAAGTATAACTATGGCATCATCCACAAGCATTCCAAGAGCAAGGATTATAGCTGTAAGCGTAATGAGGTTGAACTCAAGACCAAGTATCCACATCATACCTATGGTGGCAGCATAGACAAAGGGTATAGACATCGCGGATATCAACGTCATCCTTAAATCTGCTAAAAATATAAATATCACCAAAGATGTAAATATGATGGCATCTCTTAGGGCTTCAAACATGTTTTGGTTTGAAAGTTCTATGAGCTTTTGTTGAGTATCGGATACTTGTATGTTTAACTGAGGAAATTCGTTTCTTAACTTTGGTAAAAGCTTATTGACTGCATCTATAGTAGTAAGGGCTGCTCCTCCATATGGGCGTTCTATAGCAAGGGCTATGGCCTGATGTCCGTTTGCTCTGTATAAAGAGCGTGGGTCTTGAATGGCGTATTTTACTGTGGCTACGTCTTTTAGCATAACATCTGGCGTAATATATATATGAGCTATCTGGTCCAGGGTTTTAGCTTCTGTTTTTAGTTTAAAAACGTATTGGGATTTTGAGTTGAGGATAATACCCATCGGCACGTCTTTGTTGGCAAACTTTATAGCGTTTATGATATCTGAAGGTGTGAGGTTGTAAGAGGCAAGCTTTGTAGGGTCAATTTGAACCTCTATCTCTTTTTGATAACCACCAAATACATCTACGTTTGATACCACACCTGTTCTCAAGAGTGCTGGTTTTAGATAGTTATCTGCAATATATCTCACATCTGCCAGAGATAAGTTTGATCCTTTTTTAGGCCATACCCCTAAAACCACAACGGGCGGTGTGTAAGATGTAATCTCGTATATAGCTGGTTCTTGGATATCAGATGGCAACAGATTCCTTATCTTTGTGATGGCGTTTGCCACATCGGTTTCCGCCTGTCCTATGCTTTTAGAATAATGAAACTCCGCAGTCACCACCGAAAGCCCATCCTGAGAAACAGAATAGACTCTTCTTACACCATCTATGGTATATAGCTCTCTTTCTATCACAGAGCTAACATGGTCAGCCACATACTTTGATGATGCGCCTGGTTCTACCGTCACCACTGCCACCTGAGGCCTGTCCGCCGGTGGAAACAAATCCCTCGGGAGTGAGAAATATCCAACTATCCCTAAAAACAGCGCTATAACCAGAACCGAAAATACCAGATGAGGTTTTTTTATATAAAATTCCATCATTTTACCAGTTTTACCTCACGCCCATCCTGGATTGAAAGCATCTGGGATCTGTTGGCAAGCCCAATGACTACATTTGGAGGTATATCGGTGGTGCAAAAATAATCTTCGTTTCTAGCTATCGGGTTAAACTTTACCCAGTGCACCCGTCCATTTACAACCTCAAGAGCGTAGTATCCGTTTGTGGTATGATTTACAGCGTTTACCGGTATAAGAGTTCCCTTACATTGGCCCGTATATATCCTGGTTTTTATATACATATCTGGTACTGCGTTTATAGTGTTTCCCTCTGTTAAAAGCTTGATACTTACTAAATTGTTTTGGGCTTTTGGTATGATAGTCTCTACTATAGCCTCTTGGGATTTACCGTTTAAGGTTATCTTTTCCTTATCTCCAACCTTTATATAGGGCAATACGTTTTCTGGAACATCCACATACACCTCATAGGTGTTGCCTGTGCCTTCAAGGTCAAGAAGGGGTTTACCGGGTGTGGCAAGGTTTCCCTCTTTTAAATACCTTTTTGATACTATCCCGTCAAAAGGTGCTCTTATAGTGGTATATTTTAACGAGTCCTCCAGAGCGCTGGCCTGTGAGTCCAGAGCCGCCATCTGGCTTTGTATAGCACTTATTTGCTCTATGGCGCTTTTATAAGCCGAATAAGCCCTGGCGTAAGCATCCTGAGATTTTTCATAAGCCTCTTCAGAAATGGCTTTGTTTTCATAGAGTATCTTATCTCTTTTAAATATTTTCTCCTGGTTTTCGTAAGATACTTTTAAAGATTTTAGATTTTCCTCAAGGGATCTTTTTTGAAAACTGAGCGCTTTTTTGTTGTTTTCTAAAGCGTTTATGTTTGATAAAATATCGCTCTCATCAAGCCTTACCAAGACATCGCCCTTTTTAACCTTCGTTCCCTCTTTGGCTATATATACTATATAAGCGCTGAGCCTTGATGCTATGGTGGCTTCGTTTTTTGGTTCAAACTTGCCCAAAAACATCTGTGAATCTCTCAAGCTTCCGCTCCTGGTATAAGCTTCTTTTAAAACTAATGGGTAAGCTTTGGCAGCTTTTTCACTTTCTACATACTCTTTTCTTTTTATAAAAGAATAAATTGCCATAACGATAATAGCTATTCCTATCAAAATACCGATAGCTTTAGACTTCATAGCTTCTCTCCTAAGGTATACTCTAAATACTTTTCCATAAGCATCACCTGATATTTGTTTTTATATACGTTTGCCAGCGAGTTAAAAAAGTTTGATATAGCTATCAACGTATCGTACATATCCCCAGCACCGGTTTTGTATTTTAGTTCTTCTATCCTCATCACCTCTTCGGCGTAGGATTCTGCCTTGTAAGAGGCCAGAAGGTTTGCCCTGGCAGATTGGAGCTTTGTATAAGCATCCAAAACCTGTTTTTTTATATCAAAAAGCGTTTGTTTGTAATCTTCTTTCGTGTTTAAATACTCCTCGTTGGAGGATATGATATCAAAGTATCTTTTGCCAAAATCAAATATAGGCATGCTGGCATAAAGACTGTAGCTCCACTGGGGCTCTTCTGCTCCTCCGCCCATTATCTTTTGATAGGTATAGTTAAAGTATATATCTGGCAGATACGATGATTTTGCTATAAAAAGCTTTTCTTTGGCTATGTTTTCCTGGCTTTTAACAAGCTTGAGCTCATATCTGTTTTTAATGGCTATCTCATAAAGCTTATCAAGGGGTGGAAACTTTTTATCTGGTATATTAACAGGTTCAAAGTGCCAGTTTGTGTTATCTATGCCTGTAAGCGTGTTTAAAGCGCCCTTTGTGGATTTTATCTGTTCTTTTATAGTCTTTATGCTTGCTTTAGTTAGTTCTAGCTCATACTGGACTTTCATCAAATCCACAGGTGCAAACTTGCCTATCTTTACCCCTAAGCTTACATCTTCATACAGTTTATGAAGCGCTTCGTACCTTTTTTCTTCGGCCTGAAGCTCCTTTTTCAAAGTAAGCCCGGTAAGGTATATGGAGTATACGTTAAATATTATCTGCCTTTTGGTAAGATGATAAGTGTCTTTTGCGATTTCTTTTGATAAATCAGTTATTTTTATATTTTTTAAAAGCCTAAAACCTGTAAATACAGGAAGCGTATATGAGATGGATGCTGTGGTGATGTTGTAAGCAGAAGGTGGTATTTTAGAAGGAGTAAGGGGCAAGGTAGGTGCAAAAGGGATTAAAAGCCTTGGGGTGTTGAATTTTGAAGTACTAGCCGATAAATCCACCTCTCCAAACTTTGAAGCGATGCTTTGATAGTGCTTTTCTTTTGCAATCTTTATACTGTTTTTTGCTTTTAAGATAGAAGGGTTTTGATGCTTGGCTAACTTTATAGCCTCATCGAGACTAAGCGAAAAAGCGCTTTTAAAAGCAAGAAGGATAAAAATGTATGTTAAAAATTTACCATTCATACATGAGCCTTTCTACGAACCTTTTTATCTGGTCTCTTGCGCTCCTGAAAACCCATATATCATCTGATTTGGCTGGGTCTTCCACGCCAAAGTGTATATGCTTTAGGCCAGGGATGTTTGGACACTGCTCGTTGGCATCTTCACATAGCGTTATATAAAGCGTTAGCTCGTTTAGAGGTATATCCTCCAAAGATTTAGGATAGTGGTTTGATATGTCTATCCCATCTTCTTGCATGACCCTTATGGCCAGAGGATGCACCTCTTTAGCGGGGTTTGTGCCAGCGGAGTAAACCTCTACATCTTTTGAATAAAATCTGGCAAAGTGTTTTCCATAACCTTCTGCCATCTGAGACCTGCAGGAGTTTCCAGTACACACAAAAGCTATCTTATGTCTCACAGTACATCCCCTCCTTTTGCTCTATGCTTACACCTTCTTTTATTATATCTTTTAAAAGCCCCAAAACCTCGTTTTCTTCATTTAAAGAGTAATACATCCACTGACCCTGTTTTCTGGCTTTTAATATACC
>CAYFGH010000064.1:0-6078 GCA_964342735.1 uncultured Aquificaceae bacterium
CTAATATATGTATTTTTAGTAATTACATCTTTTTCGTAATAGTTTGCGTGCCTTCTTATATCTGCAGTATATATTTCGGGCGGTGGTTCCTGATAAGTTTTTGACAGATTTAGAGATTTTATATTGTCCACCAACGCACTAACAGAAGGAATTCTGTTGAAGAAAAAAGAAAAACCAATATTTTGTTTTTCCCGTCTTGGCAAAGGAGCCAGTATGTCAGTGCTTTTATATTTATGACTCTTTGCTTTAAAATTAACATTTTTGCAGGGTATTTTTATATCAAGGTATAGAGGTCTAGAAGAAGAAACATTAGCTATTATAAAAAGCCCTAAAACTACCGCTCCCCTTTTTAACATAAAATTTATTATATGCCTATCCAATAAAATTTCAATGATAAAATCTTTTAGTATATAATATAAGCATGCTAAGAGATACATATGTAGGACTAGTGGATGATAGCTTCATAGGAAAACACGTAAAACTCGCTGGATGGATAGACTCCATAAGAGATCATGGCGGGGTGCTGTTCATAGACTTAAGAGACAAAGAGGGCAAACTCCAAACGGTGTTAGAAGAAAAAGAAAACAAAGATCTTTACGACAAAGCAAAGCATTTTAAGGAAGAGAGTGTAGTAGCTATAGAGGGTATTGTAAGGAAAAGACCAGAGGGCACCGAAAATCCAAAATTAAAATCTGGCAACGTGGAGCTTGTGATAAAAAGTATTGAGCTTTTAAACGCATCGGAAACACTACCTTTTCCAATAGATGATAGTGCGGAAGTATCGGAAGAATTAAGGCTAAAGCATAGATACCTTGATTTAAGAAGAAATACGATGCAAAAAGCCATAACAACAAGGAGCAAAGCCCTTAAGATTACCAGAGACTTTTTCTATGAAAACGGTTTTTATGAAATAGAGACACCCTTTTTAATAAAATCAACACCAGAAGGCGCCAGAGATTTCTTGGTACCATCAAGGCTTCACCCGGGCAAATTCTATGCACTACCCCAATCTCCACAGCTTTTCAAGCAGATACTCATGATATCTGGCTTTGACAGATACTTTCAGATAGCAAGATGCTTCAGAGATGAGGATCTGAGATCCGACAGACAACCAGAGTTTACCCAGATAGACTTTGAGATGTCTTTTGTGGAAGAGGATGATGTGATAGATATATCAGAAAAGCTTTTAAAAAACCTCTTTTCGGAGCTTTTAGGAATAGAGCTGAGCACACCTTTTAAAAGGATAACCTACAAAGAGGCGATGGAAAAATACGGTTCTGACAAACCGGACACTCGCTTTGGGCTGGAGCTTATAGATCTCACAGATATATTTAAAAATACCAGCTTCAACGTATTTAAAAGCGCCATAGAACAAAAGGGTATCATAAAAGCCATAAAAATAAACAAAATATTATCAAGGAAAGAGATAGACAATCTTACCGAATACGTAAAAAGCCTTGGAGCAAAAGGTCTTGCCTGGGGTAAGATAGAAAACGGTGAATTCAACTCTCCAATAGCCAAGTTTCTAACAGAAGATGAAATAAGAGCGATGCTTTCTAGACTTGAAGCAAAGGATCAGGATATGGTATTTTTCTCGGCGGACAAGCCTAAAAACGTATACAAGATACTTGGAAATCTAAGGCTTCAGCTGGGGAAAATGCTCAATCTCATAGATAACTCAAAATTTGAATTCTTATGGGTGGTGGATTTCCCGATGTTTGAATACAACGAGGAAGAGGGAAGGCTAGAGGCCATGCACCATCCTTTTACATCACCAAAAGAAGAGGATATAGAAAAGATAAAGGATATGCTTGACAAAAACAACAAAGAAGATATAATTAATATCGGTGAAAGCATTACGGCAAGGGCTTATGATATCGTGTTAAACGGTGTTGAAATAGGTGGAGGGTCTATAAGAATACACAAACCAGAGGTGCAAAAGCTGGTATTCAAGGTTTTAAATATATCAGACGAAGAAGCACAGATGAAGTTTGGATTTTTACTAGAAGCTTTAAAATACGGTGCACCACCACACGGAGGACTGGCGTTTGGGTTTGACAGACTTATGGCGATGATGCTTGGCTTTGACTCAATAAGAGATGTTATAGCATTCCCTAAAACCCAGAAAGGAACGTGTCTTTTAACAGGTGCACCAGACATAGTATCAGACAAGCAGTTAAAAGAGCTTCACATCAAAACCACTTGATGGAACTTTACAACATCCTTCTCAATCTTGGCTACGAAAGAAGAAAAAGCCAGGAGAAGATGTTTTCTATAGTGGAAAAAGCCATATTAAAAGAAGAGGATGAACCCAGCGTATTCCTGATAGAGGCCCCTACAGGCACGGGCAAGAGTTTTGGATATCTGTTGCCTATAATAGAACATAATCAAAAAGCTATCATATCCACAAAAACAAAGATACTCCAGGAGCAGTTGAGGAAGGATTTAGAGTTTTTATCATCTATTAGAAAGAACTATTTTGGAAAAGGTATAAATTATCTTATTTTAAAAGGAAAATCAAACTATCTGTGCTTAGATAGATTTTATGACAAAGAGAACGAACTAAAACAGACCACGATATTTGGAAAACTGAGCCTGTCAAAAGACATTAAAGACCTCATAGAATCTGAAACCTGGGACGGCGATGTGGAGTTTACAAACATACCACCAGATATCTGGCAGGAGATAAACATAGATGAGCATTATTGCGATTCTTACTACAGAAAATCCTGCCCTTATATGAAAGATTGTTTTTATTATAAAAAGCTAAAAGACCAGGAGAAAAAAGCAGATATACTGGTGGTAAATCACAGCCTTCTGGTGCTTAAAGAGTTTGAAGATTCAGATGAGCGCATCCTCGTAATAGATGAGGCTCACGAGCTAGACGAGGCTCTGGTGAAATCCCTGACATCAGGTTTTTCCACAAACGGTGTTTTGAGGCTTTTAGCAAGCATAAGAGACATGCTGCCACCTGAGAAAAAAGACTCACTTGATGCTGTTGATGTCATATCTATATTCAAAAACCTATTTGAAAATCTATTTGAAAAAGAAACCAAAAAAGATAAAACACCAGCTTCTATACCAATAGATGAACCGTTTTTTGTAAACGCTTTCATGAACTCCATATATTCTCCTTTAGATGAGGCCATAAGGATTATAAAAGAGCATGTAGAAAAAACTGTAATAAATAGACTGGAATATAAAACTCTGGTAAGTGCCAGATTTAAGAGCCTTTTAGAAGACTCAAGGATATTTAAAAAAGAGTTTATAGACAGCTTGAGCGTAGATACATCGTCTGTAAATCAAGAAGACAGGTTAGAGATAGAGCTATCAAGGCTTATAGCGAAGTTTAGAACCCTTGCAAACCGAGTATCCAATATGTACAATACGCTAAAATATATGGAAGATGAAGAAAACAAAGAATTCCTTGGTTTTGTGGTAAGTAGAGAATTCTCCAAAAGACTAAACGATTACAACTACAGAGTGGAAGCTTTTCCTATTTTCCCTAAAAACGCTATAAATATAGACGATTATAAAAGCGTGATACTGACATCCGCTACTCTGGATGAGGACCTCATAGAGCTCACCACCGGCATAAAGGGAGAGTATTATTCTCTGGAGCATGTTTTTGATTATAAAAATGTGAACTTTATTGTTAAAAATATACTGCCAAAAAACAAAGATTTATGGAAGGAAGAGCTTGTAAACAGCCTTAGGTATCTTAGGACATTTTATGGCAAGGTTTTGGTGCTTTTAACAAGCTACGAACAGATGGAATACATACCAAAAGATGAGGATATCGTGTTTCAAAACACCACAAGCCTGAGAAAAGCCATAGAGATGATACAAAACGGAGACAAAAACGTACTGGTGGGGGTAGATTCTGTCTGGACTGGAATAGATGTAAAAGGGGAAAAAGGACTCCTGATGGCCAAGCTTCCCTTTGAATCACCTTCAGAACCGATTCATTATCACCGGATGAAGTATTTTGAAAAGCACGGCATAGATGGGTTTTCGTATTCTAGAAAAAAGGCGTTTTTGCAGTTTAAGCAGGGGTTTGGGAGGCTTGTAAGAACCAAAGAAGACAAAGGCACCGTGATAATATGCGATTCCAGGATATGGAGATACGAAGAGTTTATAGATTTTATTAAAAGCTTAAAAGTTAAAATACACTATCGCCAGCAAAGAGGCGACTAAAAATATCTTTGCATTAAGAAGAGGTTAGCTTGCAGGAGTACAGGATAAACGAAAAGATTACGGCGAAAGAAGTGAGGCTTATAGACGAGAACGGGTCTCAGATAGGAATAGTGCCGATAGAAGAGGCTTTAGAGATAGCAAACAGGAAGGGGCTTGACCTTGTGGAGATAGCTCCTCAGGCAAATCCACCCGTATGCAAGATTTTAAACTACAGCAAGTTTAAATACGAGATTCAAAAGAAGGAAAAAGAGGCCAAGAAAAAGCAGAAAGAATCCGCCATCAACGTCAAAGACATAAATCTCAAGGTCATGATAGACAATCACGATCTGGCTATAAAGATAAAACATATGAGGGAATTCTTAGAAGACGGGGACAAGGTAAGGGTGCGCATAAGATTTAGAGGCAGAGAAAACATATACCCAGAGCTTGGAGACAAGCTTGTGGATAAAATAATCAGCGAGCTAAGCGACGTAGGCGTATTGGAAAAACCACCCGTTAAAGAAAACGCCTTTTTGACCTTTACGTTGCTTCCTAAGAAAAAATAGGTTATAATAATAAGCTCAAATTATGTTTGGAGGTTTTATATGAAGGTAAAGATGAAAACCAACAGAACGATGGCAAAGAGGTTTAAGATAACAGCCAACGGCCATATCAAAAGGGCAAAGGCCAATGGAAGCCACTACAACACCAAAAAACCAAAAGACAGAAAAAGAAGACTCAGGAAAAAAACTCTAATCACCAACAAAACCGTTGAAAGGAAGCTAAAACCTTTGCTACAAAACGTATAAACTTACTGAATGATATTTGTAATAAAAATAGGTTCAAACGTCCTGTCCACAGAGGAGGGAGATTTTGACTTAAGTTTTTTATCATCGCTGGCAGAAGACATCAAAACCCTTCAAAAAAACAACGTAAAATTTCTCATAGTCTCATCTGGGGCTGTGATGGCAGGCAGGAAAATCTTAAACATAAAAAAAGACTCTATACTCTCAAGACAGGTTTTAGCATCTGTGGGCCAATCAAGGTTGATGTCTTTGTATGATAGCATATTTTCAAATTATGGTCTTGTTATAAGCCAGATACTCATAACCTCTGATGTTTTTACAAATCAAAACATGTTTCTAAACGCCGAAAGGACTATAGAAGGGCTCTTAGAATACAATATAATACCCATCATAAACGAGAACGATGCCATAGCTACCGAAGAGCTCATCTTTGGTGATAACGATTTTTTAAGCGTATACGTATCTTATATATCAAAAGCCACAAAACTCATCATATTTTCCACAGCAGGGGGACTATACACAAAAGATGGCAAAACCCTTATAGAAAAAGTGGAAGATTTTGATAAGGCTTTTAGCGAGGTAAATCCCACCAAAAGCACATTTGGAAGCGGGGGCATGATGAGCAAGCTACAGGCTTCTATGATGGCATCAAAACTTGGTATAGAGGTGTTTATAACCTCCAAAAGCCAGAGAATAATTGATATATACCAGGATAAAGCCAAAGGTACAAAGATACCAGCCTTTAAAAACCCAAAGCTGAAACTAAAAGACATTACAAAACTGGCTCAATACCCTAAAGGGATAATATATATAGACGAAGGGGCGAAAAAGGCAATATCAAACAGAAAGGCACTCCTTGCCATAGGCATAAAGGGATTTGACGGAGTATTTAAAAAAGGAGATATAGTAAGCATAGTGGATGAGCAAAACATCATGGTTGGAAAAGGGAAAATCCAGTATGACTCCAAAGAGCTTAAAAACATCATAGGCAAGAAAAACAAAGAGGTCATAAAAACCGACGACATATATATAATTTGACTCATTGTTTATATAAAAATTTTTTTATATACTATCCCAATGACAAAAGAGATTCTAA
>CAYFGH010000065.1:0-5962 GCA_964342735.1 uncultured Aquificaceae bacterium
ACACATTCTATCTTTTCAAGTCTTTGGCTTTTAGTATGGTGTCTGTGAGAAAATCTATATCTACTTTCATAGAACCCCATACGTTTTGAGCCAGCTCGTCAAAGCGCTTTCCTATTAGCTTTAAAGCGGTATTTACAAGGGTATCTTTGTCGTTTACCCACTTCATAAGTCCCACATCCACCACGTATTTGTCGTAATGACTTATGAAGCTTCTGGTGGATATAACAGGTGTACCAAAGTAAGTGGCTTCCAAGTTTATAGTACCACCTCCTCCTATAAAAAGCGATGCGTAGGCTAGAAGGTGCTGTATCTTATATTTTTTTTCCAAGATTATGGCAAAATCAAAAAGCTCTTTTAGAGGTTTAGCCTCATATCTTGGTATTATTACAAAGGTGGCATCTATTTTATCTTTTAATTCTAAAAGCCCATCATACAAGAGGCTGTATTTTTTCATCACGTAAGAGGCTTTAAATTCCTCTTCTCTTACAACTATTATGGGTTTATCAACAGGTATTTTCATCACATCTTTTACATAGTTTATATCCGGTTTGAAGTCATAAAGCCATATCAAAGGGTCTATAAAATCGTAGGTGTAAACCTGATCTTTTTCTAAAGCAAACCTGTAGAATATCTCATCCGGCACCACGAAAGGCTTTAAGGCTATGCTGGAAAGAGGAAGTGTAAGCCTTGCCTGAGGTAGCGCCTTTTTAAAATCGTATTTGTAATCAGACAGCGGTATATCGTAGAAGTTTACTATAGGTATTCCAAGCCCGTAGGCAACTCTGTTGGCATCCACAGAACATACGCTCACCATGACGCTTGGATTATATTTATCAAGAAGCTTTGTAAGCTCATACATCCTTTCTATGCTGGCATGAAGCTTACCGTTTAAAGTCCCGCCTCCAAACCCACCTATTATGTGATAAGGGATATTCATCATATCAAGAAGCTCTACTATCTCTTCATATCCTTCTGATTTTCTCGTGGTGATAAGAAACTCCTCTTGTCTATTTTTAAGGTTTCTTATTATAGGGCTAAAAAATAAGGCTGCTTTAGGAGTTACTATATCAAACCATATCATCAAATTATTATAGCAAATCTCATCTTCTAAAGATTATGTTTAATAAAATTGTAAGGACTATGCTAAGGATTATGGAGCTAACTATTGGAAAATAGAATACGAAGTTGCCGTTTTTATAAACTATATCACCAGGAAGCCTTCCAAGAGGTATGTTTAATTTTCCAAACAGCGTTATTAAAAGCCCAATACCAATGAGTATAAGGCCAAATACGATAAGCATTTTTGCAAGCTCGTTCATAGCTTTATCTCTATTGGATATTTATCTGTAAAGCATGCATCACAAAAAGTCTCCGGATCCTGGACGGATCTCATAAGACCTTCCAGAGAAAGGTATTTTAAAGAATCAGCCCCTATAAACTTTCTGATATCCTCTACAGACATGTGGCTTGCCATAAGCTCTTCTTTTGTGGGTGTATCTATACCATAATAGCAGGGTCCTATGACAGGAGGAGATGCTATCCTCATGTGTACCTCTTTTGCTCCTGCTTCCTTTAAAAGGTTTACTATACGCTTTGATGTGGTGCCTCTTACAATAGAATCATCTATCACCACTACGCTTTTATCTTTTATGATACCTTTGTTTGGGTTTAGCTTCATCAGGACGCTTAGGTTTCTGATATCTTGAGAAGGTGCTATAAAAGACCTTCCTATGTAGTGGTTTCTTATAAGGCCCATCTCGTAGGGTATGTTTTTATACTGGCTGTAGCCTATAGCTGCTGGCATCCCGGAATCAGGCACCGGTATTACGATATCTGGAGTGATATCGTCTTCTTTGGCAAGCTCCATCCCCATTTTTTTTCTGGCATTGTAAGGGTATTCAGAAAATATAAAGCTATCCGGTCTTGCAAAATAAACGTGTTCAAAGATACATTTTTTAGTATTTTGGCTTTTAGCAAAAAAGTAAGTTCTTATACCGTTTTCATCCACTATGGTAATCTCGCCGGGTTTTACCTCGCGCCAGTAATCAGCTTCTATGATATCAAAAGCGCAGGTCTCAGAGGCAAAAACTATGGCATCTTTACGCCTTCCCATAAGAAGCGGTCTGAAACCAAGGGGGTCTCTGGCGGCTATCAGCTTTCCATTTATTATCATGAGGATGCTGTAAGCCCCTTCCACAAGCTTCAACACGCTTACCAGATATGGTATCAGTTCTTCGTCTAATATATGAGCTTCTATGAAGCTGTCTTTTTCCACTATATCTAAAAGCCCCAAAAACACCTCTGTATCAGAGGAGCATTTTAGCTTTACACCGTTTTTCTCAAGCATGCGTCTTATAAAATGGTAGTTTGTGAGATTACCGTTGTGTACAATTGCCACTTCCCCAAACCTAGATGTTTCTCTCACTATAGGCTGGATGTTTTCAATGGAGTCATCCCCTGCTGTTGAATATCTTACGTGTGATATAGCCACTTTACCCTTTAGATTTTTTATGTCCTCTTTGGAGATGGCATCTAAAACCAGACCCTTGTTGGCAACCCTCGTTATTTTTCCGTTGTGATAAGAGCAGATACCGGCACTCTCTTGACCCCTGTGCTGGAGTGCATATATGCCAAAGTAAGCAAACGTTGCTAGCTTTGAAAAGCCAAGGTTTTCATCCTCGTTCAAATAAACGCCAAAAACACCACACATCAATTATAATATAAATGATTTTCAGGAAAAAGTTATGGCAAACTTTATAACCACCCTTAGAATAATATGTGGCATCATAGCCTTTTGTTTTATAGTATCTTCTCACTACTTTTTAGCTTTTATATTCTTCAGCATGGGGGCCATATCGGACTGGTTCGATGGGTCTGTGGCCAGAAGCAACAAGTCTATTACAGAGTTTGGAAAAGTGTACGATCCTTTTGCGGATAAGATACTTGTTCTAACGGCGGTGATGGGACTTTTATATAAGCACCTTTTAAACCCATACGCAGCAACGTTTTTGATGATAAGGGAGCTTACCATATCGTTTCTAAGAAGCATAGCAAAAAACAAAGACAGGGGGGCTATCCTGAGCGGTAAGATAAAGGCTTTTTTTGAAATGCTTAGCATCATTGTAATACTTCTTGGTATGGTTAAAATTGGTAATGTACTTTTTGATATAGGGCTTTTCTTTGCGTACTTTTCTTTGTATGGTTATCTAAAAAGGTGGTTTTATGAGTGATATAATAGAAATCTTTGGTAAAAAACACACTGCTCATGGATTAAACTTTTACCTTACACACTTTGACCTTCTGGCAAAGTGTCTTCACAGAGACCATTATGCTTTTTTGGTGGGTGGATACGTAAGGGATAGAATACTTGGAAAACCAGTGGGTAAGAGTGTGGATGTAGATATCATCACTACCCAGGAACCTGTTGAACTGGCAAAAGGGTTTAAAGAGATTCTTTTTAAAACATACGGCATAGAGGCAGATATCTTTGAGTTTGAAAAAAAAGAATCCTGGATAAAAAGAAACAAGATAGCCACTATCATCTTCAAAGAAGGGGATTTCAGATACCGCTTTGATATAGCTATTCTTGATGCTGGTATAAAGAGCTTTTTTGGTTTAAGACCATCCCCTGAAGAATGGGAAAAAATCCTCGAAAAGGATTTGAAAGATAGAGATTTTACCTGCAACGCTATAGCTGTAAACTTAGACGATGTGCTGTCAGTGGGCGCTCAGCAGACCATCCTTTTTGATCCAACAGGCGGTATAAAGGATCTGGAAAATGGGATTATAAAGCCCATATCTTACGATAACCTGAAAAAAGATCCCATCAGGCTTTTAAGAGGGGTGAGGATAGCCAACGAGCTTGATTTTGATTTGGAAGAGGGTTTTTTAGATTTTCTTAAAGAGAATCATCATCTTATAAAAACAAGCGCCAGAGAGAGGATAGCGGTTGAGTTTTTTAAGCTTTTAAGATTGAAAGACTCTTACAAAGGCATGAACATACTTTTTGAAACAAACGCTATATACAGCATCATACCCTATTTAGAAGATATAAAGAAAGTCTCAAACCAGGGGCATCACCACATATACCCTCTTGACAAACACACGCTGAAAGTTTATGAGTATGCGGATAAGATATTAGAAGGTGATTTAAAAGATATAAACTTTGATAAAGAGCTCTTAGATACTATTAAAAGCCAGATACCGGAGTATTCGTTTTTAGGGGAGTTTGGCACCAAAGAGGCTATAAAACTGAGCGCATTGCTTCACGATATAGGAAAACCCCATACTATGAAAATAGATGAAAAGGGCAACATCACTTTTTACGAACATGATAAGGTGGGAGAGGAACTTGTGGCAAAGATTTCAAACGAACTTGCCTTTGGAGAAGACCTTTCTAAATTTTTACAGAAGATGGTGAGGATGCATCTAAGAATTTTTTATCTGAGGGAATCTCTTGACTCTCTTACACCAAGAGCCTACGGAAGGCTTTTAAGAGAAGCCCAAGAAGATATATATCCTCTTATGATACTTACAGTAGCAGATGCCATGGGTTCAAAAGATGATGAAGATACTATGAGGGCTTTAGAAAAAACCATTAAAAGTATTCTGGATTTTAAGATGAAAAATGCACCAAAGCCTGTAGAGCCTCTTTTGAGCGGAAAAGATATCATGAATATATTAAACATACCAGAGGGAAAGACCGTTGGACTTTTAAAAAACAAACTCTTAGACCTTCAGTATGAGGGGGTCATCAAAACGAAAGAAGAGGCGATAGCATGGCTTAAAGAAGAAGGGAAAAATATATTATGAAACTCTGGGATTTGTATCAGGGCAAAGATTACAAGATAAACCCTACTCTTGATAGGATATTAAAAGCAAGAGACTATGTGGGAAATCCGGAAAAACACTACAAATCAATAATAGTGGGTGGTACAAACGGTAAGGGTTCAACCTGTGCTTTTTTAAACTATCTTTTGATAGAGCACGGTGTTAAAACAGGATGGTTTGTATCCCCTCATCTTGTAAGGGAGAACGAAAGACTGAGGGTAAACAACAACTTTATAACAGATGATGAATTAGATTATTATGTTAAAAGCCTCAAACCTGTGTTTGAAAAATTTGAGCTGACCTATTTTGAGGCTGTAACCCTTGTAGGGCTTTTGTATTTTAAGGATAAAGGCGTTGATATGGTAGTATGGGAAGTGGGTATGGGTGGAAGATGGGATGGCACAAGAGCATCATCGCCATTCTTGGGGGTTTTGACAAACATAGGAAAAGACCATATGAAGTGGCTTGGAAACACCGTGGACAAGATAGCCGCTGAAAAGCTTGAAATAGCAAACGGCACAAAAGCGTTTTTGATAGGGAACAACAGATACCCCCTTTACCCTATGGCTGTGGAAAAAGCTAAAGAGCAGAATACAAAACTTTTTGTGGCGGGAGAAGACTTTGAGTACAGTGGTTACATAGATAGACAAAACACCTATTTAGAAGAGTTTAGTTTTCTGGATTTTCATATGAAAAACTTAAAACTTGGACTCTGGGGAAAACACCAGATAGACAACGGAGCTCTGGCTTTGGCATCGTTTCTAAGCATATCAAATTTAGAACCCATCAGCCCAAAAGAAGAGCTCATAAGAAAGGCCCTTTCAAAAACCTACTGGGAAGGACGTATGGAGATTTTAAGAGAAAGCCCTCTTATAATGGTGGATGGAGCTCACAACGTAAGTGCTTTGGTAAAGATTATAAAGGATGTAAAAGAGCATTTTAATATAAGGCTTGTTATGGGAAGCTTAAAAGATAAGGAATGGCAAAAGGAGTTAGATATTCTAAAGTCTTATTTTGATGAGATAACGTTTGTACCCATCCACTACAAAAGAGCAGAGGATATAGATGTTATGGTTGATTATGCTAAAAGTATAGGTTTTAAAACTCATACTTTGAGTGATGCAAGAGATAT
>CAYFGH010000066.1:0-5869 GCA_964342735.1 uncultured Aquificaceae bacterium
GTTTTATCTGAACTATGTGGAACTGAAAATCTGGATGGTAGTATGAGTTTTTGATATAATAGATGGAAGCGGAGGAAAATGGTGGATAACAAAGATAAGTATTTGCTGGCGGTTGGGGGATTGATACTGGGTATCGGGATACTGTACAGGAGGGCTAAAGGGATATACGACGATTCTTTGTTGTATAAAAGCCTGAAAGAAGAGTTAAAGGATGGACTTTCAGAGGTTTTTTCAGGCGTTGATGATTTGTTTGATTATGTAGACAAGTTGAGGGAAAACAAGATTATAAATAAGATGTTTTATAAAAACGATAATGAGGTGTATAGATTAAGGAGTATATTTGCAAATCTTAGTTTAGAAAAAGATGTAAAATCCGATAACTGGTTTTATGAGCTTAAACCTCTTGCTCTGTCAGAGCATATTTTTCCTGTGAAAGGGGATGTAAAAACCTCTTACAAAGAATATTGGGAAAGCTTTAAAAAAGAGTTTAACGACATATTAAAGCAATCTGGTTTGAAGTTTGAACATCACAAGGAGCAGGTATTAAGTCTTATCTATCATTTGCTTTACAAATACCTCTGGTGTGTGCCAGCTTACGATGAGGATACGTCGTTGTTTGACCATTCCAGGACGCTTGCTGCTGTGGTTTCTAGCTTTTACGATTATTACAGGGAAAGATTCTTAAAAGATGATTTAGATGAAAAAGAGAACGTATTTTTGCATATAAAAGGTGATATAAGCGGTATTCAAAAGTTTATCTACAACGTCTACGCTGGTAAGGGCGGCGTTGCCAAGATATTAAGAGGAAGAAGTTTTTATATAGCGCTTTTACCGGAAGTCCTTTCTAGGTATATATTGTCAAGCATGGGATATCCGAGGGTAAACCTTCTTTATAGTGGGGGTGGTATATTTGAGATACTTGTTGCAAACACAGAGCAAAACATTAACAAATTAAAAGATATAAAAGCGGATATAAGCAGATTTTTAGCCTGTGAGTTTGAAGCCGATCTGGGACTTTCTCTTTCTTATCACCAGTATTCGGCTTTTGATATGATGACAAATTATAAGGATGTGCTCAGAAAGCTTAATGAAAACCTGGACAACGCCAAGAAGCATAGATTTTCTGAGTTGATTGATAGCGCTCAGATGTTTGATGCTTTAAACAAGCGTTCCAGCGGTATAGGGACCAGTAAGAAGAGATGCCCGGTTTGTAAAACTTATCTAATAGATGAGACTCTGACCGAAGAAGATGAAATATGTGATGTCTGCGAGGTTTTTAGGCGGATAGGTCAATATTTACCAAGAACCACAGGACTGGTTTTTGCACGTAAAGGAGATTTTGACAGCAAAAAGGTTATACATTTTGGTGATTTTGGTGCGGTGTATCTCCTATCAAAGGAAGATTCAGAGAATGTGGCTTCTATCTTTTACAGTGATAATACTACAGAGATTTTGAGTATAAACGATACATCTTTCAGCGGAAGGTATAAGACCGGATTCAAGTTTATGGGAAAGGTAGTTCCAAGAGCCACTGAAGATATACCTGCACAAGAGTCAGGAGAAGACGAAGAGATAATCAAAGGCCAGATAGTGACATTTACTTATCTGGCGAAAGCCTCAGATGGTGATAGCAGAATAGGATTACTCAGGATGGATATAGACAATTTAGGGAGGCTTTTTAGTGAAGGTCTGAAAGACAAGATGTCTATATCAAGAGTAGCGATGCTAAGCCGTTCTATAGAGCTATTTTTTGCTGGTTATCTGAACAGCATATGTAATAATCTTTCTAAAAGCTATAAAACAGACATCAAGATAGATAATATGTTTTATATTCTTTATTCAGGTGGAGACGATGTTTTTATTATAGCACCCTGGGATAAGACTATAGATATAGCCATCGCTATAAACAGTGAGTTTAGAAAATATGTGTGCGAGAACGATAACGTTACGATATCGGCAGGTTACATACAAACAAAACCAAGGTTTCCCATAAGGATTTCAGCTGATATAGCAGGTGAGCTAGAAGAGATATCAAAAGCCAGTGGCAAAAACAGAATATCCATACTGGGAGATGTTTTAGATTGGCATGAGTTAGAAGATATAAAATCTACAGCGCAGGAGTGGGTTTCTCATGTCAAATCTGGAAAGCTTCAAAGAGGTTTTATCTACACCGTCCATAGATTAAAAGAGCAGTTTTTAAAAGACGAATCTAAATCAAGCAAACTGGTGTTTAGCTATAAAAGCAGAGAAAACCTCATGTTTTACCCTTATGCTCAGTACTACATAGCAAGAAATATACACAGAGATTTAAGAGAGAAGATAGCACAGTTTTTGTTTGACAAGAAAAACTTCAAAAAGCTTACGTTTTTGGTTAACTATATATCTCTTAAAACAAGGGGAAATACAGGTACCAAGGAGGTTTACCATGAACACTCAGCACAGAAGAGCTGACCAAGAAAAGCCTAATATAATTAGCGAAATAATAGGTGAGATAAATAGCGCCAATAAGTTGTCTGAAGTTTTAACGCCAGATAAGTTTGCTCCACCTGAAGGATGGGCTGATAAAATAGCATCTTCTTTTAAAAGCGGTAACAATTCACTGAAAACTTCTCAGTTAAGAAAGATTTTCTCAGAGGTGAAAAGCATCTGCCAGAGACAGAAGAAAGGTATATCAAAGGATAAAACAGAACTCTATCTTCTTTATCCCAAACTTGCCTATGCAAAGGGGAGAAATCTGATGCCAAAAGAGTTTTACGATTTGCTCGTAAGCTGTATAAAGAAACTTCAATTAAACGGAGACGAAAAAGATTTTGAAACGTTTGAAGAGTTTATGACCGCTATAGTAGCCTACAACAAACAGTATGATAAGTAGAGGAGGTTTTTATGGATTTGAAGTTTGAAGGAGTTTACGTAGTAAGGGCATATTTGAAGTGTATAACAGGTCTTCACATAGGTGGATCAAAAGAAAGCTTTGAAATAGGGGGTATAGATAATGCAGTTTTAAAAACCACCATCCCTCTGAGTTTACCAGATAGAGAAATAAAAGAGGGTATGCCTTATATACCAGGTTCTTCTTTGAAAGGTAAGATAAGAAACCTTCTGGAGTGGCAGTACGATCTGGTGGGTATAAAAAATGATAAAGGAAAGATACAGGATGATATAAAATCTGTAAAAGATGGAAAACCTGTGGATGTTGCAATAGTTTTTGGTATTAGAGATTCAAAGGAAACAAGAGAAGTGGTGGCCGGTCCGGTGAGGGTAAAATTTTTTGATGCTTATCCTACCAAAGAAACCATAGAAAGTTGGGAAGAAAACATAGGAAGTGGATTGTATACAGAGATTAAAGTAGAAAATGCTATAGATAGAATTACCTCAGAAGCAAACCCAAGAAAACAAGAGAGAGTGCCAGCGGGTTCCAGGTTTGAACTGGAGATTGTTTATTCGGTTTTTGATAAAAAAGACCTTGAAAGGTTTAAAATACTCTTTGAGGGTATGAAGCTGCTGGAGGATAACTATCTAGGGGGTGGCGGTACGAGAGGTAATGGGCGTATAAAGTTTGAAAATATAGACATATATTATAAAAGCAAGGATTACTATAAAGGCGAGGCGGATAAAATCTCAAAAGGCAGTTTTAAGTCTGTAGATGAAATATTAAATAGCTTTTCAACCATCATATCATGAAAGTCTATAAAGTTGACATAACTCCACGTTCGGTTTTCAAGGACATACCTTCTTCTTATACCATTTTTGGAGCTATTTGCTGGGCTTATCGGATACTTTACGGAAAGGACAGGCTAAACGATATGCTGATAGATTTTGAAAATAGAAACATACCTTTCCTGGTAAGCTCTTTCATGCCAAAGGTTAACGGTAAGTATTATTTTCCAAGACCAAATTTAAAAGCACAGAGAAAAGACAGTGTAAAAGGTGATTATAAGAGGCTTAAAAAAATATCTTATGTGGAATTTGATATTTTTAAAAGAGTTCTGGATGCTGAAATTAAAACAGAGTTTGAACTAAATGAAGCTCTTAGCAACATGTCTGATGAACTTTCAAAAATCTCTATCGCTTCAAAATATTATATATCCCGTGCTTCAATAGATAGAATAAACAGCACGATTGATGGGTCTGGACAGCTATACTTTGAAGAGGTTGTGGGTTTGACCGATAGTTTTATGCTGGTGGCAGTAAAGGATAATGAAGTAGAAAAAGAGCTCAAAGCTGTTTTTAGGCTTTTGGAAGACATAAATATAGGAGGAAATCGCTCTATTGGTTATGGTAAGGTGGTCTTTGGAGATTTCCAGGAATTTGAGGAATTGGAAGCTTACTTTAACACTCAAACGGATACATTTATAAGTCTTGCACCCGTTATTCCAGAGCCAGCCACATACGACCTTGAGAACAGCTACTATCAGTATTTTACCTTCAGAGGGGCCATTGACAACGATTACGATTTCAAGGATATAGACATATGGAAAGATAAAGTGATTTATCTGCAAGAAGGTTCTGTTTTTCATATTAAAAGCCCCAAAACTTTCTACGGCACATTTTACAAAGCGAAGGATCTGAAAGGAAACACCATTTTCCAGTATGGGCTTTCGTTTCCTCTTTTTATACAAAAAGGAGCCATCCCATGAGGTCTGTCTTCATCGCTCTATCCCCAATTCACATCGGAAACGGAGAACAGATAAGCAACTGGTCTTATAGTGTAGATAAAGGTAAGATAAAGATATACAACTTTGACAGGGTAGTAAAGGCTCTGGGAGATAAACAGAGGTATAGCCTGGCACAGACTATAGAAAGATACGCTTCCACAAAGACGCTTGGCGAAGTGATGCGAGATTATGGGCTTAATATTGAATGTGAATATGAATTAGAATCAAAATCCAGTATAAAAAACAGCAACGGAGAGTACAAAGCTATATTTGAATTTATCAAAGAAAATGGAAAAGTATACATTCCGGGCACCGAGATAAAAGGTGCCATAAGAACAGCTCTGTTTTACAAGATACTAAAAGATAGATTTCAACAGGACGATAAGATAAAAAGCGATTTTCTCAATCGTTATAAAAGTTGCTTAAACATCCAAAATGCTGATAAAAAGAGCATCAGAAGATGTTTTTCACGTTTAGAAGAAATATGGGAAAGCATAGTATTTAGAGATGGATTTGAAAATATACAAGAAGATTATAGGCCTGCGGATATTAAGAAAGATTTTTTAAGGTTTTTGATGGTATCTGATTCCAGCCTTCAAAACCCGGAAGATTGTCTTTTTGTACAGGATGTTAAAGCTCTTGGTGTTTCTAGAAGCTTTTTAGAACCTTATGAACTTTTGAAAGCCGGTGCTAAATTTGAACTCGATTTGAAAATTGTCATAAACGAACAATATAAATCATTGTTTCCAAGCACTTATAGATATCTTTCCCTGGATAATATCATAAAAGCCTGCAAAGAGTTTGCCATCGATATTTTGAAAGCTGACATAGAATATGTTGAAAGCACCAAAGAGCTTGATATACAGGAAAAACAAAAAATTTTAAATAGATTGAGAGACAGGATTAACAACATAGAAAAATATAACGTAATCCCTCTGAGAATAGGCAAGCATCAAGGATTTCTGAGCACCACTATAAATTTGCTTGTTAAAAGCCTGGATAAAAACCTTTATTCAAGAGCTTACGAATATTTAGTTCACAGAGGCTATAGCGATTTTCCAAACAAATCACGGAAGCTTACAGCAGATTACGAGTTTATGGGATGGTGTATACTAAACCCGCTGATAAAGTAGACTAATACAAATTTTAGCACCCTGTTTATGGTAAAATTAAAGTATGAACATATGTTTCATAGCTTCTGAGTGTGATCCTCT
>CAYFGH010000067.1:0-5838 GCA_964342735.1 uncultured Aquificaceae bacterium
CAAAGTTTTTCTAATTTACAAGATTTTTCATACTAAAAGCACTAAACATCAAAAATAGCATACTGTAAACCAAAAGCACCGTTAAAGGAAGTCCTATGCTGGGGCTGTTTTCATAAAGCAGTGTTCTTAGCCCCTCCACCGAATAAGTGAGAGGGTTTAAAAGGGCAAAAATCTTTAACCAGTTTGGCATCAAAGAAACAGGATACAGGGCGCTACTTGAGAAGAATATCGGCATCGTTATTATCTGCACAACTCCCATAAACCTTTCTACGTTTTTAAACAAAGAGGCTATAAGCATTGAAAAGCTTGCAAAACAAATCCCAGAAAGGATTATTACCAAAGATGAGAGCGTTAGAGTGTATATGTTTATAAATATGTTTATGTTTAGGGCTTTTGAAAGGATTATTATAAGAAAAGCCTGAATTAAAGACCTGATGCCCGAAAATAGAGCTTTTCCGGTGATGATGGAAGATCGTGGTATCGGAGCGCTTAGAAATCTTGTTATCTGACCCTGATCTTTGTCCCATATCAGAGATATCCCGTAGAAAAACGATACAAACATCACAGATTGAGCTAGAATCCCCGGTGTCATAAAAGAAAGGTAATCCCCTTTTACAGGTATGCTTTTTATGTTTTTAAACACATTACCAAAAAGCAGTATCCATATAAGAGGTTGCACCGCCCTTGTGAGTATATCCATCTTCTGGCGTATCATCTTCCTCAATTCTATTTCTAATATTACCGTTGTTCCTCTTATAAAAGCCAGAAACCACATTAGCTAAGCCTTTTTACTATGTTTCTTGTTTTCCTTATGGATTTTATATCCTGGGTATCCTCTTCTAAGCTCTCGCCGGTGAGTTTTATGAAAATCTCTTCCAGACTGGCGTTCTTATCTTTGATGATATCTCTTAGCTCATCCAGAGTACCTTTTGCTATAATCTCGCCTTTTTTCATGATGGCTATCTTATCACACAGGCGCTCCGCTTCGTTCATGTCATGGGTTGTGATAAGGGTTGCCATGTCCTGTTTTCTTGATTTTAGGAAGTTCCAGATATTGAGTTTGGCGTTTGGGTCCAAACCTACGCTTGGCTCATCAAGAAGCAAAAGCTTTGGTTCGTGAAGCATAGCCATCGCTATCTCAAGCTTTCTTATCATACCGCCTGAGAACGTCTGTACCATAGAGTCTTTTCTGTCCCACAGGTCTATGGCTTTTAGCATATAAAAAATTCTCTCTTTTGGCACGCCATAAAGTTTCCCAACAAGGCGTAGATTTTCGTATGCACTTAGGTTTGGTATGATAGATATATCCTGTGGCACATACCCAATCTGATGTTTTATCTTTATAGGGTTTTTGGTGATGGGTTCGCCGTTTATTTTTACCTCACCGGAACTTGGAGGTATTATACCGGCAGTTATTTTTATGGTGGTGGTCTTCCCAGCACCGTTTGTACCAAGAAGACCAAAAATTTCACCTTTCTTTACTTCAAAGCTTATACCTTTTAAAGCCTCAAAACCGTTGTAGCTTTTTCTTAACTCTTTTACTTCTAAAAAATAATTTTCAGCCGTGGTAGAATTATCCAACCTGTCAGTCTTTTGCAGCTAAAGGGATAACAAGACCTGCCCATATGCCGTTTATAACAGCTGCGATTACCATAAGAAAACCAAATGTTACAGTAGAATGCTCTTTACCATGCCATAAAATAGCACCAGCTACCTCAGCCACCGCCAACACCAGTGTTGTTAACCACAAAAGAGCTACTCCTTTCATAATGCAACCTCCTATCCGTTTAAACTCTATTATAACTCAAATTCGCTTTTTTCAAGAAGTTTTTTAGTATATCAAATCCGTGTTCTGATATTATAGACTCTGGATGAAACTGCACACCGAAAATAGGAAGCGTCTTGTGTCTTATACCCATTATATCCCCATCTTCTGCTAAAGCATCTATTATAAAATCCTCCGGTAGTGTATCTTTATCTATCACAAGGGAATGATACCTTACCGCTTTAAAAGGATTTGGTAAACCCTCGTAAAGACCACCACTATCGTGTGATATCATGGATGTTTTGCCGTGCATCAACCTTTTGGCTTTTACTATGTTAGCTCCAAAGGCATAACCGATGCTCTGATGTCCAAGACAGACCCCAAGTATTGGATATTTATCCTTGTACATCTTTATAACATCCACAGATATGCCTGCCTCTTTTGGAGAGCAGGGACCGGGAGATATCACTATAGCATCTATATTCATATTTTCTATATCTTCTGGTTTTATCTCGTCGTTTTTAAATACCTCTACCTCTTGACCCAGTATGTTGAAATACTGCACCAGGTTGTACGTAAAAGAATCATAGTTATCTATCATTAAAAGCTTCATACTAACAATATAAAATCACGTGTATATTTTGCAATGCTTAGAACATCATACCGAGCTTTATACCGAGCCTGTAGTTATCTGGATTTATGCCTGTGTTTTTGTACTCAGAGGCAAACTGATACTTGGCCTGTGCTCCAAGGTAGATGTTTGGAGATACCTTCAGGTCAATTTCACCAGATCCCTGCATGGTTCCCACTATACCAGAGGACATGCCCTGAAGTTTCACATCGGCTGCTCCTATACCAGCACCAAAACCGGCAAAGAGGTTTTGACCTATTGGATACAGATATCTCATATTTAGCTCTATATTTGAAAAATCAAGATGAGAGCCATCCCCATAGGCTCTACCGGTACCAAGCTGTAAAGAGGGTTTTAGCTGTCCATAGGCTACTTTAAAAAGCCTGCAGTTCCAGTCTATACCAACCCCAAGGTAAGGTCCATCAAAACTTTTTATATGAGAACCTGTAAAGTGCATGTAGTCAAGCTTCATATAGGATGTGAAATCCCCAAGATTTTGACTGGTATACATATCCGGCTGAGCGATGGCGATGCTTCCAAAAACCAGCAAAGCGCTCAAGACACCCACTTTTTTCATAAGCACAACCTCCTACAATTTATTATAAACCAAAATATGATAAAATATGATAATGAAGCTTTATGTAGTCCCTACTCCTATAGGGAATTTAGAAGATATAACGCTGAGGGCTCTAAACGTATTAAAATCGGTAAAGTTTATAGCCTGTGAGGATACAAGAAGGGTTCAAATACTTTTAAAGCATTACAACATAGAGGATAAAATTTTGCTCTCTTACTATCATCCAAAAGAGTCTATCCAGATAAAAAAAATTATCTCTTTGCTGAGAAAAGATGAAGATGTGGCTTTGGTTTCAGACGCTGGTACACCAGCCATATCAGACCCTGGTTTTAAGCTTATAAATACATGTATAAAAGAAGATATTCCAGTGGAGGTGCTGCCTGGGCCCTGTGCTTTGATAACCGCTCTGGTGGGCTCTGGGCTTCCAACGCATAGCTTTATGTTTTTGGGTTTTGCCCCAAGAAAATCCCAGGAGTCTTTTTACAAAGAGATGTTTAAAACGGATGTTGGTTCTTACATTCTTTACGAATCTCCCCAGAGGATACTGGATACTTTGAACGTTATAAGTCATATAGAGCCAGATATCACAGTGGTTATAGCAAGGGAGCTCACAAAGATGCACGAAGAGTATATAAGGGGAAATATAAAGGATGTGTTAGAAGAACTAAAACAAAGAGGCAACAACCTCAAAGGCGAGATAGTGCTCATACTTTCAAAAGAAAACACACTTTATAAAGAATCTATCTGATTACATATTCTCTATTCTGGAGGAGTTATAGACCACACTCACACTGCTTATTATCATAAATACCGCCGACCATATGGGCTGAATGAGACCCGCCATCGCTAAGGTGATGCCAAAGGTATTGTAAACGCTAGCCCATATAAAGTTTGAGTATATTATCTTTTTAACCTTGTGAGAAAATCTTATAATCCAGGGTATGGCTTTTAAGTTTTTATTAAAAAGCAAAATACTGGCACTCACTCTTGCCACACCAGAGGCGTTTGCTACCGCCACACTCACATCGCTTACCGCCATCGCCAATGCATCGTTTATCCCATCCCCCACATACATTATCTTTGAACCTTTTGCTTTTTTATCCATTACAACCCGCTGTTTGTCCTGGGGTTTTAAAGACCAGTATATCTCATCAAATATGCTTGAAAACTCCTCTACAAAAGCCTTTTCATCCCCGGATATAAGACCTACCCTGTATCCCATCTCTTTCAGCCTTTTTACAGCCTCTATAGCGTTTTCGTCTATCTTTTGTTTGAAATAAAGCACCCCTTCTAACTTACCATCCACAGCCACATATACACAGGATACGTTTTCTTTACAGCTCAGATTTTTTATGCCTGCTTTTTCCATGAGCTCTTTTGAGCCTATCTCCCATTTTTTATTTTCTATAAAAGCCTCAATACCATATCCGGGTAATATCCTTACTTTGTCTGGTTTTATGAAATCCCCCTGGTAGTGGTTTAGCAGGCTCCTTGCTATAGGATGCTTTGAATAGTTTTCTATGGAGGCTATCTTTTTTATAAAATCTTTTTCTTCGCCAAACTGTTCATAACCGCTGTATTCAAGGTTTTCAAGTGTGATGGTACCTGTTTTATCAAAAAGCACCTCGTTTATATATCTTACGCTGTAAAGAGCCCTCAAATTTTGCAGTATGATGCCCCTTCTTGCCAGTGAATTTGCAGCGTTCCACAAAGCCAGTGGGGCTGCTACGTTAAAAGCGCAGGGGCATGCTATCAAAAGCACCGCCAGAGAACTCATAAGGGCTTTGTCAAAGCCAGATTTGTGATACCAGAAAACAAAGGTTATAAGAGAAAGCGTGATGATGGTGGGTACAAATATGGCAGAGATTTTATCCGCTATGTTTTTTTCCGGAGCAAAAGAGAGTTTTGCAAGCTCTACATTTTCTATGATTTTGTTTATAGTGTTTGAATTAAAATCGTTTAGGGCTTTTATTAAAAACGTTCCATCAATGCTCACGCTTCCAGCGTATACGCTATCGTTTTCAAACTTTGCCACGGGTTTTTGCTCACCGGTAAAAAAGCTCTCTTTTACAAAACCCTCTCCTTCTATTATTATGCCGTCCACTGGTATTATCTCATCTGGTTTAACCTTCACGATATCCCCTACTTTTACCTCATCTATCCTCACAGTTTTTTCTACGCCATTTTCCACAATCGTCACGTAGCTGGGCAGAAGGTCTTTAACTTCGCCTATACTCTTAGCAGCTCTATATCTACCAAAAGCCTCTATAAACTTTCCAAAAGCGGATAAAGCCACTATCATGGTGGCAGTCTCATAATATGGTGTGCCCACCCCCATTATGGTTGAATAAATGGATATTCCGTAGGCAGAAAAAGCCCCTATCGCTATCAAAAGGTCTGTGGTGATGGATTTTCTCAAAAGCGCCTTTATGGAGTTTAAAAGGTAATCAAAGCCTATAAGCGCCATCACTGGAGTTGATAAAAGAAGCAGGAAGTAGTTTGTAAGCCTCACTATGGGATCATGTGAGGTTTTTGACACATCGCCTCCATATATGGTAAAAGAGAGCATCATCACATAACCAGCCAGGAAAAAGCTTATGCCAAACTTTATAAAAAACTTCTGAACGCTCTGAGAGGTTTCGTTTCCAGAGATTTTGTTTACAAGATAACACCCAGTACAGCAAAACTCCCTATCTACGCCTTTTACGTTGAAAACGATGGGTTGACCAGATATACCTATACCGCACTGATAACATCTATGAATAGATTCATCCATCCAATCTGATTTTATATGTTAAACGATTATTTGTCAATGTTATAATCTCTATTGTATGGAAAAAAGATGCTTCAGAAATGGTAATAGTG
>CAYFGH010000068.1:0-5673 GCA_964342735.1 uncultured Aquificaceae bacterium
CCTTTTGTAGTATAAAATATTAGTTATGAGCTATTTGCCCTTTGCCAGAAAGTACAGGCCAAAAACCTTTAAAGAGCTTATAGGACAGGAGATTCCTGCTACCATACTGAAAAATGCGTTTTTGCAGGGCAAAGTCCATCACGCTTATATCTTTGCAGGACACAAAGGAACCGGTAAAACCACCACCGCAAGGATATTTGCAAAAGTCTTAAACTGCCTGAACCCTCAGGAGGGAGAACCCTGCAACAGCTGTGCCAACTGTCAGGCCATAGAGAAGGGAAGCTTTGTGGATTTGATAGAACTGGATGCGGCTTCCAACAGAGGTATAGATGAGATAAGGTCTATAAAAGAAGGAGCCAGCTATCTGCCGATGCAGGGCAAATATAAAGTCTATATCATAGATGAGGCCCACATGCTTACAAAAGAGGCCTTCAACGCCCTTTTAAAAACCATAGAAGAACCACCCCCCTCTTTGATATTTATCCTGTGCACCACAGAGTTTGACAAGATACTGCCCACCATCCAGTCAAGATGTCAAAAGCTCATATTCTCAAAAGCCTCAAAAGAAAACATAAAAGCCTATCTAAGACGCATTGCAAAAGAAGAATCCATCGAGATAGATGAAGAGGCTCTTGATGTGATAGCGGATTTATCGGATGATTCTATGAGAGATGCCGCAAGCTTGCTTGACCAGCTCAGCACCTACGCCAACAACAAGGTAAGTATAGACGCTGTAAAAGCCATGTTTGGGCCTGTGGATAAAAACTCCATAAGAACGTTTTTAGAGCTTTTAATAGAATCAAAGACAAAAGAAGCCACCAGCATGCTAAACACCTTAAACGAAAAAGGCTACAACGTAAGGCTGTTCTGGGAAGGAGTTTACAAAGAGCTAAAAAACATATTAAAAGCCTTTGCTACCGGTGAAGTTCAGGAAGAGTTTTACAAGCGTATGCTATCAAAGCCTTTAGAGACGTTTTTATACCTTGAGGATATTATAAATCAGGGCTTTAGCGCCATGTATCAAAAAGACCCAATCCTTGCCCTTGAGATAACGATATTAAAAGCCTCTTTGATAAAGGACTTTGTGCCAATCTCTGAGCTTTTAAAAGATGATGCTTTAAAATCAGCTGAAAAAAAAACACTGAACGAAACCGATAACTTAGATGTTAAAAGCCCACAAAACAAGGAAGATAAAGAAAAAGATTACCCGGAAGAGGTAGAAAAGATTTTAGAAGTGTTTAAACCCGCCAAGATAGTGTATTATGAGAAGAAGTGATTTGAAGGTGGTGGTACATCTTTCCAAAGAAGGGGAGCTGGTCTTGCTTGATGCCATAATAACAGGGGCACCAAACAGACTGGGCCTTACAAGGACAAGGCCACATGACAAGAAGACACTTGAAATACTCACCACAGAGTATCAAATTAATGATTTGATGGCATTTTTAGAAACGCTAAAACCCCATTTCAGCATAGAGTCTATAGTGGTAGAACCATGAAGGTTTTGATAATAGACGATGAGGCTTCCATAAGAGAGTCCATATCAGAGATTTTAAGCGATGAAAATATAAGCTCAAAGACCGCAAAATCCTTAGAAGAGGCTAAAAAGATACTTCTAAAAGAGTATTTCCCCGTGATACTTCTTGATATATGGCTTGAAGATGGTTCTGGGATTGATTTTATAGACACCATAAAAGAGCTTTCCCCAAACTCCTCTATCGTGATGATAACGGGCCATGGAGGGATAGAGCTTGCGGTCCAGTCCATCAAAAAAGGAGCCTTTGATTTTTTAGAAAAACCCCTTTCCATTGAAAAGCTTTTAAACGTTATAGAAAAAGCCCACAAAGAACATATAAAAAACAAGCTTGAGTCAAGCACCCAGGAAGATCTTATCATAGGAGAGTCCCCCGCCATAAAAGAGCTAAAAGAACAGATAAAAAAAATAGCCAGGTCAAACGCAAACATCGTAATCTTTGGAGAAAACGGCACCGGCAAAGAGCTTGTGGCCAGAAGCATACACAACCTGTCCTCCAGAAAGGACAAGCCTTTTGTGGATATAAACTGCGCTGCCATACCGGATGAGCTTATAGAATCAGAGATTTTTGGATACGAGAAGGGGGCTTTTACGGGGGCTTTGTCAAGAAAAGCCGGAAAACTTGAGATAGCAAACGAGGGAACGATATTCTTAGACGAGATAGGGGATATGAGCCTGAAAGCTCAGGCAAAACTCTTAAGGGCTATAGAGACAAAGAGCTTCCACAGGCTTGGGGGGCTTCAAAAGATAGATGTGGATGTGAGATTTATATGCGCTTCCAACAAAGACCTGAAAAAGCAAATAGAACAGGGGCTTTTTAGAGAAGACCTGTACTACAGGCTTGCGGTTATAACTCTGGAAGTCCCACCTTTAAGAGAAAGAGCTCAGGATATCATCATCCTTGCGGAATACTTTTTAGATAAATTCTGTCAGGAGAACAAGGTAAAACCCAAAAAGCTCACCCCTGAAGCTAAAGAGGCCCTTTTAGAATACCACTGGCCCGGCAACGTGAGAGAGCTAAAAAACCTCATGGAAAGGCTCAGCATTACCGTAGAAAAAGACTACATAGATGAAAACGCCCTTGGACTAAACATAACCCACAAAGAGCCTCAGGATTTTAAAAGCGCAAAACAGGAGTTTGAAAAGCAGTTTATACTGAAAAAGTTAGCCCAGTACAACTACAACATAAAACAAACCGCCCAGGCCATAGGTATGGACTTTACAAACCTGTATAGAAAGATAAAAGCCTACAACATAAAAATAGAAGAGGAGTCTCAATGAACAAGCAAAAAGACATGCTAAAAAGAACCATAGAAAAAGAGGTGGCAAACATACTTTTAAAAGATATAGAAAACATACCCGGTTTTGTGACGGTAAACGGCGTGCTTTTGAGCGAAGATGGTAAAAATGTCCTCATATCTGTAAGCGTTTTAGAAAAGGATAAGGAGGAGGCTGTTTTAAAAAGGCTTCAGAGCGCAAGAGAATACATAAGACACCTTCTTAGCAGTAGGATAAAAACAAAATCCCTTCCCAAAATAGACTTTGTGCTTGCAAAGGAAGATTGATGAAGCGCTACGATGTCATTGTGATAGGTGGTGGACCCGCCGGAGCCGGGGCTTCTTACGAGCTTGCTGATAGCGGAGCTAAGGTTTTAATCCTTGAAAAAGCCAAATACCCAAGGCCAAAGCTCTGCGCTGGTTGCATATCAAAAAGATCTCTGTCGCTGTTTCCGGATTTTAACATAAAAAACACCATAAGAGGAGGAATCCTTGGGTTCAGAGGAGAAGATTTTATAGAAAAAACTTCTGATGAGTGCGCTGTGATAGTGGATAGAGAGGAGTTTGATTATTTTCTTATCTCAAAAGCCCAGGAAAAAGGAGCAGAGCTTTTAGAGCAAACTGCTGTAAAAGATATAGAGCTTACCCCCACCATCAGAAAGGTGATAACGGATAAAGGCGTATTTGAAGCAGATTACATAATAGGGGCTGATGGTTATCACTCCGTTACCAGAAAAGCTATAGCCTGCAAAGATAACGCAAGAAGATTTTTCACAGCGATGGAAGTAAAGATTCCAAAAGAGGATTTAAAGGATTTTCCAGAGGATGAGGTATTGATTGATATAGGGGTTGTAAAAAGAGGATACGGCTGGTATTTTCCGCAAGGGGAGTTTGTAAATGTAGGTATTGCCACCGCCGAAAAGGAAGATCTGTTAAATATCTTCAGAAACTATACAAAAAACCACAGACGCTTTCCAGTGGATTTATCAAAATACCGCATAAAATCGTGGTTTATACCCTTTAGTTCAAAAGCCAAAGACTTAAAGCTTGGAAAAGACAGGGTATTCTTAACAGGGGATGCTGGAGCTTTAGTGGACCCTCTTCTGGGAGAAGGGATAAGGTATGCATACTTAAGCGGAAGTCTCAGTGCAAGGGCTATAAAGCTTGCCAGGAAAAACGCAAACACCCTCTATGAGAGGTTTGTAAAAAACGCCATACTAGAGGACCTGGTATACGCCGGGAAAATCGCTTCCATAGTATACAACATACAGGGGCTATCTTTCAGACTATCCCAAGACAGAGCCCTTTATATGTTTTTTGAGCTTTTAAAAGGAGAAAAAACCTACAAAGATTTATACAGATGGGGCTGGAAAGAGCTTATAAAAAACATACCAAACATTCTTATGAAAAAAATATGAAAAAAGTTTATAATATATAACACCAAAGGAGGAGCTTATGAAAAAGGACAACATCTTGATAGCAAGTGCGGTATTGCTATTCTTGAGTGCGCTGGCAGGGGTGTTTGTAAAGAACATCGCCATCGGTCTTGGTCTGATACTTCTAGATATCGTATGCTTTGGGACTATAGTGTGGATGGGATTAAGCAAAGAGGCTGTAGAAGAAGTAGGTATTATAAAAGAGTGTGAAGATGAAAAGATAAAAGCAAACTTTAAAACCATAATGCCGGATGTGGCCACAGAGGTGTATGATTGTGCCAGGATAGAGATAGCTTCATTAGAAGCTAACCACACAGCCAGCTCTTTAAAAGAGTCTATACTTGCCATATCAAATGCAGAAGAGGAGTTTAGCGCTACGATGAAAGACATAGCAAACTCCATACTGGATACAAAAAATATTCAGGATAGATTGAGCGCCCAGATAGAAGAGAAAACAAAAGAGATAGAAGCCTCAAAAGAGCTTGTAGAAAACTCAAAGTTAGTTTACAACGAAGTTAGCAAATCCATCTCACAGCTAAGCGAAAAATCAAAGGGCATAGAGTCTATAGTCTCTACGATACTTTCCATAACAGAGCAGATAAACCTTCTGGCTTTAAATGCAGCAATAGAAGCGGCCCGCGCTGGTGAGGTAGGAAGAGGTTTTGCGGTGGTGGCAGATGAGGTGAAAAAGCTTGCCGAAAGGACTTCCAGAAGCGCCCAGGAGATATCCTCTACCCTTAATGATATGCTAAAAGCCACAAACGATGCTTCAAACAAGGTAAACGATATAAAAAGTGTCATAAAGAACATGGAATCCTTCTACGAGGAGATAAGCTCATACTTTAGTGAGATAAAGCAAAGCGCCAGAGAGGTTACAGAGCTTTTAGACAGACAGACCGCCGCCGTAGAAGAACAATCCCAGGCCATACATCAAATATCCGAAAACGTGATGAACTTCAGGAAAGGTTTTGAAGATTTTATGAATATAATAGAAAAAGTAACAGACTATACAAAAGAGCTGTTCAAAGACTCCACAGAAGTATGGAACACCATATATGAAATTGAGGATAAAGACCTGTTTGTAGAAGTCATAAAGAAGGTGGTAGACCACGCAAACTACATGCACAACCTGTTTTTGGTGCTCACTGGAAAATCAGACTGGAAGCCGACAGACCATACACAGTGTGCTCTGGGCAAATGGTATTATGCTCAAAATAAAGAAGAGATAAGACAAAAATATGGCGACAAAGCCTATGAGGCTTTTATGGCGATAGAGCAGTCCCACATAGAGTTTCACAACACTGGAAAGAAAGCATACGAGCTATACATAAACAAAGACCTCTACAACGCCCTGCAACAGTCTTATAATCTTGCATCGCTGTCCGAAAACACCATAAAAGCTATCATAGAGTTTGCTAAAAGCATAAAA
>CAYFGH010000069.1:0-5578 GCA_964342735.1 uncultured Aquificaceae bacterium
ATTTTATTGGTTTATAATAAAGGTATGAACATAGATGAGCTTGTAATAAACAGCATCAGATTTTTGAGTGTGGACGCTGTAGAGAAGGCAAACTCAGGACATCCCGGGATGCCCCTTGGCACAGCGCACATAGGATATATATTGTTTGACAGGATTTTAAGATACAACCCTGAAAATCCAAAATGGGTAAACAGAGACAGGTTTGTACTATCAAACGGTCATGGTTCAATGCTCTTATACTCTTTGCTGTACCTTTACGGATTTGATATCACCCTTGAAGATATTAAAAATTTCAGACAGTTAGAAAGCAAAACACCGGGTCACCCGGAGAGCTTTCTCACAAAAGGGGTAGAAGCCACCACAGGACCGCTGGGTCAGGGTATAGCAAACGCCGTAGGTATGGCGATGGAACAAAAGCATCTTGGGGCTATATGCAACAAACTGGATGAACCTATTTTAGATTACAGGGTGTTTTGCATGGTGGGAGACGGGGATTTGATGGAAGGCATATCCTATGAAGCCGCAGCGCTGGCAGGACATCTTTGCCTTGACAACCTCTTTATCATATGGGACAACAACCATATCACCATAGACGGAGATACCGCTTTAGCCTGGAGCGAAGACGTTTTAAAGCGCTTTGAAAACGCTGGGTTTACCGTAAGGCACATAGAGGATGGATACAATATTGAGCTTTTAGAACAGACTATAAAAGAGCTTTTAATAAATCAAACAAAACCCGTGTTTTTGTCAGTAAGAACCCATATAGGTTATAAAAGCATAAAACAAGACAGCGCCGAAGCCCACGGAGCCCCACTTGGTAAAGAAGCGGTGGCGAAGCTAAGAGAGGCCCTCAACTGGCCCTATGAACCCTTTCACATACCCCAGGAGGTGCTTGATTATACAAGAAGAAAGGTAGAAGAGGGCAAAATATTAGAACAAAAATGGCAGGAAAGATTATCAAAGTATAAAGAAACCCACAAAGAGGTCGTAGATATACTTACAAAGAATATAGATTTAGAAAACGTAATATCTCATATACCTCGCTTTTCAGAGGATATGGCCACAAGGCAGGCCTCTGGTAAGGTGCTAAACGCCATAGCTCCCCACATGCCAACGCTTTTTGGGGGTTCTGCGGATTTGCACGAGTCCAACAACACATACATCCACAACGAAGGGGATTTTGAAGCTACAAACTATTACGGCAGAAACATCCACTTTGGTATCAGAGAGCATGCCATGGGTGCCATAGCAAACGGTATGGCCTATGGAGGTATCATCACACCCTATGTAGCGACGTTTTTAGTATTTTCTGATTACATGAGGCCAAGCATAAGAGTTGCCGCTTTGTCAAAACTTCATGTGATTTATATATTCACCCACGATTCCATAGGCGTTGGAGAAGATGGGCCCACCCATCAACCCGTAGAACATTTGCCCTCTCTAAGGCTTATACCAAACCTCTGGGTGATGCGCCCCTGCGATGCCAACGAAACCGCCTACTGCTGGGAGCTTGCCCTGCGCAGGAAAGATGGTCCAGTAGCTCTTATACTATCCCGTCAAAAGCTCAAAACGTTAGACAGGACAAAGTATGCAAAAGAGAACATGGCAAAGTACGGTGCCTACGTGCTATCTGGGGCAATAAATCCAAGCTTTACCATAATTGCCTCAGGTTCCGAGGTAGGACTTGCCTTAGAAGTTCAAAACAAACTGGCGGAAAACGGCATAGAGGCTTCTGTGGTAAGCGCCCCTTGTTTGGAGCTTTTTGAAATGCAGGACGAAGCTTATAAAAACGAGGTAATACCCAAAAACACAAAGCATATAGTGATAGAGGCTGCAAAAGGTGATATGTGGTATAAGTACGTAAACAAAGACGCCCTAATTATATCAATGGAGAGTTTTGGAAAATCCGGCAAAGGGCCTGAAGTTATGAAGCACTTTGGTTTTGACGCAGAGTATATATATCAAAAGGTAAAAGAAAGATGGATGTAAAAGATAAGCTTTTACACGCCACCACGGTAATAGCTGTAAGGAAAAACGGCCAGACCGCCATAGGAAGCGATGGTCAGGTGACTCTTGGTTCTCAGATTCTAAAACACGGTGCTAAAAAGATTAGAAAGCTTTACAAGGGTTCTGTGCTGGTGGGGTTTGCAGGTGGTGCTGCCGATGGACTGGCGCTTATGGAAAGGCTTGAATCAAAGCTTGAAGAACACAGGGGAAACCTTGCCAGAGCATCGGTGGAGCTTGCCAAAGAGTGGCGCACAGACAGATATCTAAGAAGGCTAGAGGCGGTACTGATAGCCTGCGATAAGGAATCTATGTTTTTACTATCCGGCAATGGAGATGTTATAGAACCGGACGAGCCCATACTTGCTACCGGCTCAGGTGGTGATTTTGCAAGGAGCGCCGCCAAAGCCCTTTACTATCATACCGATAAAAGCGCTGAGGAGATAGTAAAGATATCTCTTGATATAGCATCCGATATATGTGTTTATACCAACAAGCATTTTAGTATAGATACCCTTTAAATAAATAGAAGCAATAATGACTTTAGCAGTTTACCCTTTATATCCCTAAAAATCTAAAGAAGTTTTCGGGCTTTTAAAACATGGAAAATATTCTATATTAAATTAAAAGTTCAGGAGGTAAGACTATGGAAGTTATCAAACGTTCTGGAGCAAGGGAAAAGCTTGACCTTGAAAAGATAAGAACGGTTTTAGAAAACGCCCTCGCCCTTCTTAAAGAGTGGAATCAGGAGAGCCTTGAAGAGATAGATATAGATGAGATAATGGAAGATGTAGAGATAAACCTATTCGACGGTATAGAGACCGCCACCATCTTCCAGAGCATACTGCATTCTCTTCTATCAAGAGCCATAGATGATCCTGTATACGATGCCATGGCAAGGAACGTGCTTCTTCAACGCATATACAAACAGGCCTTCGGTGGTATGTACTCACCTAAAAAAGCCTACAAGGAGCTTTTTATAGATTACATTGACAACGCTGTGGAGCTGGGGCTTCTGGACGAGAGGATGGCCTCTTACTATGACTTAGAGGTGCTTGCTCACGAGCTAGTGCCAAAAAGAGACCAGTTTTTTAAGTTCAACGGCCTTTACAACCTCATGGACAGATACCTTATAAAGGATCTGGATACCGGCAACATCTTAGAAGCCCCTCAGTGGTTCTGGATGAGGGTAGCGATGGGTGTGGCTCTGGCGGAAAAAACCCCAGAAGACAGAAACCACTGGGCCATAGAGTTTTATCACATGATGTCAAACATGGAGTTCATACCATCAACCCCCACGCTTTTCAACGCAGGTACAAGGTTTCCTCAGCTATCTTCCTGTTTTGTAGTGGATCTTGAAGATGATCTTTCTAAAATCTTTGAAACTGTAAAACAAGTGGGCATGCTAAACAAACATGCGGGCGGCGTTGGTCTTCCTGCCACAAAACTGAGGGCAAAAGACTCTATTATAAGGTCAATTCAGGGAAAATCCTCCGGTATCATACCCTTTTTAAAAATCATAGATGAGACTATAACAGCGGTATCTCAAGGTGGAAGAAGAAGGGGCTCAGCACTGGCATCTTTGGAGCCCTG
Organism: uncultured Aquificaceae bacterium; assembly: GCA_964342735.1. Classification (GTDB taxonomy): domain Bacteria; phylum Aquificota; class Aquificia; order Aquificales; family Aquificaceae; genus Hydrogenobaculum. The sequence continues at coordinate 3,598 of CAYFGH010000069.1, forward strand.
GCATCTTGATGTGTTTGATTTCATAAGAACCAAAAGAAAGTGGGGAGACGAGTCTCAAAGGTTTAAGAACCTGAAGATAGCCCTTTTCTTAAACGACGAGTTCATGAGAAGGTTAGAAGAAAACGGGGACTGGTATCTGTTTGACCCGGCGGACTGTCCAAAGCTAATAAGCGCTTACGGTAAAAAATTCTCAAGAGAGTATTCAAAGTGCATAAGAAAAGCCCTGTCTGGCAAGATAAGACACAAGAAGATAAAGGCCATGGAACTTTTCAAAGAAGCTATAGAAAACACCTCTCAAACTGGAGAGCCCTGGTACACCTTCAAAGATCCCATAAACATAAGACATCCCAACAAGCACACAGGTACAATCCTCACCACAAACCTCTGCACCGAACAGCTCTTGGTCTCCACATACGACTCTATAGAGTCTTGCAACCTGGGTTCTTTAGTACTTCCCAAGTTCTTGGACGAGGATAAAAACTTTGACTGGGAAAAGTTTAAAGCCGTCACAAGAAAAGCCATAAGATTTTTAGATAACGTCATAGATGCCAACTACTACGCTCTGGAGGCTGTAGAAAAAGGCACAAAAGCCTCAAGAAAAATAGGGCTTGGTTTCATGGGATATCAGGACATGATAGAAAAGCTAAAGCTCCCGGTGGAATCAAAAGAAGCCCTCAAGCTTTTAGATAAGATTGGCGAGACGATGTCTTATGTAGCCATAGAAACCTCCTGTGAACTTGCCAAAGAAAGAGGGGCCTATCCAAACTTTGAAGGTTCTGACTGGTCAAGAGGAGTGCTACCCATAGACACTTTAGAGTATCTATTCAGAGAAAGATTTTTGTCAAACGATAACTATGAGGAAGACATAGACTATAAGAAGGTTGTTGATAATTATGTGGGATTGGACGATGATAATACGCTAAAAGGCATGCCGTTACCGACATTCGACTGGGAAGAGTTAAGAGAAAAGGTAAAATCCGGTATAAGAAACGCCTGCCAGACAACCCTTGCACCCACCGCCACCATATCCATAATAGCCGGAACATCTCAGAGCTTTGAGCCTTACTATGCTCTGGTTTACTCAAGAACAAACATAGCAGGAAGGTTTTTAGAGGTAAACGAAAACTTTGTAAACGACTTAAAAGCCCTTGGCCTCTGGGATAAGCTAAGAGAAGATGTTTTGCTTCAGCAGGGTTCTATCCAGGATATAAAAGAGATACCAAAAGAGATAAAAGCTATCTACAAGACCGCCTACGAGATAGATACGGAAGTGTATATAAAACAAGCAGCCGTCTTGCAAAAGTGGATTGACTCTTCAATATCAAGAAACTTATACTTCAACACCAGAGACCCTCAAAAGATAATGGAAATATACATAAAAGCCTGGAAATACGGCCTTAAAGCCACATACTACGCCTTCATGCCAGCAAAGATAAAAACCGAAGGAAAGTATGTACATGAGGACCTGAAAGAACAAACCCAGCCCAAAGAACCCAGCAAAGAACCAGCAAAAACCAGCAAAAGCGCCAAACAAAACACCAGCAACGACAAAAAAGGAGCCACAGAGCTTTTATCCTTAGACGAGGTCATGAAACGTGAAGGGTACTGTGAAGAGTGTGGTAACTAAATGAAGAAGCTTATAGCTATAATGGGCCTTGGCATCCTTTTCCTGCTGGGGCTCATTTTTAGATTTGATAAGAGAAACAGGATATAATTAAAAAGCAGCTAAAAGCTCCTATACGTCAAAATCATAATCTTCTTTACACATAAAAGCTTCTTGATTTGAAAGAGGATTCCAGGGAACTACGCATAGCTCATAGCCCAGCTGTCTTAGTATGGTTTCTAAATGAATTACCGTGACCCTTGCCATAATGCCATTTTCTATCTTGCTGAGGGTTTGCCTGCTGATGTGTGCTATGGCTGCCAACTCTTCCTGAGTGAGCCCCTTTTCTTTTCTACGCTTTGCTATAAACTTACCTAA
>CAYFGH010000070.1:0-5541 GCA_964342735.1 uncultured Aquificaceae bacterium
CCAAGCCCTTCCCTTCTTATATGGTCTTCTATCTCATAAGAGGAGGGTCTGTCTTTTCTAATCCACTCTTTCGTGTTTACATCTGGATACATATACTCATAAATGGGGGTAAGCCCAGCGTATCCTGTAAAGTTGCATCTTGGGCATCCAGCTTCGTTTCTTACTTTTATGCTAAAATCCTGGTTTATAAAATCCCTAAACTCTTCTTTGTTTATATAAGGAAGGGTCCTCAATGTAATATCAGATATAGTCCTTGAGGCGTCTTTTACAGGCATATCTATGGCACAGTAAGGACATACGCTTTTAACCAGCACCTGGTTAAGGCTAAGTATAAGCATCCTGACAGAGCTTTCATAATCCACATGAAAAATAGAGCTAACAGCATCGTAAAACACGAACGCCGAGTTTATGTGAAGTGTTGTAAAAACAAGCTGTCCTGCAAAAGCAAGCTCTTCTATAGCCTTAGAAAGCTCTGGTTCATTCCTCCACTCACCTACAAACACAATATCCGGGTCTGCTCTTTTAAAAGCCTTTGTAAAATCCACAAACGTTGATTTTAGTTCTTCCACCTGAGCTTCAAATATTTGAAACTGTGTAACATTTTTGTTTATAATCTGATATTCAACAGGATCTTCTACCGTTAAAACGTTTTTATCCTGCACAGTTGAGAGCATGCTGGCAATAGCCATACTCTTACCTGAGTTCGTAATACCGCTTATCACTATAAGCCCACCTTTTCTGCTGATGGCATCCTGGAGTATTTTTATATCATCTTCCAAGTATCCAAGCCTTGAAAGGTTGCCCTGTATCCCTCTTTTTCTTAAAAGTCTTCCCACCACCATCTCATCTTCTAAGTTGGGCATCGGGGCAAACACAAGCCTTACATCCGTAGATAAATCTTCGTAAGATATCCTGGCATCCTGGACCTGAGAAGATATCGATGGATTAAAAGAACCCTTTGTATATCTTGAAGCTTGAGTTTTTAAGCTTCTTATAAGCTGAATACCTTGATTTTTTGGCATGGTCATATTTGGCATCATTACAAAATCTTTGTTTATCCTGAAAAATACGTAGTAAAAATTGTCTTTTGGTTTTATGTGGAGGTCTGAAGCGTTTCTTACAAGCGCTGCCTTTACTATATCCTTAAAATCGTTTATCGTTTGAGCTTCCTGGGATATGGCCGCATAATCTCTTTTTATAGCCTCAAATTTTGATATGGATACGAGGTAGTTTTTCTTATCTTTTGTATACATGGGTATATACGTTATTATCCCTTCATCCGCTATAATCTTATCGGTTTCTATGCTTCTTATAGTAAAGTTTACATTGTATCCATCCTCTGGTTCTAAAGCGTAGTCTCTGGCAATCTCAATGAACAGTTTAACCTGTTCTTGAAAAGGCATAAAACCGAGGATGTTTAAAACCTTCAAATCATGCTCTCCCAGCTCTCTTCTTTTTTGCAAAAATATTTCGTATTTATCTTTTAAGATGTTTTTTACCCTTTCTAGAAAGTCCCTGTATATAAACTTATGAAGCGAAGGGCCATACTCTTCAAAATATTTATTTTTTGATTCCTCCGTATCAGGTAAGCCTTTCAATTGTAAATAATCTTTATACTTCATAAAATCTATTATAATATGTCTATGGAAGATGCTAAAAGCCAAATACAGCCCAAAAGCGTTGGTATGGTGGTAAAAACCACATCACCACTCTCCTTTGATGTGCTACTTCAAGAAGACGCTTTTGTGCAACTAGACGATGTGCTGGTGTGTAAATCCATAGCCAGAAAAGATAACCAGAATATAGAGATAAAGTTTTATGGGGTGGTGGTGGAGCTAACGAAAAGCCTGGAAGGAGTAGATACGCTGTATCAAGAATTAAAAGCGAAAGAGGGTATAATCCCCGTTCATCCCACATACATTGCAAAGGTAAACGTAAACCGCATAGAACCCCAGTATTACATTCCACCGAAACCAGGGGATGAGGTTTTTAAGGCTTTTGATGAAGACAGAGACAAAGGCCTTTTCTTTGACGGGATGGAAACTAAGATACCAGCCGGTCTTTCACAGGATGGATTACCCATATACATAAACTACAACTTTATAAACGGAAAAGACGGGGCTCATATATCCATAAGCGGTATGTCTGGAGTAGCCACAAAAACCTCTTACTCTTTGTTTTTAATAAACTCCATCATCCAAAAAGCCAAAGACAAACCAAGGTTTGTGATATTTAATGTAAAAGGAAAGGATCTACTCTTTTTAGACAAAGAAAATACGAGGTTTAAAGAAGAGGATAGAAAAAAGTTTGAACTGATGGATTTAGAACCAAAACCCTTTAAAGATGTGGCCTTTTACTGTCCTCCAGATAGAAAAGACGGTAAAGTCCCGATGGGTCAGGCAAGATACGATGTGAAGCTATATGGTTTTAGCATGAGGGATTTTGCCTCGGAAAGACTTTTAAAGTATATGTTTGCAGAGAACGAACAGGAGATATCAAACCTGAACTTTGTAATAGACAGGGTTTCAAGCAAGCTCTACGAACTTTCTAAAGAATCTGGCGAATACCTGATAGACGATAAAGCAGGAAGAGAGATAAGAGATTTAGAAGACCTATACGAGGTTTTACAGGATGTGTATGAAAATCAGAAAGAGGACAAAGAGCGCTATCATGATTGGTTTGGTAAAAATACAAGCTCCAACACCATAGAGGCTTTTCTAAGGAGATTAGCCTTTGGTATAAGACATATAAGACTGCTTATAAAAGATGAAAACTCCAAACACATAGAAAATATAATAAAATCAATATCACAAGATATGCACACCATAAACGTAATAGACATAAGCGACCTTCACAGCGTAGGCAAGATGTTTGTAGTGGGTGCAATGCTTGACAAGATATTCAGACAAAGGGAAGAAAGCGGTATATCGGATCCTAAAATTTTTGTGCTTTTAGACGAATTAAATAAATACGCTCCAAAAGATGGTTGGAGCCCCATAAAAGATACGTTGCTTGATATAGCAGAAAGAGGTAGAAGTTTGGGTGTTATACTGATAGGTGCTCAACAAACAGCCAGCGAAGTGGAAAAGCGCATCATAGCCAACAGCGCCATAAAGGTGGTGGGAAGACTAGATACAGCTGAGCTATCCAGTGAGGAATACGGTTTTCTTTCTAAAAGCCTAAAACAAAGGGTAAGCATGCTGAAAAAGGGGTCAATGGTAGTATATCAGCCAGATATACCAACCCCTACGATGGTAAACGTACCCATGCCCCCATGGGCCACCAGAAAAGAGGAGGTAAGAGAAGATGATAAAACACAAGAGATTGTTAGAGATATTGATAATATTTTTAATTAGTTTTGTAAGCTTTTCATTTGGCGGCATAATAGATGTAAGAGAAGGTATATACAAAGACAAAACAAGATATGTGTTTGATGTAAAAGATGTAAACTCTTACAAAGTTCACCAGGAAGGAAGAAATATCATCATAGAAATAGGGGACAGAAAGATTATATATACGATGCCATATATCCCGTCATCTGTAAAAAGCTTTATACTTCAAAACCCTGAGAGGATAGTGATAGACATCTACAAGCCCCTAAAAGCACAGAAAGACAGCATATTAAACATCATATCCCCAAAATATGCATACTTAATAAAGGACAATACATCATCAAGAAACACGAGCTATAAAGAGGATGATCAAGACCCCCTTAGCGTTGTAGACAAAAAATATTTAGAGGCTATAGAAAACTATTCTACACCCACCAAACCGTATAAATATATACCACATCCCAGCGGAGTAAAAGTGGTGGTAATAGACCCCGGACACGGTGGAAAAGACTCAGGAGCTATAGGTATAGGCGGAGTAGAGGAGAAGAATATAGTCTTACAAATAGCTAAAAAGCTGGATTTCTTTTTAAAACATGACCCCAGGTTTAAAGTTATTATGACAAGGGATAAAGACGTATTTGTGCCACTCCAGGAAAGAGCCAGAATAGCCATTGAAAATAGAGCTGATTTGTTTATAAGCATACACTGCAACATGGCACCGGGACATATTACCTGGCCTCATGGCACCAACATATACTTTTTATCAGACCCCGGGATAGAAATGAAATACAATGAGCTTGTAAACGACCCATCGTTTGCTCATCTTGTGTTTGGAAACGCCATATATGAACCAAGCATAAGCGCAAGAAGGGTATTGGCAAGACTTGCTTTAGATGTAACCAAAAACCAGAGCTTTGTTTTTGCCAAGGATTTAGCTTATACGCTGGATAAAGATCTGCACAAACACGTAAACATACACAACATCCACAGAAGAAACTTTGTAGTGCTAAGAACCCCTGGCATTCCATCTGTTTTAGTGGAAACTGGGTTCATAAGCAATCCCCACGACGTAAAAGAACTAACAAATCCCTCTTATCAGTGGGCTTTCGCAAAAGCCATGTATGAGGCTATTGTAAACTACTTCTTTGGACCAAACAGATACAGAGAACCCCAAAACAACTTTGCATTAAAAGGTAGCTAATATACAATTACCTTGTAAAAACCATTTTGATGGATTATCTTTGTACGCTTACCTTCGGCTTTTAGCTCTAAGCTTAAACTAAGAGCATCAGCAAAGGATTTAAAAGCCCCAGCCTGATAAGCTCCGTTTTCTAACCTTATATATTTCCTAGGGTTTTTTGTATTCTTTTGAAGCTGGAGCTTTAAGCTTTTATTAGCAACAGGCAAAGAAGGAGCAACAGGTTTTTTAACAACAGGGGGTTTTACAACAGGCTTTGAAATGATGGGTTTCTTTATAGGTTTTGCGATGTATTTTCTGACAGGTTTTAAAAGTTTTACGGGTTTTCTGGTAGTGGTTTTTTTTACAGTCTTATTTTCAACATTTTGATTTGATATTTCTTTGGGTTTTGTATTGTTGCTTTTACTATCAACAGTTTTGTTCTGGTTTTCAGCAACAGGCTTATTAGAGACAGGGATACTGCTAGAGGGCTTAATCGCTGGTGGTGTAAGAGATGCATTAGCGTTGTTTGGTTTGTTGATATCATCTTGTATAAGTTGCTTGTTTAAACTGTTTGTAGATATATTTCTATGCCATGTGCTGTACCACAGATAAAAGAGCGTGAGCCCCAGAGCTATCAAAAGTATCGTTATAGCGTTTTTTGTATTAAACATATAAATAATTATATTTAGTTTTTAAAGGGCTTTTCTTATTTTATAAGCGTTGGTATGATAAAGCGATGCTCGTTTATGTGAAGCTTTATAAAGTTGTTGGGGATAAACTTAGCTTTGAAGGTTTTCACAGGTATCAACTTAGTAGCCTTTTCTGGCTCATAAAAAAACAAATCACCATAAGCGTAAGGATAAGAATATACATAAAGGGTGCTATCTTTTACAAAAAACACCTCTTTTGAAAAGCCTCTATACATACCGCAGTAAGTTAATAGATAAATTTTTGAAAATTCCTGAGAGTTATCTATTTTGATAGTCTTTGCGCACTCTATAGCTTTTTTTATACCATAAAGTGTGTTTA
>CAYFGH010000071.1:0-5523 GCA_964342735.1 uncultured Aquificaceae bacterium
AGGGCTTGGATGTGAGCACTGTATGAACTCTGGTTATAAGGGACGTATCGGGCTTTTTGAGATAATAAATGTCGACGAGAGATTAAAAACTCTGATATCCCAGAATCCTTCCTGGGAGTATATTAAAAGCCATATAAACTATAAAACGCTTTTAGAAGACGGTATAGAAAAGATACTAAAAGGTATCACCACCACGGAAGAGGTGTTGCAGGTCTGTAAGATAGAGGATACCCAATGAACATACTCCTTGGTATCACAGGAGGGATTGCCTGCTATAAGAGTCTTGAGCTTATAAGGATATTGAAGAAAAAGGGCCACAGTGTAAAGGTTATCATGAGCCCCTTTGCAAGAGAGTTTATAAGCCCCATGATAGTAAAGACGCTATCTCAGGATGAGGTTTACACAGATGAAGACTGGAAGCATCATCCTCTTTGTCATATAGATTTAGCAAGATGGGCGGATGTGTTTGTAATAGCCCCCTGCACGATAAACACCGCCTCAAAGCTAAGATACGGCATTGCCGATAATCTTATTAGCACCACAGCCCTGGCTTACAAAAACTATATACTTCTGGCGCTTTCAGCCAACACGGTGATGTATGAAAAAGATATCACACAAGAAAATATAAAAGTCCTTTCGCGGTATAGGTTTAAAATCATAGAACCGGTTTACGGGCTTTTAGCCTGCAACGAAGAAGGTATAGGTAAAATGGCAGAACCAGAAGAGATCGCTTTTTATATAAACAGCGCCAACGAAGAACCCATTTTCAAAGACAAAAAAGCCCTCGTGATAGGGGGTGCCACAAAAGAGTATATAGACGATGTAAGATACATATCAAACGGCTCTTCCGGTAAGATGGCAAGATATCTTACGATGGGGCTAAAATCCCTTGGAGCTGTTGCAGATTTTCTTGATGTATCAAACATGGATGTGGATACAGCCTATCAGAAGATAACAGGTATATTTAATGATTATGATATCATCATCATGAACGCCGCCATATCAGATTACAAGGTTTTATCAAAGCATCAGGGAAAGATTAAAAAACATGAGGACAAGCTTGTTTTGGAGCTTTTAAAAACAAAAGACATATTAAAAGAGCTTGGGACTATGAAAAAACCCCATCAAAAGCTCGTTGGTTTTGCCCTAGAAGAGGATAAAAACCTCATAGAAAACGCAAAAGAAAAACTTTTAAACAAAAATTTAGATGCCATAGTGGCAAACCCTATATCTGTGATGGGCTCTGATGAGTTTGAAGGGTTTGTCATAACAAATACTTCTATTAAAAGCCTTAAAAGGATGCCAAAGGATATAGCCAGCATAGAAATACTAAAAGCCCTTGGTGATATTTTATGATGATTTTTATCCTTTTATTGTGAAAAATTTGTGTTATATTCATAAATTTGTGAGGTGAGTTTATGGAGACAGTGGATACAAGAGGGCTGTTCTGTCCGTTACCTCTTACGCTGGTATCAAGAAAGCTAAAAGAGATTCCGGTGGGTGAGAAGCTCATGGTGATGGCCGATGACAAAGCCTTCAAAAAAGACATAGAGATATGGGCTTTTGAGTCCGGCAACAAACTCATAGATTTCAAAGAAGAAAACGGCTATTATGTGGCCATAGTAGAAAGAGGAAAGGGCTTTAAGGGCGAAAAGCTCATAGACAAGATAAAGTTTATAGCCCTCGGGGTAAAACTGCACGCCATAAAACACATGCTTGATATAATCCCCTTTGGAAAACCGAAGTACCTTATCACATTTGTATCTGTATCAGAGGGTGTAAGAGCGGATAAGTTCTTACAGGAAAAAAACATGAACTCCTATGTAAAACTACCAGTCCCAAAGGAGATATATCCACACTGCGGTATCGTATTTGGCTTTTCATCAAAAGAAAAGGCCTTTGAAACATACAACTTTTTAAAACAGAACAAGTTTGCGGTAGAGGACGTTTTTGCCATAGAAAAGGGTAGATACCCAAAGCTAACCTAAAGATTTTTTACAACCAGCTTGCCGTTTGATACTTCCAGTATTTTGTCCCTTGATAGCTTTATCCGTTTTTTGTTTTCTAAAAGCTTTAAAACGAGCTCTGTTTTCTGGAAGGTTTTTGTGTTAAAGACCTTTCTTACGATACGTCTTTGGATGGCTTTTGGCTGGTTTTTAAGGCTTTTAACATCAAACACATCTATGCTGTTTATAATGCTTTTTGTATAAGATTCTAAAAAATCTTCTTCTTCCTGGAGTATAAGAGATTCCTGAAAAACTGTATGAAGGAGATTTGGGTTTATGGATTTTAAAAGGGGTATGACTCTGTGTCTTATAAGGTTTCTTGAGATGGTTTCATCGTAGTTGGTGTAGTCTTCTTTCCAGCTTAGATTTTGCTCTTTTGCAAAGGCTCTTATCTCTTCTTTTGTGGTGGTTATAAGTGGTCTTATTATGTTTCCCTGAAAAGCCCTGAAACCAGAAAGGCCTTTTAAACCTCCTCCTCTTACAAACCAAAGAAGCATGGTCTCTACCAGATCATCAAGATGATGGGCTGTGGCTATCTTGTTAAAGCCCTTTTCCTTAGCGGTTTTTTGTAAAAACTCATACCTTTTTTTGCGGGCCATCTCCTCTTTGTTGCCCTTCAAAGCTTTTATATCCGCACTTCCCACGTATATAGGTATATTTAAGGATTTTGCAAACTCCACACAGAAAGCCTCATCCTCATCGGAGTCCTCCCTAAGATGATGGTTAAAATGCGAAAGCCCTATCTCTATACCAAATACATCTTTCAACCTGTAAAGAAGGTAAGACAGCACCACCGAATCAACGCCCCCAGAAAAAGCCACAAGTATCTTATCACCTTTTTGAATGAGGTTAAAAAGATTATTGGCTTCAAAAATCTTTCTTGCTAAGTTCATTATCTTTGATAAGCCCTTTCACCAAATATGAATGTGCCTACCCTTACTATGGTAGCACCCTCTTCTATGGCTGTATCAAAATCATGAGACATACCCATAGAAAGCTCTTTCAGCGTTATATTAAAGGTTTTTTCTAAATCCTCTTTCAGGGTTCTTAGCTTCCGGAAAAAAGGTCTTACCTTTTCTCTGTCCTCAAAAAAAGGTGGTATGCACATGAGCCCTTTAAGATGTATATTTGGCCTTGATAGTACATACTCTGTTAGGTCTTTTAAATCCTCTTCTTTTACACCGGATTTTGAAGCCTCGTCTCCTACGTTTACCTCTATAAGGATATCCATACTTTCCATACGTTTTGAAATCTCATCCACAAGGGATTTTCTATCCACAGAATGTATGAGCTTTACCTTATCTTTTAGATACTTTACCTTGTTGGTTTGAAGCGTGCCTATAAAATGCCATTCTATATCAAGCTCTTTTAGTGCTTCATACTTTTGTAAAAACTCCTGCACCTTGTTTTCTCCAAAAAGCCTGAGACCGCTTTGATACGCCTCTTTTATAACCTCAACGGGTACGGTTTTTGTAACACCCAGAAGCCTCACCTCTTCTTTTTTTCTACCTGCTTTTATACAGGCTTTTTCTATCCTCTCATATACTATTTCAATACGCTCTTTTATCATAAGATAATTATACACCAATGGATATAAAAGATAACCAATCCAGCCATGAAAAGTTATAATATTTTTATGAAAGATTTGAGACTTAAAGTAATTAAGAATGAAAAAGCAGGAAAGCATACATACCTTATGATACTTGAACTAAATGAAGACGTTGATATAAAACCCGGTCACTTTGTGATGATAAAACCAAACGACACTTACGACCCTCTAAACAGAAGGGCTTTTGCCATAGCAGACGTAGAAGACGGGGCTATACACATATACTACGATGTGGTAGGAAAAGGCACTTATATCATGAGTAGTTTAAAAGAGGGGGATTTTGTGGATACTCTGATGCCTCTTGGGAACGGGCTTTTTGAACCAAAACCTGATGGGTTAAATATAGTTCTGGCTGGTGGCATTGGCATATCTGGGGTTAGTTTGTTTTGTAAGCTTTTAAAAGCCAAAAACTTAGATTTTAAGGTATACTATGGTGCAAAATCAAAAGAACATCTGGTGATGCTTGAGTGGTTTTCAAAATACGATATACCGTTAGAGGTTTATACAGACGATGGGAGCTTTGGTAAAAAGGGTTTTGTGACAGAAGCCTTAAAGGATGTAGAAAATGCAAACGTCTATGCCTGCGGGCCAACTCCCATGCTAAAGAGCGTTCAAAGGATATCAAAAGAAAGAGGGCTTGATAGCTATCTATCTTTGGAAAATCCTATGGCCTGTGGATATGGGGTATGCCTTGGATGTGTGGTAAAGACAAAAGAGGGTTATACGAGAACCTGTGTAGAAGGACCTGTTTTTAAAAGCGATGAAATAATACTTTAAGGAGATGACTATGATGTTTAATTATTATATGCCCGTTGATATACACTTTGGATATGGGACCCTTTCAAAGGTAGGTGAGGTGGCAAGAAGGTTTGGCTTTAAAGGGCTCATCGTAACAGGCAGGTCTTCCAAAAAGCATGGATACCTGGATAAGGTGATATCAAACCTCATATTAAACAACATACCGGATGTTATCATATACGATGAAATAGAGCCAAACCCCACAGACATAAGCGTAAACAAAGGAGCAAGGATAGCCGCCGAAAACAAGGTGGATTTCATAATAGGGCTTGGAGGTGGTTCTATACTAGATGCTGCCAAAGCGATAGCCATAGTCTCTTCCAACGAAGGTTTTGCCTGGGAGTACGTGTTCTATCCAGAGGGTCCAAAGTCCATCCCCTACTACACAAGGCCTGTCATAGCGATACCCACCACCGCCGGCACAGGCTCTGAGGTAAACAAGTACTCTGTGATATCAAACCCAAACAGAAAAGAAAAGCTAGCCATAGCTCATTCTTTAAACTACCCAAAGGTGGCGATAGTAGACCCAGAGCTTACCATGAGCATGGATAAAGACCTCACCGCCACCACCGGAATGGACGCTTTTTACCATGCTTTAGAATCCTATACAAATAGATTAAACAACCGGATAGCGGAGGATCTGGCTGTTATAGCACTGAAGCTCATACTGAAATGGCTTGAGATAGCCTATGAGGATGGCACCAACAAGGAAGCCAGAGAGAATATGAGCTATGCTTCTATGCTTGCAGGTATAGCGATAGACCAGAAAAGGGCTGGTCTCATACACGCTATGGAGCATCCAATCTCTGGACGATATCCGCAGGTAGCCCATGCAAAGGGTCTATCAGCACTTGGATATTATGTTACACTATACAACATAAAAAGAGCTCCGGAAAAGTATAGAAAATTAGCCACAGAGCTTGGTTTAAAGGATGAGTACCATCTTCTTGAGACACTAAAAGACCTCACCAAGAGATTAAACATGCCTCTTAGCATGAAAGATCTGGGTATAGGCGAGGACCAGGAACTGCCATCCATCTTAGCAGAGGATGTTTACTTTACCGGCAGAAACGCTTTCAACATAAACCCCGCCGATATTACAGAAAAAGA
>CAYFGH010000072.1:0-4326 GCA_964342735.1 uncultured Aquificaceae bacterium
ACATCGAAATCGCCGAAAAACAAATAGAAGAGGAATTTTTTATCATAAAAAAGAAAATTGAAAACTTAAAAGATACTCTACAGACAATACACAAAAAATTAAGTGAAAAACTAGAAGAGATCGTAAAACATCTTAACTTAAACGACGAATACAAGATGAAAATAAAGGAGAAGATGAAAAATATAATAACCGACAATATAAATATAATAAAACAACAAATTTACGAAGAAAAGAAAAAAAATCCAGATAGCGTTATAAGATTCCTGGCATTTTACAAGACAACATCACAACTAAGCCACATATCAGAACAGCTCAGATCAGCGTATACAGATTATATAGAAGATATAAAAAGGTATATACTAAACAACAGGGAAAGCATAACTTCTTTATTAGATGATGGCATTCTAAAAGATCTAAAAAACAACATAGAAGTCGGACTTGATGAAACAAACACCATACTAGAAATCTCCAAGATAAACCAGCGCCTTGCAATAGAGGGCTACATAAACGGAACGTTGAAAAATAACTACATTCTCAATCACCTAAATAGCAAAAATATTTTAGAAGACTTAAATACAGAAATAATTGATTCAATAATAGATACAGATTTAGATATTAAACATATAACTAATAAGATAAAGCATATTAAAGATTATGTTGACACATTCTTCTACAAAACCCTGAAAGACGTTGAAGTGTTAATAGAAGTTTTAAAGGAGTGAGTTACTATGGAATACAAATTTTCAGAAAAGGACAAAAAAATATTTATACAGGCCATTTACTCTATCCTTCACCTAGATAGCTGGTCAGAAAATGACAACAAGGTTTTTACGACATTAAAAAATGAGATGGGACTAGAAGAGTTTAATCCTGTCCATATAAACAGCGAAGATGAACTGATAAAGACAATTAAAGATATAGAAGACAAGAATTTGATAGAACATATGTATGCAATATTAAAAGAAGCCGGAGAACAAAAGACCAACAAAAAGATGTATTACAGAAAGCTAAACAATATATTCAGAAAACTTGCAAATGAAACAGGAATAAATCTAAACATAGTAAATGAAGATGATATAAGCAGTTCAGAAAAACCCGGTTTTAAAAGTCTTCTTAAAATACTGCCGTTAGTACTTATTGGCGTGATACTTTTAATATTTGGTATACGATGGGTGTCATTCTATATGTTTTTAACAGGTGAATATATAATACTTGGTAGCATACTCTACTACATCATGAAAATGCTACAGCACTATGCCAACAGGCTCGGAAAACTTGGAATTTTATTTGCAGTATTAACCATATTTATACTGTTGATACTAGCAATAATATTTGGACAAATAATTATAGGAGAATATTTATATGGATGATATTAAAAATCCAAAAACTTTTATTGAAAGGATAATAAAAATTCTGTTTCCTGTTTTACCAATTTTTATCGCGTCATGCAACAACAATCCCCACTATGTGTATGAGTGTGGACTAGTTATAATAGACCCTGCAAAACTTCTCATGTATTTTAATAAACCAGCCAGGGAAAAATACTGTACGTCAAGCCAGGATACAGACGAAAACGACATTGAAAACACTATAGAAAGTAGGCTGTGTACTGGAGTTAATTGTGTACTGGACAAGAGCTTATACATCTGCCCTATAATATCGGAAGAGGAAAATTACTTTATAGCAGGTTACAAAATTTCTGCCACTGTTTTTTACAACAAAGATACCAACGAAGGGTATATAGATGAACGAGGAGGAGTCAGCATATTTGGTTTAGAAGCAAATAAGCACAGCACAGATCTACTAAAATGTAAGAAAATTTTTGTATGGTAATGGGTAATGCTTTCAGATAACCATAAAGATTGACCAAAAAAGTAAAATATTGGTAAAATAGATGTATGAAAACAGATGAGATAAGAGAGAAGTTTCTATCTTTTTTTGAAAATAAAGGACATACCGTTGTAAAAAGCGCTTCTATAGTACCAAAAAACGACCCTACCCTTCTTTTTGTAAACGCCGGGATGGTGCCTTTTAAAAACGTGTTTCTGGGGCTTGAAACGCTTCCTTATAAAAGAGCCACCTCCTGTCAGAAGTGTTTCAGGGTTTCTGGCAAACACAACGACCTTGAAAGTGTCGGAAGGACCACAAGACATCACACATTCTTTGAAATGCTTGGCAACTTCTCCTTCGGAGATTACTTTAAAAAAGAGGCTATACTTTATGCATGGGAGTTTGTAACAGAGGTTTTAAAGCTTCCAAAAGAAAAGCTCTATGTGAGCGTTCATCAAAAAGATGAAGAGGCTTACAGGCTCTGGAAAGAGCTTGTAAATATACCAGAAGAAAGAATATGGAAAATGGGCGATGAGGATAACTTCTGGCAGATGGGAGAGACTGGTCCCTGCGGTTATTCATCGGAGATATATATAGATAGAGGCGAAAAATATCCTCAGGATGAAAGATATCTTGAAATCTGGAATCTGGTGTTCATGCAGTTTAACAAAGACCATAATGGTAACATAGAACCCTTAGCAAAGCCCTCCATAGATACAGGCATGGGTCTTGAAAGAATAGCATCTGTCCTTCAGGGAAAAGACTCAAACTTTGAAATAGATATCATCATGCCCATTATAAACTTTGTAGAGGAGCTTTCTGGTAAGCGCTATAAAAGTGCTGAAGAAACGGATATAGCCATGAGGGTGATAGCCGATCACGCTAGAGCCTGCACCGTAGCCATATCAGAGGGTGTAATCCCTTCAAACGAGGGACGAGGGTATGTCATAAGAAAGGTTCTAAGAAGGGCGGTAAGGTTTGGGTACAAGATAGGCATAAAAGAGGAGTTTTTATACAAGACTGTGGATGTGGTGGTGGATACTCTCAAAAACGCCTATCCAGAGCTTGAGATGGGTAAAGATTTTGTTAAAAGCATAATAAAATCAGAAGAATCAAGGTTTTTAGAAACCCTTGAAAAATCTTTAGAGCTTTTTGAAGAGTATGTTGCCAGTAGCAATTCTAACGTTATAAGTGGTGATTTTATCTTTAAAGCCTACGATACTTATGGATTTCCCCTTGACATACTTCAAGAGATGGCCCATGAGAAAGGCATGAGCCTTGATATGGAAACCTTTTACAGGCTTTTAGAACAACAAAAAGAAGAATCAAGAAAACACTTCAAAAGCGAAGAGGCTGTAGATGAGGTTTATATCAGCATAAAAGAAAAAGCAAAATCCATTTTTACTGGATATACAAACACAGAAGAGTATGCAAAAGTGCTGTTTATCCTGAAAGACGGTAAACTGGTAGACGAGCTCAAAGAACAGGAAGAGGGTATTGTAATCCTTGACAAAACACCCTTTTATCCGGAAAAAGGCGGTCAGATAGGAGACAGCGGGATATTAGAAAGTGCCGAGGCGCTTTTTGTGGTAAACGACACCAAAACACCGGTAGATGGGGTTATAATCCATATAGGAAAGCTCATAAAAGGAAGGCTAAGAGCAGGAAGCGATGTTTTTGCAAAGATTGACAAAGAAAGAAGAGAGGATATAAAAAGGCACCATACATCCACACACCTTCTTCATGCGGCACTAAGAAACATGTTTGGAGAATCTGTGAGACAGGCCGGGTCTTATGTGGGAGATGAGTTTTTAAGGTTTGATTTTACATTCTACAGAAGCCTGAAACCAGAGGAGCTAGAAGCCCTTGAGGCGATGATAAACGAAGAGATTATGAAAAACGAAGAGGTGAGCGTAAAAGAGATGCCTTATCAAGAAGCCATAAAAACAGGGGCTATGGCGATATTTGAAGAGAAATATGGAGATGTGGTGAGGGTTATAAGCGCAGGGGAGTTTTCAAAAGAGCTCTGCGGTGGAACGCACGTCAGAAGAACGGGTGATATAGGATACTTCAAAATAATATCAGAATCCTCGGTAGGAGCTGGTATAAGACGTATCGTGGCAAAAGCTGGAAGAAAAGCTGTAAGAGAAGCTTACGAAGACAAAGAGCTTATAAAGGCGATATCTCAGGAAATAGGAGCAAACAAACAAACGCTTTTAGAAAGGGTACTGGCGCTCAAAGAGGAGTTAAAAGAAAAAGAGAGCGAGATAAACACCCTAAAATCAAAACTTGCAAGGCTTGAAGCAAAATCCTCAATAAACCAGGAACAGATAGGCAATATAAAGCTCTATTACGCTATATTAGAAGAGGCTTCTTTGGAAAACCTGAGAGAGATAGCGGACTCTTACAGACAGCATCCAAACACCGTGGTATTTTTGGTTTCTAAAAGCCCAAAACAAAGCATCCTTTTGGCAAGATCAAAGGATCTAGCCTACA
>CAYFGH010000072.1:4426-5522 GCA_964342735.1 uncultured Aquificaceae bacterium
CCCATCTTGTCTAAGAGTCTTCCTCTATAGATGTATATCGCTATACCAAAGAGTATCAAGAAGGCAAGTGTCACCACGCCCATCTCAAAGCGTCTTGTTTGCTCAGCTGGAGATGGCTCGTCTACAGCTCTTAAATAAGCCACCACTTCAGCAGCCTCTTTTGGTTGACCGTGTAAAATCGGTGGCATAGCGGTACCGGGCAATATCTTTCCAGGGTCTTGTACCCAGTTGAACAGATACTCTGGACCTCTGGCAAGATACATAGTGGACAAGTCTGGTGGTACCTTACCAAACTGGGATTTTAGAGTATGAAGCTCAGATGAAAAAGCTGCATTATAAACATCCTCTGGTAGATACATAGCAAAACCTTTCGTCTTTTGATGGAAAGGTGCAAGAAGGCTATCAGAAGGTATTGGTTTTGCAAACTCTTTTATGATGGTGGGGAAGTTTGGATCCGATTTCACAGAGAGCGGGTAAACTCCGTCGTATCTGAGGGAATGGCAAGCCGCACACTGCTGGGTAACTATCTGACGACCAGCGGCTATTATCTTAGGATCATCGCTGTATATCATAGCCCTGTACTGTGCTGGAAGAGGGTATTCCTGCTCCTGTACAAATGGATTTTTCACCCATATGATAAAGAAAAACCCCACTACAAACACTGTAAAGAATATAGTCTTAAGGATGTTTCCTAAACTCATTGTTCACCCCCTTTAGCTTCAGAATACTGAAGACCTTTAGCCTTTGCATAGCCAAGCTCTATAAAAGATATCACGGGCAAGGATATGAAGAACAGGAACAAAAGTGCTGTCAGGAACAAACCTATATGGGCTACTTCAGGTGTAGCAGGCAAAGTACCCACTATAGTAAGACCGGCACCCGCTATCATAAAAACTATATACATTATGAAAAACAGAGGTCTTCTTCTGGCACTCCTTATAGGGGAGAAATCAAGCCATGGCAGTAAAAGTATCAGAGCCAGAACCAGGTTAAAGGTCACAAAACCTATAAACTTGTTTGGTATAGACCTGAATATTGCGTAGTATCCCTTCAAATACCACTCTGGGGCTATTTCAGCTGGCGTTTGGAGTGGGTT